>NZ_NTFS01000676.1 GCF_002289455.1 Brunnivagina elsteri CCALA 953
TAGTACGGGGGTTGCCCCATGCAACAATTGCTCGGTGCCAGGGCTGTTTTTTATCGATAACAAAAAGCCAACTCTAATATTAGTTAGAGTTGGCTTTTTGTTTGACTGTTTAGAACCCACATTTCGCTTCTAAGCTGGATAAGAGCCTATGAATTGATTTTGCCTCAGTCAGGTTTAGAAGTCTTTTTAGATATTCATGGTAGTAATCTTTTATATAATTAGTTTTTATTTTCTCACTACCTTATCTTGATTGATTTAGGTGAAAAAATTGTAAATATGAACTACCAATATAATCAAACTGGTAAGATTTCAATTATAGTTCCGACTCTTAATGAAGAAAAAAATATTGAAGTTGCAATTACCAGCACTGAATTTGCTAAGGATATTGAAGTGATTGTTGTGGATGGTGGTTCGCAAGATGATACGGTAGGAATTACACAAGGATTGGGTATAAAAGTTATTTGTTCTAACCCTGGTCGTGCATGTCAAATGAATGTAGGTGCTTTGTTAGCAACTGGTAATATTTTGCTGTTTCTCCATGCGGATACTACTTTACCATTGCAGTTTGATGATATGGTTCGTGATGCGTTGGAGAAACCTGGTGTTGTAGCTGGTGCATTTAATTTGAGAATAGATGCATCGGGATGGAGTTTGCGGTTAGTAGAGTGGGGAGTAAGGATACGATCGCACTTTTTTCACCTTCCTTACGGGGATCAAGCAATTTTTATTAAACGTGAGGTGTTTGAGCAAGTGGGTGGTTTTCCCGAAATACCCATCATGGAAGATTTTGAAATGATGCGACGTTTACAGCGTATTGGAAGTATTGCGATTGTTCAGACAGCAGTTTTAACATCTGCACGTCGATGGTTACAAAAAGGGGTTTTCAAAACGACTTTAATTAACCAAATTGCGATTATTGCTTATTTTTTAGGAGTTTCTCCAACGCAGATTAGATATTGGTATCGCGGTAAAAATAATACTTAGGATAAAATTCAGTATAATTTAAGCTAATTCTCATTTTCTTTGTATATACTAGTACAACAAGGTACAAGTAAAAAGTACTAGTTTATAAATACTAATGAGGCGATGATGATATTTTATACAACATTTATAATAAATTAATAGTTACTAGCTAACAATGAATAAAATTATTTGGTGTTAGAGTTTCTTCTGTATCTATTATCCGAATTAAAATTAAGTTAATCTCTCACATTATTCTGAATAAAAGATGGGTAAACACCGTTTATCATTATTTATTAGATTTACTATACTAGTAATTTTTGTTGCTATGGCAATCATTGTAGCTAAAACATTAAATATTCAAGGATTATTACAGCAATCATTGATTTGGATTAGAAGTCTTGGTTCCTTTGGAGTGATTGCATTTATTGTTATTTATAATTTAGCAACAATATTATTTATTCCAGGTTCAGTATTAACCTTAGGTGGTGGTGCGATTTTTGGTGTATTTCGTGGCTCTATTTATGTATTGATTGCTGCAACAATTGGTGCAACATTCGCGTTTTTAATTGGACGGTATTTATCACGCGATCGCATTGCCGGGATACTTGAGAAATACCCAAAATTTCAAGCGGTAGATAGGGCAGTTGGCAGTGAAGGTTTAAAAATTGTATTTTTGACTCGTCTATCGCCATTATTTCCCTTCAACTTATTAAATTATGCCTTTGGAATCACGCAAGTATCAATCAAAGATTATATTTTAGGTTCAATGGGCATGATTCCGGGAACAGTCATGTATGTTTACATCGGTTCGCTCACAAGCGATTTGGCTATGGTTGGTATGGAAAGCCCACAAACTAACCCGATTTTACAATGGTCACTTCGTATTATTGGTTTTGCAGCTACTGTTGCAGTTTCACTTTCTGTTACCCGTATCGCTCGTAAAGCTTTAGAAGATGATTTAAATAGTTAATTTTTAGGAGTTAGGAGTTAAAAAAATAATAACCAGTAATCAGTAATCAGTAATCAGTAAGC
>NZ_NTFS01000677.1 GCF_002289455.1 Brunnivagina elsteri CCALA 953
GAGCATAAGGATAATAAATCTCTCATATTAAGTAATAATCCTTATTTCCCCCAACTATTTTCCCAACAAGCATTTTAATCAATCTAAAATCTAGTTTCATATAAGTATAAATACTACTTAATTTTAGGAAGTCGGTTGAAAATGAGTCAAACGCAAGCTAAAAAAAGCAAGCAATTTAGCACGCATTGGTTTGGTTAGTAGCAGTGGAGAACGATTTTCAGCTAATTCAATCATTTGACTAATTGCGAATTGCGTAGCTTGCTTCTCGTTCCGCGAGTATTACGTAGCTTGCTTCCCCGGAGGGGTATTGCGAATTGTTTTGACTCTTCCCCCTCGAAGCTTAAACTAGTACAAAATTGTTGAAGTAATTCGTCAGAATAAAGAAGAAATATTGCCGAAAAATCAGCTTTTGGAGCTTGGAGATAGTAGATTTATTTCCACTAAAATGTACTAGAAAATTCTGGTAAAAGAAAAAGATTGAAAAACAGAACTCCTGCATTAGCGTCTATTGACATGTGACAATAGTCAGCAATCTGTGACATGCCGAGGATAAGATAACAGCAGTTCACCTTATGTAATAACCCCAAGTAAACAAGGTATGATCTAACCCAGCACTAAAATTAGCCGCACACTTTAGCCATAATTTTCAGACTGATGCCAGAAACTCTTCTTAATCCCCCCACTGTTAAACCTCAAGTTCCTAATTTCTCTTCCGGTCCCTGCGCGAAAAGACCAGGGTGGTCGGTATCAAATCTATCCAACGCCTGCTTGGGTCGCTCCCATCGTTCGGCAGATGGTAAGGCAAAATTGGTAGAAGTTATTGAACTGTCGAAAAAAATCTTGGGTGTACCCGCAAACTACCGCTTAGGAATAGTTCCAGCTTCTGATACGGGTGCTGTGGAAATGGCGATGTGGTCCTTATTAGGTAAGCTACCAGTTGATATTTTGGCATGGGAAAGCTTTGGTCAAGAATGGGTGACAGATGTTACCACTGAGTTGAAGTTGTCTGATGTTCGCTTGATGAAGGCAGATTATGGTAGTTTACCTGACCTCAAGCAAGTTGATTTTAGTCACGATGTGGTCTTTTTGTGGAATGGAACCACTTCTGGGGTAAGAGTTCCCAATGGTGATTGGATACCAGATAACCGGGAAGGTTTGACGATTTGCGATGCGACCTCAGCAGTGTTCGCAATGGATGTACCTTGGGAAAAGCTTGATGTTGTCACCTATTCATGGCAAAAGGTACTTGGTGGAGAAGCTCAACATGGTGTGATTGTGCTTTCTCCCCGTGCTGTGGAGCGTTTGGAGACTTATCAACCCCCTCGTCCTTTGCCGAAGTTATTTCGGATGACGAGTAAGGGTAAGCTGATTGAAGGTATTTTCAAGGGTGATACGATTAATACTCCCTCGATGTTGTGTGTTGAAGACGCTTTGGATGGGTTGAAATGGGCAGAAAGTATTGGTGGACTTGCGGGATTAATTAACCGTAGTGAAGCTAATTTGGCTGTATTGGCGAAATGGGTGGAAAAGAGTGATTGGGCTGCTTTTTTGGCAGAATCTGTGGAAACTCGCTCTTGTACTTCGATTTGTTTAAAAATTGTTGATGCATGGTTTGTGGGTTTGAGTGGGGAACAACAAGCCGAATGCGCTAAAAAATTAGCAAAGTTGCTGGAGAAGCAAAAAGTCGCTTTTGATGTTGCTGCTTACCGTTCTGCTCCTCCTGGTTTACGGATTTGGGGTGGTGCAACCGTGGAAACTGCTGATATTGAAGCGTTGCTTCCTTGGTTGGATTGGGCTTTTGCTAATGCTAAGGACGAAATGAAATAAAAAGCTTTTTTAACTAATTCAAGTAATTCCCCATGCTTCTACAAGCTGGGGATATAAGCCAGTTAGAAGCCGATCGCAATCCAATCCAGAAATCAAAAACGGAATAAAAAGAAGAGAAAATCTATTCTTGTTAAATGGTTATAATTACTTTTAGTACGGCAGTACCA
>NZ_NTFS01000678.1 GCF_002289455.1 Brunnivagina elsteri CCALA 953
CTATATAACTACCTTAGCTTAATAGTCTTTACTCTTAAGTTCTAAATTTTTTAGACTAACAGTTAATTTATCGGCGATTCCCGCTATCCAGTTTTCATCTTGCTTGGTATAACTTCGTGGTGCGTTTGCACCTAAAATCATTGCCCCTTCTGTTGCCAGAGGTTGACAAATTATACCTTGTGTATTTTCTGGTAAATAGTCAAATTCGATCTTGCCAGGATACGCTTTTACATCTACTAAATAAACGGGCTTTTGTTTTTCGAGTACCCGATTTAAGATTGCACCTGGTGTTACTTCCGATTTTTGAGCTAGTATTCCCCGCCGCAATATGACTTTTCCTTGATAAACTACGACAAGCGATCGCGTTGCAGTATTCAATAACAATAGACGGGATGCCCAGGCTAATTCTGTTTTAACTACTTCGGGTAATTCTGGTGCAATTTCAAATCCTTCTTCACCAACTAGTTTCACTGAGTCGGGAGTTCGCGATTGTACTTGCTGCCACAGCATTCCTGTCAAAATTAACAAAGCACTCAAAATAACTCCCAATACATCTGCACGTGATTGGGAATTTGTCAATTCTGATGTAAACATTCGATTTACAAACAATAAAATACCGCCTAACCAACCGACAACAATTGGTAAGCGACGTAAAACACGATTTGGATCGGATTTAGACATAGTATGAATGTAGAGACGACCCGGTGGGTCGTCTATCCAGGAATTCGGAGTGATGAATTGGAAAAATAAAAGTTAAAAATTGTGTATCTAAATTCATGCATATCAAAATTTATCGTTTTTATGCTCTTGTGGGATGGACATCCCTGCCCGTCCATCTGTACTAAAATTAAACGTGCTATTTGTTTGCGATCGCAAACAAATAATTGGGGAATATAGGGAATATGGCGAAAAATTGGGGAATATAGGGAATATGGGCGAACAGCCGTTCGCCCCTGCCCCTACTTGTATGCATGGACGAACGGTTGTTCAACCTTTGTCTTGACTGCTAATTCTGAATTCTTTATTCCTCCCCAGGCTCAATGATGCGTTGAAAAAGGTAGCCTGTACCTCGCGCTGTTAAAATTAATTCGGGGTTGCTAGGGTCGTCTTCCAGCTTTGCCCGGAGTCGCGATATATGTACGTCAACCACACGAGTATCTACGTGACGTTCGGGAGTATATCCCCAGACTTCTTGTAAAATTTCCGATCGCGAAAAGGCTTCCCCAGATCGACTAACTAATAATTCCAACAGGCTAAATTCCATACCAGTGAGGCGAATACGTTCGTCACCTTTGTAAACTTGGCGTTTGTTAGTATCAATTTTGATAGTGCTGACGTGGATAACACCGGAACTGGGAATTCCCGAAGCACCGGTTTTATCTACCCGACGCAAGACTGAACGGATTCGGGCTTCGAGTTCTTTAGGCGAAAATGGTTTAACTACATAATCATCAGCACCTAACTCCAATCCGGTGATGCGGTCTGCCACGTCACCCAAAGCTGTTAGCATGATAATTGGTACATCTGATTCTTTGCGTAGTTCCTGACAAACACCGTAGCCGTCAAGCTTTGGCATCATTACATCCAAAACTACCAAATCGGGTTCTGATTTGCGAAAAATATCTAAAGCTTCTTCTCCATCCCCGGCTGTGACTACATCGTAGCCAATCATCGAAAGGCGCGTTTCCAATATCCGACGAATGCTAGCTTCATCGTCTACCACTAGGATTTTTTCTTTATGACTTTCCAAGTTTATCAACACTCCTTAACTAAAATTTTTCATGATTAATTTTTACTACCATATTATTAAGATATCATTCCTATTATTCATTCGGAAAAACTTGTAAGCCTTGCAATTATTCACTTTTTCTTTTCCTTTAAACTTAAGAAAAAATTAAGACAAAACATTTAGATCGATGTGGTAATAGTAGCCAGTGTGCCATAAACTAAGGGTTC
>NZ_NTFS01000679.1 GCF_002289455.1 Brunnivagina elsteri CCALA 953
ATCCGTTTGAAATTAGCGATCGCTTGTGGGTAAAAAATCATCTTGAAGAAGATGAAGAAAAACTACGGTTTTCAACGTAGACGAGGTTTAGATGCTCTTTCTACTCCGACACAAGCACAATTTTTTCAAAATGCAGAAACTTGGATGACAGGGCAATTTACAGGTGCAGGTGAAGCAATTACTTTGTCGTTTAATGTATTACGAGGATTGTTCATACTTTACCTGGGAATATCGCTAGTTAGGGTGATTCAAGCTGGAAGACAGGATGAAGATTGGGTAAATTTAGCTCGAACACCAATGATTATTTTAATTGCGGTGACGATGGGTGATATTCTGGCAAATTTGATTATTGGAGGTGGAGGAGGGTGAGTAGTGAGTAGTGAATAGTGAGTAGTGAATGGTGAATGGTGAATAGAGGTAAGACTTTTAGGTAAATTTACATGTTTCTGTTTATTTCTACCCACATAATTACCTCTGAAGGGACTATTTATTATTACTACTCACTACTCACCACTCACTACTCACTAATAAAAAGATGGAGGAAAAATCAAAATATCGCAAAGTTAATGTGACTCTTGGAAAGCAACCCAATATCGGACCATTCCCTGCTGACCAATTAATTCCTTGGGCGATAATTTGCGGACTTTCTTACTATTTAGCTCACGGTTTATTGCGACTCAATTGGGTTTGGACTTGTAGTGTTGCATCTTGGGGAATAGCGACTTGGTGGATATTAACAGCTAATGGAGCTTGGAGAGTTTTATCCAAGTTTGTTGCTACCCCTAATTGGATTAGAGTTAGATGTTTGTACCAGCCAGTTGTAGATTCAAAAAAAGGAAGCAAAGTCAAAAAAATGTAGGTTGTTGTGTAAGTGTCAAATCAAAAAGTTGGTAATCGAATTATTGATAATGGAGGGAATAGACTTTCCCTAACACCTATTGAAGATGCATTTTCTCCTTTTTCAATGTTGCAAATAAATCTCCAAGGACGCTCGATTGGTGCTTATCTTCTGCGTAAAGGTGTCGATAATTTTCTAATTCAATTTGGATTTGAATGTGCGGGCATTCATTCAACATTACGTAGCGAACAGATTGACCCCGTGTTTGATGCGATTGAATCAGGATTGAAAGATTTACCCGATGGCGAACGTTTAACCATACACTTAAGTTCGTTTACCAACGATAATTTAAGACAACAGCAACTCAAAGATTTGAGCGATATTGCCCCTAATAAAGAACTGCAATATCTACTAATGGGAGAACGATGTAGAACAGAACAACTAACAATTCAAGGAGTTCGTAAACCAAAAATATTACGTCTTTATTGCACCTACACAATTGAAACCAATAGCACTGGCACAAACGATGCGATTGAGAAAATTCTCTCGAAATTAGAACATTCTTGGAAATCATTTACAGGAGAAATAAACGAACTTCAATTCATAGCCATCGAACGACTTTTACACGCATCTTTCACCGACGGATTTCAATTATGGGAACAACTTTTATCAAACAAAATGGGGCTAGATATCCGCCCTTTAACAGCCGAAAATCTTTGGGAACAACTATGGCAACGATTTAATCAAACACCACCCCGTCCGATTCCCCAACTTTTGACCCTTGATGACAATGGACTACGTGAGGAAATTTACTCAGATGTCTCCCCCGCATCTTTGCTCATGGAGTCAGAATCATCCATTCCCATCGCCGATCGTCGTTGGGTACATCTCCAAGAAAAATACATTGCTGCCCTAACTTTTGCCGATAAACCCGGTGGTTGGGTGGATAAGGAACGACAAATGCGTTATTTATGGGAGGTTTTATCTAGGGAAAGAGTTTATGATACTGAGATTTACTGCCAATTGATGCGAGCGAATGAGACGTTGGTGAAAACTAACATGCAGCGTCTTACAAAACAAGCGAATACATCTGCTGTACTTGCCCAAGATAAAA
>NZ_NTFS01000068.1 GCF_002289455.1 Brunnivagina elsteri CCALA 953
ATGAGACCTCTACTCAAACTGGTGCAAGCCTGATTGAGCAAGTCATGTCTTAGATTCAAGAATCTCAGTGGCTTCAGCCCTGAGAGTGTCAATTTCTACCATTAAATCTAGCCGATAAACACAATCCAATTGTACTTCTTCATAAACAAGAGGTAGTGGAACCTGCTTATTTACCTTCAATCCTTTCTTTTTCAACTCATAATACAAACACTCCTCATAAGCTGATTCTAACAAACCTGCACCCAAAACTGTATGTACCCTCATTGCACAACCAATTATTCATCCACTCAAATCATTCTCATACATTCTCTGCGCTTACCTCTGCGTTAAAATACAATAATTAACTACTTGTGACTATTTCATCCAAAGTAGTATTAAATGAATAATTGAAGCTATTCTGAGAATTTGAACTTGCTTGGATATAGTACTCACCAAAAGTAGAATCGCGCAGATTATTAAATTTCCAAGTTGCAAAGAAGCTATTGTAATCGAAACGTGATGGTGTAATTTCTTCCCCTGCGTCAAGTTGAGCATTTCCATCCAAATCTTGGAATAATTTGAAGTTAAGATTGACGGTATTGATATTTCTCAGATTCATTGTGGAACTGCTAATAGTCAGATTACTACCAGAACTAAAATTACTAGCGATTTTCCAAGTATCAATATCTCCTGCACCAATTGTATCTTCTAAAAATACCTTTCCCCGCAGCATACTTGGGTCAGATGATGGTATCAAGGAGATGGGTAATGGTTGTGCTGTAGTTGCTTCGTTTCCTGGTTCCTGATAGGTGATAGTACCAAACTCCAGGTTGTATTGGGTTCCTTCTCCCGAAAAAGGTGCATCTACTGCTATATAATAGGTTCCACCTGGTAATATTCGAGTTATTGCTTCCCTTGGTTGACCAACTAATGAAGATGTATCGATTTCATTACCCGTACTGTTATAAAGTCGCAAATCAATATCTCCCCCCAATCCAGTTGCTTTCAGGTCTGCGATCGCATTTGTTGTATCCAAGGTAAACTGGTAAATATCGGTGCGATCGCTTTGGTCAACCCAATCGCTATAGGTTGAAGTTATTGGATTACGACTTTCGGAGTTGGATAAATTAAGAGAAATTACTCTCGCATTACTAAAAGTATTTCCCGCTAAGTCTATTGTTGACTTTCCTGCTGGATTTTGCTGTAGGTTGAGTTCATAAGCCGCTTCTCCTCCGTCAACATACCACACTCGGACAAAATACTCTCCGCTTTCTAAATTGATGCCGTTATTAAACTGGGAATTTGCATCAATAATTTGTGATGAAATTATTTCTCCGGTATATATTTGCTCGTTCGAGTTTGTATCATGAATAACATCTAAACCAACACTAGATGTTTCAGTTGCTAGTGACAGGTTTACTGTACTCGATCCACTGAGGGAAAATTTGTAAAAATTATTAGTATCACCCAAGTTTGATACTGTACCTGAAAGTGTCTGGGAAAATATATCTCTATCTCTTGCCTGTGCTGATGTATTACCTGCTAAATCGGTCATTGTTATGCCTATATTTGTTAATTTTGACACCCTAATATCCACATCTCAATAATGTGAATAATTCAATCAATCATTGAAACATGATGATTATACAAGTATTTATTCGTAGGTTAAATGAAGTTTTTACAGATTTTTTAATATCCCCAAAAGTCGGGGATATTAGTTTTTAGGAGTACTCTAGTTATGTATAAAGACATACTAGACTGTAATTTTATGTATCTTTTTTACAATCCCATTACTAAGCGATAATGTGCTTCTAATTCAGCCACAGTTTTAGATTTTCGTTGGGTTTGCCATTGACTATTTTTAAATAATTCTTGGCGCAAATTATCAACATCAATAGTTGTAACTTTTCCATTAGCAACAACTTGCTTTCCATTCACCCAGGCACTATCCACTATATTAGTTGGACGACCAAGAACCAATAAACCAATAGGATCGGTACGGGGTAATAACGATAAACTTGTTAAATCATAAAGTACTAAATCAGCTTTTTTCCCAACATCTAAAGTACCTAATAATTCCCCCATATTTAATCCAATAGCACCACCCAAAGCAGCCATTTTCACAGATTGACGTGGTGTAATCCAATGCTGATAATCAAAGTCGGTTACGTTGTGTAAAATCGAACCAATCTTAATCGCTTCAAGTAAATCTTGGGAATCGTTGCTGGAAGCACCATCACAACCAAAGGAAACATTTACCCCAGCTTGACGGTATTTTAAAATTGGAGCAATTCCACTACCCAAACGCAAGTTACTCAAAGGATTGTGAACAACAGTCGATTTCGTCTCAGCCAGAATTTTAATATCCCCATCAGTCAAGTGAACACAATGCGCTAGGGATGTGCGTGAATCTAAATAGCTAATGCGCTGCAAATGCTCAACTGCGGTACAACCATATTTTTCCTGGGCTAATTTCTCTTGTGCTTTAGTTTCCAATAAATGGGAATGTCGGCAAAGATTATATTTATCGCTTAATTCGGCACATCCTGTAAACAAAGCATCTGTACATAACTGGATTCCCGTGGGAGCAACCAAAATGCTCATACCAATATCGGGATTATGAAACAGCTTAACAGCCTCTTCAAGAATATCCAAAGTAGCTTGAGTCGAACGAAAATAAGCTTCGTGACTTTGCTTTGTATCCCCCGAAGGAATCCCCGCAGTCAGAGATTCATCTTGAATCAATGGTGCGATAAAAGCACGAATACCCACCTCCTGATAAGCACGTACAGCAGTTGCGATCGTTTCCAGCTCCTTCCCAGGAATTAAAACCAGATGATCGACAACGCTAGTACCACCAGAAAGCAGTGTTTCCACAGCAGTACCCAACGCACTTAAATAAACCTTTTCGATATCCAGAGGGGCAAAATCGTAAAGTTCTGCTAGCCACAATTCTAGGGGAAACATCGACATTATTCCCCGTTGCCACATTTCTGAAGAGTGAGTGTGTGCATTGATAAAACCAGGAAGCAACAGCTTATTATCAGCAGGCATTGACGTACCAACACTCTCAACCTGGGGAGAAATAGTACTAATTTTCCCATCTGAAACCCCTACAGATAGTGTCGTGTAATCATCCTGTGTGGCAATTAAAGCATTCTCAATAGTAAAGTCCATGATTGTAACCTTAATTAAGTAATTAGACTCAACAAACCATTTTCGAGTTAAAAAAGAGTTGGGAGTTAGGAATAAAAAGTCAGGAATCAGTAATCAAGAAATATCTAATTCCAATGCCCAATCCCCTTTCTCATTTACCAATTTTTATGAATCTACCCCTTCGGAAACTAGGAATAGCACCTAATGCTTGGACAGTAAATCAGGAAATAGCAGATATTACACGTCCATCAGAAACCCCACAACCCGTTATCTTAACAACTGCTACCAAACAGGTACGTGTCGATTTGGCAAAAACTGCTATTCTCGTGATCGATATGCAAAATGATTTTTGTCATCCTGATGGTTGGTTATCACATATTGGTGTAGATGTCACCCCAGCAAGACAACCGATTAAACCCTTGCAAAATTTATTACCCATACTCAGACAAGCAAATATCCCGGTAATCTGGCTAAATTGGGGAAATCGTCCCGACTTGATGAATATTAGCGCTAACTTATTGCATGTATATAATCCTACTGGTGAAGGGATTGGACTATGCGATCGCTTACCTGTAAATGGGGCAGAAGTCCTCATGGAAGGTAGTTGGGCTGCTGCTGTAGTCGATGAACTCGAACAGTTACCCCAAGATATTAAGGTGAGTAAATATCGGATGAGTGGATTTTGGGATACTCCTCTAGATAGTATCCTTCGTAACCTGGGACGTACGACAATACTGTTCGCTGGTGTAAATGCCGACCAATGTGTAATGGCTACATTACAAGATGCTAATTTTTTAGGTTATGACTGCATTTTAGTTGAAGATTGTACTGCGACAACTTCACCAGAATATTGCTGGCAGGCAACTATATATAATGTGAACCAATGCTTTGGTTTTGTCACCGATTCGCAAGCAATTAAAAAAGTTCTTGGTGATGGGAAATGAGAGATTTAAATTAAGGAATTTGAATTAAATAAAATACCATTATTGATTTTGTAGATTAATGTTGGGTTACGCAAAACCCCCACCCAACCTACAAATTAATACTAATTAGATACAATCCTCAATTTAACAGGAGATAATTAAATGTACATGAAAAGTTGTGTGATTCCAATTGTTAAATCTCCCAAAGATTACCAAACCTATCGAATTAGCCCTCAAGATAGTAATCGATTAGCAATTATCTTTGATACAGCCAGTGCGAACACTTCTTTAACTTGTTGTATCGAAATTTTTGATGTTGGTGGACAAACCCCTCCAAATCGCCATCAATGGGCTATAGAAATGTTTTTTGTTCTCAAAGGTGAAGGAGAAGCTCTTTGCGATGGTAAGAGTATGCCAATCAAAACCGGAGATAGTTTATTAGTCCCGCCAACAGGAACTCATATGATCAAGAATACGGGTTCATCGCGTTTATATACATTAACAATTATGGTTCCCAATGAAGATTTTTCTGAGCTAATTCGTAGTGGAATTCCAGTAGAATTGGACGAAGAGGATATGTCAGTATTAGGTCGATTAGCTGCGTGATTTTTATATACTTGTCGTGGTTCGCGATCGCACAATTAAACTATGGGATAAAGCAGATCGAGAACTAAAAACCTTTGTTGGACATGATAACTCGGTCATGAATCTCAGTTTTAGCCGCGATGGTAAAATCCTTGCTTCTTCCAGTTTTGATGGTACGGTAAAAATATTGCATCTAGACAAAACAAAACTGCAAACCTTAGATTTGAATAATCTGTTGGTTTACAGTTATGCTTGGTTACATGATTACCTTCAAAATAACCCAAACATTATCGCAATTCTAAGTATTTTTAATTTTTGTAAATATTTTTTTTCTGGTTCTACTTCTGGTATTATTAGACTAATTGAATATCTTGACTTTATTATAATCGAGTGGTCGTACTTGTAAAAATTTGGAAAATTTTCGATTATTAAATATTTGTCAACTAAAAAATAACTATACCATAAATAACCCCCTATTTTTTCTTTTTTTAAATAAAATTTACAAATATTCCATCTTGCCTCCATATCAATAACATATTTCATCATGGATTTGTGCAAGATAGTGCCTTTCTGCGGATGTAGTGACCTATGCGACAAAGCAGTCTTTGATGACTAAGGTTGGGTGTCAGCGATCGCAATAGACATCGACCGAATTTAATTATGCGTTCCCCAGAACCCTTGTCGTGCCTCCGCAATGCTACGTCTCTACATCTTTTCCGGAGATGTCTAATCGATAATCACAAATTTTGACATTCATCGCTACCTTCTGCCAAGCCCCCTATTTCGTCTTCACTGCTGCATTTGGGTAATCTGCATCTTAGTTCTTCACTAACAGAAATTTTTCATTAACGAACTAACATAAAAACAATCGGATCGATACAGAACAATGACGATTTCCAAAAAAGTAGCAGATATCTTATGGGCAGCAGCAGAGAGATACTTAGCATCTCTGCCAGAAGAGGAACGAAATCAAATTTTGAGTCGTGCGGCGAACAATTGCGCTCGATCTGCCACTGAACAAACCACTTCCTCGACTAATTCATGAAATATGGCAGTTAGTTCCTCTCTGGTGACTACTTCCCAAAACCCCAAACTAGCGGCAATGCCACGCAAAACCTGGGTTCTGCTGGCATCTGCTACTATATCTAGCTCTGAAGTTTTTAATAAACCTTCTAATTTTTGTTCTTTAATCTTGATTGTGCTGTGAAAGTCGGGGTCATTTAGTCGCTTCAGCTTCAGGATTTGCTGTTGTAACTCCAGTATCTCGATTGGGACTACTTCTGTGGTTTCGACTGGCATATTATCAGCGAGACTTTCAGCCTTTTGCTTTAATGCTTGAATCGTATTATCGATGGCATCTTCCAACCGAAAATAAGTTCGCACGTCACATTTTCTCAGTTGACGTGGTTTTGGATATGCACCTGGACATTTCAAGTGTTCGTAAGTTTTACCATTTATTTTTGTCGATCGCTTCTCCATCGTCGAACCGCACTTAGCACATTTACATAATCCCACCAACGGGTTTGTACTATACTTACGCCTACCACACGGATGGATAGCCAATATTTGTATTATCTGCTGATGTTGTCCAAGCGATATAATCCCTTCATGGGTTGATTGTAAAGTTAACTTTTTATCGGAATTAAACGGGTAATAGCAAACCATCCCACATAATTGAGGATTTTCCAGCCATCGACGGAATGAGGATACATCTCTGGGGAAATCTTCAAACTTAAATTTACCAACACGCTCTAACCCATATTTCTCAGTTAATTTTCTAATACTTTTTGATAATTCCCCTGACTCGATAAATATTTCAACACATTCACGAGCAACATCAACATGTTTTTTATCTGTATCCCTGTATTGCTTAGTATTCGGGACAACAGTATCACCATCTTTAACAAAGCCAAATATTGCTTGGTAAATCTTTCTCTTTTCTTGAAAATACCTGTGTCCTTGAGTGGCGTTATATCGATTTTTATCCCTAACCTGTGCCGACATTGCCGCTAGTATGCGACTAGTAAATAGTCCCTCTGGAGTCTCTAAATCCAAACTCCCACCATCAAGAAATATTAATTCAACCCCAAATTCCTGTAATTCCTGACGGGCTACTTCCCAACCCAAAGCCGATCGCGTAAACCGATCGAAACATGGAACAATAATTTTATCGACTTGGCGCGATCGCACTAACTCCAAAACCCGGTTATATCCTTTGCGCTTCTCGCTAGCACCTGATTCTATATCCCAATGTATTTGTTCTTCTGTTAAACCGTACTGCTTCAACCGATGGATATAACGTTCCAAGCCGTGCCCTTCTGTATGCTGCCTCTGGGTACTAACTCGACAATATCCCAATGCCCTTGATAAATCGCGCATGATCGACGCAAAAATAACGATTCACCAATAATAACTAATTTAGTGGCAGTTAGCGAAACCGCCACAAACAACGTCACCTAATACGTCGTATGATACGAAGTCTAAGTCTTGGTAAGCTCCGTTTTCTTCGAGGAAGTTGATCGCAGTGATGATACCACGTCCAGCGCAACCTACACCGGGTTCTGGACCACCAGATTCTACGCAACGAACGTTACGGAATCCGGTGAGCATGACTTCTTCGAGTTCGATATCTTCAACTGCACCACGTTCAGCAGCCAAGTGTAATACGGTGGTTTGTGCCTTAGAGTGAAGCATCAAACGGGTTGAGTCAGCTTTTGGATCGCAACCAACAATGAGAATTCTTTGTCCCATTTCTGCCATGGCTGCGAGGGTGTTTTGGGAGGTAGTGGATTTACCAATACCACCTTTACCGTAAAATGCTATCTGTCTAATTTTTTCTTCCGACATGATGGATTTTTCTCCTGTAATTGTTTGATTTGGTTGGTTTGCGGGGTTGTGTAGTCGAAGTCCGTCGTTAGACATCGCTCTCAGTTTATCTACAAAATTATGGCGAAATCCAAAAATTTTGCGGTTAAATGTTACGAAATGCGATGTCTTTAACAAGCTGCTTCACATCTATGTAATTTGAAGTGATTTAGAGCAGTCTGTCATAGTGAAGAACGTTATTAGGTAATTAAAACCAGTAACGCTCGTTTTGAACACTTTCGGAAGTGTCTAGATGCCTACACTGCACTATTTTTTGTATCTCTCAGATTTGCGACTTAACTATCAGCCGGAATTTTGATTGATGCGAAAAACATGTGGGCTTCTATGTCTCTATTAGAGTTAATTTGAGGTGTTTTCGCTGTACATGTTAATACAAATAAAACTTTTTTAGATGTATTCAACTTTGCTTTAATTCAGGTGATTACTTCTGTCAAAAAGGAGGCTATCTGTGGCGCTTTTATTCCTCTCAGGGTTACTCATATTTGATTTTCAGGTAAAGCCTATTTGGATTGATGGAGTTTCATCAAAGGAAATCATGGATTCCCATACTTAAAAAGTATATTTTTAAGTGACAGCTTATACAAAAGCTATATGATGCAAGAAACATGGCTGATATAATTCAATTCCATGTACGATCCAGTCTGTAAATTTCTCTCTGAATGATTTTCAGCCGATTTTGCCATTATTCTCCATGTAGAATTTCAAACCGAACCAGAAGTCAAAATTCCCTTTCGTATGACTGATTACCGCTTGCGGACATATCGGAAGTTTCCCCGAAAGCAGATGCACCAGGTTGTAATTTATTTAAAACCTAGCGAATCCGAGTTAGTTCACCAAACAGCTTTTACACTTCAACGTACTCGTCACGAGTTTGATGTAATTCGACTTTGGGAACAACCAACCGATTTATTCATGAATTCTCCTGGTTTGTTACCTTTTGCAATCCTGAGTCAAACCCAAGATAAAGCTAGAACATTACAAGATGTTGCACAAGCGATTGAAAGAATCGATGATTCTCAAATTCAAAGTAATGTTGCAGCATCTGCATCAATTTTAGCTGGGTTAGTATTAGACAAGGAACTAATTCAACGAGTTCTACGGAGTGATATTATGCGCGAGTCTGTAATTTATACTAAAAACGGGTTACAACTATACTTTTAGATTGCGTAAAAATCTTAAAGATGCAACATAAGTCAGCATGACAAAAGTTCAGTTTTTACCCGTGGGCAGTATATCAATCAATTGAAGAAGAAGCAATGCAAAGAGGACTTGAACAAGGACCCAAGGAAGTTGCAATCAATATGCTCAACAAAGGTATTGCGATCGCAATTATTGCTGATGTGACTGGTTTAAGTATTGAGCAAGTTCAGGTATTACAATCTACAACAACAGAAAATCCCGATTCGTAGATTTACTTAGCATAAAAATTATAAATTTATCTCCAAGGGTATATAGACACTCTTGGATTTTTATGTTTTTAAGTTGAGTGTTTGAGAAAGAATGCGATCGCAGTTTCTCTACATAAAGATAAAAGGTAAAATTTATTACAACTTAACTTCCAAATAATCATATAAAAATTTAATCACTAAATAACTATCTAGATTTGTAACGAAAAATTATTATTTATGTGAGTGTTTACTTTCTGCTATTCTAAACTTCTGTAACAAAAAAACTCAGTTTTTATATCGTTTTGTGTCAAACAGGCGAAAAATAGGGCATTATGAAGACCTTTTCTGATAAAAACTTCAATAGTGACCCAAATTGTCTGAACATAAAGCATGTAGGTCTGCTGATGCTTACCATCCATGTCCTTTTCAAGAAGAGAACACGCATTTAAGGAGCTTCGTTAGCATGTTCACTCATGTCAAGTCCACCATTCGTCATATTGCCCCCGATGATTTGCGGGGACGGCATTTTCTCAAGGTGGTCTATGTAGTGCTAGAGTCGCAGTACCAAAGTGCTTTGTCGCAAGCGGTTCGGGAGATTAACGCTAATAACCCGAATATTGCGATCGAGATTAGCGGCTATTTGATTGAAGAACTTCGCGATCCAGAAAATTACGCGGAGTTTAAGCGGGAGTTGGAAACCGCAAATATTTTTATTGCCTCATTAATTTTTATTGAAGATTTAGCGCAGAAAGTAGTTGAAGCGGTACAGCCAATTCGGGATAACCTCGATGTTGCGGTTGTCTTTCCATCGATGCCTGGGGTAATGCGACTCAATAAAATGGGTAGTTTCTCGATGGCACAGTTGGGACAATCGAAAAGTGTGATCGCGCAGTTCATGAAGAAGCGCAAGGAAAAAGCTGGTTCTGGCTTCGAGGATGGAATGCTGAAGCTATTGCGGACACTTCCGACTGTGCTGAAGTACCTGCCAATGGATAAGGCACAGGATGCACGGAATTTCATGCTCAGTTTTCAATATTGGCTGGGTGGTTCCCCGGAAAATCTGGGGAATTTCCTGTTAATGTTGGCTGATAAGTATGTATTGAAGGATGTGGATACGCGAAATTTTGTCTCTCCTGATACCCCATTCAAATATCAGGAACCAGTTACATACCTGGATATGGGTGTGTGGCATCCCCTCGCGCCTAACATGTATGAAGACGTGCGGGAGTATCTCAACTGGTATAATAGCCGCAAAGATATTCCCTCAGATTTAAAAGACCCTTTAGCGCCTTGTGTTGGTTTAGTATTACAGCGTACCCACTTGGTAACTGGTGATGATGCCCATTATGTGGCGATAATTCAGGAATTGGAATCATTGGGTGCGAGGGTAATTCCTGTATTTGCTGGTGGTTTGGACTTTTCTAAGCCCGTCGATGCCTATTTTTATGAGCCGACTACTAAGCAAGTGCAAGTGGATGCGGTAGTATCTTTGACTGGGTTTGCTTTGGTTGGTGGACCAGCTAGACAAGACCATCCGAAGGCGATTGACTCCCTCAAACGCTTGAATCGTCCGTATATGGTGGCGTTACCTTTGGTATTCCAAACTACCGAGGAATGGTTAGAGAGTGACTTGGGTTTACACCCGATTCAAGTAGCTTTACAAATTGCGATTCCCGAATTGGATGGTGCGATTGAACCGATTGTGATGTCGGGTAGGGATGGAACAACAGGGAAAGCGATCGCATTACAGGATCGAGTCGAAGCGATCGCAAACCGAGCAATGAAGTGGGCAAGTCTCCGCAGAAAGCCCAAATTACATAAGAAAGTCGCCATTACTGTGTTTAGTTTCCCCCCCGATAAAGGGAATGTGGGAACTGCTGCTTACCTAGATGTATTTGCTTCCATCTATGAGGTAATGAAGGCACTCAAACAAAACGGTTATGATTTGCCGGAGTTACCTGAAAGCGCCAAAGACTTGATGGAACAGGTGATTCACGACGCACAAGCACAATACAACAGCCCGGAATTGAATGTTGCTTATCGGATGTCGGTTCCCGAATATGAGGAATTAACACCATATTCCCAACGTTTAGAGGAAAATTGGGGACCACCACCAGGACACCTCAACAGCGACGGACAAAATTTACTTATCTACGGAAAACACTTCGGTAACTTATTTATTGGTGTTCAACCAACATTTGGTTATGAAGGCGACCCAATGCGGTTGTTGTTCTCCCGTTCCGCCAGCCCTCACCACGGTTTTGCGGCATACTACACCTACCTAGAGAAGGTTTGGGGTGCGGATGCGGTATTACACTTCGGAACCCACGGTTCGCTGGAATTCATGCCTGGTAAACAAATGGGGATGTCGGGTGATTGTTACCCCGATAATTTGATTGGTAGCATTCCCAACTTGTATTACTATGCAGCAAATAACCCCAGCGAAGCCACCATTGCTAAACGTCGTGGTTACGCGGAAACAATTTCCTACTTGACACCTCCGGCAGAAAATGCTGGTCTGTACAAAGGATTAAAGGAACTCAGCGAATTAATTGCTTCCTACCAAACCCTCAAAGATGGTGGTCGTGGTATTCCCATTGTGAATACAATCATGGATAAAGCGCGGATGGTCAACCTCGATCAGGATATCGAGTTACCAGAAACCGACGCAAAAGACATGACCCAATGCGATCGCGATAATATTGTGGGAATTGTGTACCGTAAATTGATGGAAATCGAATCGCGGTTATTGCCCTGCGGTTTACATGTCATTGGCAAACCACCCAGCGCAGAAGAAGCGATCGCAACGTTGGTAAATATTGCTAGTTTAGACCGTCAGGAAGAAGAACTTCTCGGTTTACCCAGAATTATTGCTAACAGTATCTATCGCGATTTGGAAGAGATTTACAAAAACAGCGATAAAGGGATTTTGAAGGATGTGGAACTCCTGCAAAACATGACCTTAGCAACCCGCTCTGCCGTAGCAGCCTTGGTTAAAGCCCAAACTGACACAGAAGGTCGAGTTTCCCTAATTTCCAAGCTGAATTTCTTCAACATGGGTAGAAAAGAGCCTTGGGTGGAATCATTACACCAAGATGGCTACACCAACGTTGATACCGATTCCCTCAAAAAGTTATTTGAGTATTTGGAATTCTGCCTCGAACAAATTTGTGCAGACAAAGAACTCGCTGGATTATTGCGCGGTTTAGAAGGCGAATACATTTTACCAGGACCAGGTGGCGACCCCATTCGTAACCCTGATGTACTGCCCACAGGTAAAAATATACATGCACTCGACCCGCAATCAATCCCCACCCAAGCCGCAGTCCAATCAGCGAAAATCGTCGTTGACAGGCTTTTGGCAAGGAACATGGCAGAAAACGATGGAAACTATCCCGAAACCATCGCCTGCGTCCTCTGGGGTACAGATAACATCAAAACCTACGGGGAATCACTAGCACAAATTATGTGGATGATTGGTGTTCGCCCGGTTGCTGATGCTTTGGGTAGAGTAAACAAGTTGGAATTGATACCACTTGCCGAGTTAGGTAGACCCCGCATCGACGTAGTAATCAACTGTTCCGGAGTCTTCCGAGATTTGTTCGTCAACCAAATGAACCTCCTCGATCAAGGGGTAAAAATGGCTGCGGAATCTGACGAACCTTTGGAAATGAACTTCATCCGCAAACATGCGATCGCACAAGCGGAAGAAATGGGGATTAATTTGCGTCAAGCAGCGACAAGGGTATTCTCCAATGCGTCGGGTTCCTACTCCAGTAACATCAACTTGGCGGTAGAAAATAGCACATGGGAAAACGAAGGTGAATTGCAGGAAATGTATCTGAAGCGGAAATCCTTTGCATTCAGTGCGGATGATCCGGGGATGATGCAAAACTCGCGGGAAATCTTCGAGAAAACCTTGAAAACTGCCTCAGTCACATTCCAAAACCTGGATTCTTCGGAGATATCTTTAACAGACGTATCCCACTACTACGATTCTGACCCAACAAAATTGGTAGCAAGTCTACGTGACGACGGGAAAATGCCAGCATCATATATGGCAGACACCACCACAGCAAATGCCCAAGTGCGATCGCTCTCGGAAACCGTGCGTTTGGATTCCCGTACCAAATTGTTGAATCCCAAATGGTACGAAGGGATGCTGAGTCATGGTTACGAAGGTGTCAGGGAGTTATCCAAGCGATTGGTGAATACTGTTGGTTGGAGTGCAACAGCAGGTGCTGTTGATAACTGGATATATGAAGATGCGAATACCACCTTTATGGAAGACAAGGAAATGCAGGAAAGGTTATTGAACCTGAATCCTAATTCGTTCCGCAAGATGGTGACGACGTTGTTGGAAGCAAATGGACGCGGTTATTGGGAAACCAGTGAAGAGAATCTCGATAGATTGCGTGAATTGTATCAACAAGTTGAAGATCGGATTGAAGGAATCGAATAATTTGGTTTTTGAAAAACCATTAATCTAACCTAGAGACGCGTGCGATCGCGTCTTTTTTTTATTTTGAAAGAGCATACATATTTATCTAGTTATACTTGCTTAGTAATCCTAATCTAAAGCCTAATAATATACATAAACGATAATCCAATGTTAGAAAATTTAGAAAAGTGGGAATACTCAAGTTTGAGTACACTTTGCTGAAATTAAGCATAATTAGCCATGATCATTAATTGTCCTCATTGTAATCAGATAGATAAGGTTAAAAAGATAAGTTCCATATATTCTTCAGGTATTTCTAATGCCCAATTATCAGGAAGCTTTAATTTAAATGCTTCTACTCAAACCATTATTAGTAGTGTTTTTACCCCGCCAACAAAGCCAAAAAAGCCTTGGGTTTCCCTAAAGGCTGTAAAAAAATCTTGTTTTTTTTCTAGTTTGTGTGTTTTGTTATCACTCCTGGGCATGTCTCTTATAAGAGCTTTTTTCTATAATGAATTTCTAATAGGTTTATTAGCTTGGGCTTTCTTCTTTAGCGTAATTGCTTTTGTCGCAACTGCAACACTTATTTCCCTTCGATTGTCAAACAAGTTATACGATTTATCTGATGTATATATCTATTCGGGTAATTCTTATCAAGAACATATAAATAGCTGGCAGCGTGCATGTGATATATGGAATAAAATATATCACTGTAGTAGGTGTGATATAGTATATAATCCTGCTAATAAGAAGGAAGTATATCCTACTTTACAAGTTGATATTTTTTGGAAAAATTTCGTATATATCAATCCAAAACTAATCAAATTTATCAATAAAGTAAACGATTACATATAGTATAGTAGAATCAGAGTCTCTATAGTTTATAAATTAGCATATTGGGCTGAATGTAGTGGGACAGAACATTAATAATTATCAAAATGTCTCTGTTATAATTTTTGACTCACAACTGCCAAATAGTTAGGAATTACAACTTCCGAATCTTAAAAAAAAATTGATGTCAAATTAAAGGAAACTATAATTGTAGATACAGAATATACACACAATAGAGATAGCAAACTGCTGTAATTGCAGAAGTTCGAGCCAAAATAGAGCTTTTGATATTATGAAACTACGTTATAAAATTAACATTTATTGGAGCGAAGAAGACCAAGCATTTATTGCCGAAGTACCAGAATTAGCTGGTTGTGCTGCTGATGGGGAAACTTATCAAGAAGCACTCAAAAATGTAGAAATTATTATGCAGGAATGGGTAGAAACTGCTCAAGAATTAGGACGTATTATTCTTGAACCAAAACAAAGACTAATATCAGCGTAAAATTTACAATCTTTGATTAGACTCGGTATAGTCGATTATCGCAAATTGATTTAGCTACAATTGTAGATACATAGTATATACACAAGCGCGATCGCACCTGTAAGGTATGGATAATGCGATCGCGTAGCGACTCCTGTGGAGTATCGTGCTAAAAAGCTTGAAAATGTTGATATTTACTTATCTGGGGAATTTTTTCCCCCTTGCTGAACTTGTGCGATGTAACAGACGAGCCATTTTATCAATTATGTTGTTTAAATCCCAATATCAATAATCGAGCTACAATGTAGATACAGAGTATATACATCATGCCGCTCGAACAAACAAAATGTTTACAAACATAGCCAAATGGGGAAATAGTCTAGCAATTCGGATTCCTCAAAATCTTGCTAAGGAAATCGATTTAGCTGAGGGTTCGGAAGTCGAACTAGAAATTATTGATGGAAGTTTGGTATTGAAACTAAGTAAACGCAAAAATTATTCTTTAGACGAAATGGTTGGAGGAATAACACCAGGAAATCTGCATGGAGAAATTCATAGTGGTGCAGCTAAAGGGAAGGAAATTTGGTGACAGAAAACAATCGAGAAACTAACATTTATATTCCCGATCGCGGAGATATTGTTTACTTAAATTTTGACCCAATTAAAGGTCACGAACAAAGAGGACGAAGACCAGCTTTTACGGTTTCACCAGCTACATATAATTGTAAAACATCTCTAGCTTTATTTATGCCTATTACAAGTCAACAAAAGGGTTATCCATTTGAAGTAATATTATCAGAAAGAATGAAAATTAGTGGAGTTATTCTGACAGACCAGATAAAATCTTTGGATTGGCAAGCTAGGAATGTTGAGTTTGTGGAAAAAGTCAGCCAAAATTTAATTGAGGAAGTGCAAGCAAAAATTGAACCTTTGATTTTTTGAGGATGGGATGGAAGCTTTAATAGTAGATTTCAAATCAGTTATCGAGTTAACAGACGAGCAATTTTATCAATTATGTAGTTCAAATCCTGATGTCAGATTTGAGCGCAATGTAACAGGGGAATTAATCATTATGCCACCAGTTGGGGGAGAATCAGGAAATAGAAACGGTAGAGTCAATCAACAATTATTTAATTGGTCAGATATAGATAGTGCTGGTATAGCATTTGACTCATCTACAGGTTTCAAATTACCGAATGGTGCAGAGCGATCGCCTGATGCATCTTGGGTTAAATTGGAAAGATGGAATGCATTAACTCCGGAACAGCAAACCAGATTTTTACCGCTTTATCCAGATTTTGTCATTGAGTTACTTTCCCCAAGTGATAGTTTGAAAGTTACTCAAAAAAAGATGGAGGAATATAAAAGTAATGGTGTACATTTGGGTTGGTTAATTAATAGAAAATTACGAAAAGTTGAGATTTATCGGATTGGTCAGGAAGTGGAAGTTTTAGATAATCCTATTAGTTTGTCTGGTGAGGATATTTTGCCTGGGTTTGTGTTGAATTTAGATGCAATTTGGTAAGGAAAATATTAAACAAACTCAGGAAACCGGGTTTCTCTCAAAGCAAGTATGACTATCTTTGACTCAACACAAATAGAAACCAGGTTTCTCCCATCACCAAATGCTTTATGAAACATTGATTTTTTGGGGTTATCGCGTTAGGGGAGAAATTGGGTTTCTTGGACTTTGCATATTAATTTGAGATTTTTCGTGAGGGGAGAAACCCAATTTCTAGAGAATAGTTTTATTGCACTTCTCAGTGTGTTGTCAAAGATACAAGTATAAAAATCTGGTTGTTGAAATTGGGTAGGCATAATTTGCTACTTTACACAAACTGTCACAGGTAATGCGAAAATCTAATCGCAGCTCATGAATATTAAATTTATGGATGCGATCGCTTTTGCCTTCATATTGGTTCTTGACTGGTTTAGATTAGTCTTGCATCTCCTTTCTTACCTAGCTGGTAGCTACAGTTTATGTCGTCCAACTTTGAACAATCACTGAATATTAATGTCAGGCTTCCATCCTACCATCCCGATTTGCTGGTAGGAATCGAAATCTGGCTGGAATTAGGTTTAATTTCTGACTCTCAAGTTAGGCAAATATGCCGAGAACATTTGGTTTGTCGTTTGCAGAAACAACCTGATTTTATCCCGGAAAAAACTGTACATAATGTAGAGACTTTACCTGCAAGCTCTTTAAAACCAGAGAAAACACAACTACCAAAAAAACCGGATGTCCTAGCTGGGATGTTGCAGTCACTCAAGGCAGAATTGAGTGTGCGCTGGTTACTATTTTTAGGTATCTTCTTAGTAGTTGTTTCGTCGGGTTTGTTAGCTGCGAGTCAGTGGGAAAGGTTTCCGATTTCGGGGCAGTATGGAGTTTTACTTGTCTATACTTTAAGCTTTTTTGGGGTGAGTTTTTGGGCTGGGAAGCAACCAAATTTGAGGTTGACGACGCAAGGTTTGTTAGTTGTCACTCAATTGCTAATTCCGGTGAATTTTTGGGCTATTGATGGGTTTAGGTTGTGGCAGAATCCGTTGGGATGGTTGGTAATGGCTGTTGCATTTGTAACTCTAACTGGCACTGCTATTGCGATTGGGAATAGTCGGTTAATTAATACTAATTTGCCTAGTCGGAATTTGGGATTATTTAGTGGTTTAAGGGTTATTAATATCCTGGGGTTGTCATATTTACATTTGGGTTGGAGTATTCCTGGTTTTTCTTTAGTTGCGATTTATATTGCAATGATTGGAACCAGTTTGATTAATGTTTATCAGAAATCTTTAGAGATAAATCAAGAAATTCAACGAGTAGATAATCAAGAAAGAAAAAGGGGTATTCATTTACCTGTTTTTTTAATTATTTGTGCTTTAGGTTTGTTGTTATCACGAGGTATATTTGTTACTGGTGTTGATATTACTTTATTAGGACTTGCGATCGCAATCTGTGGATGGTTGGTGACTCGGTTAGGGGAAGTTGGGGAGGAAAGAGCTTCGTTGTCTCCTTCTCTGGCGTTTCCTTGGCAGTTTATCGGTGGTGTTTTAATATTTTTGGGTTGGGTTATGTCTGTTGTCTCCCATCCCGCACAAGCTCTTGCTGTGAGCGCTTTGGGTTTATGGATTTTGGCTAAACGTTTGCAATTGTTTAGTTTTAAATCGGATTTTACAACGATATTTTTAATTGGATTACAGGCTAATTGGTTAATATGGCGTTTAGTACCTGTTGATTTACAGTTACAAATAACTACAGTTGCGATTAAATTTACAAATTTGCGTAGTGATTATTGGGGATTGTGGAGTTTGGGTTTATTCCCTTATTTGCTGGCAATTGTCGCTTTTAGTGAATATTTTCGCAGGTTTCATAGTATTTCTAAAAAAATTGCGATCGCAGATTTTAGCGAACGAGTTAGTTTAGTTTTTGGAATTCTGTTAACTTTTCTTGCAGCTTCTAATTCTGGATTACTTTCTTTAAATCTTGTTTTCTCTGCTATTACTCTCGCTGTTGTTACGTATCGGAAACACAAGAGGCAAAGAGAAAATTCTAATTATGTGTTTTCTCCTAATATTATCTATCTTACTCATGTCACTGCAATACTGGCATTTTGTTCTTGTATTAATTGGGGAATACCCACACTGCGATATGAATATTGGGCGGCAATATTATTAATTTTAATGGTGGGAGAATGGATATTTAGCGTTGGTGCTGGAATCTGGAAACGTAGTGCTTGGTATGCTGGTTTTGGATTAGGTGCTATTAGTTTTTATTTGTTACTAGTAACTATTAATTCTAATTTATCTGAGATTTATTCTAAACCATATTATTGGTCTACAATTTGGTTGGTGACTCCGATAACTTTAAGTGCAATTGCAAGTCGTAGTACAGGGGTAAAAGGAAGAGTAAATAGTGTATCAAGTGTTATTTCGTTGTGTCTTTCCCAGTTACTTACTTTACCGTTAACAAAGACCAGATTAATCGGTTTAGGTGTTGCTGCTGTGTTGATGTTGGTAAATACTGGTTATTTACAAAGTCAGGAATTTGCATTAATTACAGTTGGATTTATTCTGGCATTTATTGGGGTTGTATTGTGGGAAGGGATACCTGGTTTAGCTTTACTTTCAATATCGGGTTGGTTTATTGTTAGTAGCATTATGATTCTTGGTTTATGGATGACACGTAAATATTTACTGAGTCGTAGCATCCAAAATTCAAATAATAATCAAAATTCGTTATCTCAAGTTAATTCAATTACCGAGGAAAATCAAAAAACACCCTTATTAAGAGGAAGATTTATAATTTATGCGAAAGCGACAAATAAATGGGGTTGTATATTATTTGGTATAGAATTATTAGCTTTAACCTTACATTCTGTCGGGGTTTATCAAGGTCTTTTCACAGCAGATATTTTCTACATTCTTGCTGCTTTCATCACCTTATTATCTGTAACCTTCCGCAGTTTGAATGAACCGAGTAACTGGGCATTCTACGGTATTGGTTGGTGCTTAGAATTACTTGCATCTGAAGCATTAGCATTTGGTGGCAGAACAACAATAAAAATTGCGATCGCAAATATTGCTCTGGGTTTAGCAAGTCAACTTTTTGGGGAATGGTGGAAACGAAAACACCGTTTGCAGGAACTTCCCAGCAGTTTCCATGTTTTACCGATTATCTATGCATTATTTAGCGTTGTGTTGCGTTTCAATACTTTCACCACTTGGACAGGATTATATACCCTTGGTGTGGGATTAATTCTCATTGGTGTTGGTAGACGCAGACAAGCATTAAAACCTCTGCTCTACTTGGGATTAATTGGGGTTTCACTTTCTGCTTACGAATTTCTATTTTACCAAATGCTACAAGCGCAGGGAGGTGCGTACGGAGATACTTTAATTGCCATGTCTGCATTAGGTGCAATTATTATGTATGTATATCGTATCTTGTCACCTTGGTTAATTCAATATTTACGACTCACGAAACAAGAAATAGAAGCAGTTGCCCATTATCATTGGGGATGGAGTAGTTGTTTATTATTAATTGCAATTATTTCTCCTGTTGAAATTAATCGCTTTATTGGTTTAGGAACGGGTACATTTTTAGCACGTTACGCAATATTTCAAGGTAGACTTTCTAGTTCTTTAACTAATTCTCCAACTAATTCTTCAACTAATTCCATTCCTGGTTTTACTGGTAGTGAAAATTGGGTTTATTTGGGTTTATTAGAAATCGTAGCAGTCGGTATTTTATTGCGAGATTTACCAATAGGAAGATTATTTGCCCAGCAATTATTACCTTGGAATGGTGCGATCGCATGTATTGTTGCCTATTTCCTCTACATTTTACCGTGGCAGCGTTGGGGATGGTCAAAAACACCTTGGCAAAATGCTGCATATATTTTGCCATTGGGAATTGTGGGAATTACTTGGTTGCAAGTTTATCCAGTTACTTTGTTAATTACGGCTGGATTTTATTGTTTAGTTGCGAGGATGAATAATTACTTCCGCTTTGTTTATATCAGTGTTGTTTTGATGGATTGGGCACTTTTCAAATGGTTTTACGATTTACGTCTTACTAATGAATTATGGTATGTTGCGATTATCGGTTTATCCTTACTTTTCATTGCTCAATTCGATCCAGAATTAAAATTAACCCAACAGAAAAATAACCGTCATTATTTGAGGTTATTAGGTAGCGGAATTATTTGCGGTTCTGCTGTCATCTTCCATCAAGATACTGCTTTAATTCCCAGTATTATCGGTATCATCTTCATTTTTGCTGGGTTAAGTTTGCGTATTCGTGCGTTTCTTTATGTTGGTACAGGTGCATTTTTAATTACTGCAATTTATCAATTAGTAATTCTGAGTTTGCGTTATTCATTCATGAAATGGGTTATTGGTTTATGTGTCGGTATTCTGTTTATTTCTATTGCGGCTAATTTTGAAACAAGACGGGAACAACTAACTTCTTTATTCAGCAATACAAGTAATGAATTTAATGAATGGGAGTAATTTATATCCCGGTAGCATAATAATAAAAGAACCCCACCCTAAC
>NZ_NTFS01000680.1 GCF_002289455.1 Brunnivagina elsteri CCALA 953
ACCAAAATTCATCTTTGCTTTCTCCGACTCTTACTACGCAGATTAGCCTCCTCTTGAGATATCAAATGGGTTCTATAGAGAGACGCGATATATCGCGTCTCTACATTTCTAATTATTTTCTAAATCTTTGATTTGACAAACTTCTCCAATCTATCCATGCCTTTTTCGATTGTTGCCATGTCAGTAGCATAGGAAAGGCGAACTGTATCATCTAGTCCAAAGGCAATACCGGGGATGACTGCAACTTTATATGCTTCAAGTAAGGCATTGCTGAAGTCTAGAGACTTTAATCCAGTTTTACTGATGTCGGGGAGGAGATAAAAAGCACCTTCTGGTTTGGGACAACTTAAACCGGGGATAGCATTGAGACGCGTATACATGACTTCTCGACGTTTGGCAAAAGCCAGACGCATCTCCTCAACGCAATCCTGGGAACCTTCCAAAGCTGCGATCGCACCATATTGAGCAAATGTACATACGTTGGATGTACTATGGCTTTGAATAGTGGTTGTAGCTTTGATTAATTCTAATGGTCCTGCTAAGTAACCAATCCGCCATCCTGTCATCGAATAACCTTTAGCGAAACCATTGCTAATTATGGTACGTTTAAATATTTCCTCCCCAAATGTGCCTATACTGACGTGCTTTGCTCCGTCATAAAGAATTTTTTCGTAAATCTCGTCGGAAACCACCAAAATATCCTTTTCAACAATGATTTCCGCTAATGCCTTGATTTCATCAGGTGTGTACACCATCCCGGTTGGATTTGATGGTGAGTTCAAAATGAATAACTTGGTTTTAGGATTTATCGCTTGGCGTAATTGTGCGGGGGTAATTTTGTATCCTGTTGCCGCATCTGTGTTTATAATTACTGACTTTCCACCTGCTAGTGTCACCATCTCTGGATAGCTTAACCAGTAGGGTGCAGGGATAATTACCTCATCACCTGCTTCTATTAATGCAAGTATCAGATTATATAGCGAATGTTTACCACCATTGCAGACGATAATATTTTCTGCTTTGTAATTCAGACCATTTTCGCGCTGCAATTTTCGCGAAATAGCATCCCGCAAACCTGGTTCCCCAGATGCAGCACCATATTTAGTCTTTCCATCTTCTAAAGCTTTAATGGCTGCCGCTTTGATGTGCGCTGGGGTGTCAAAATCTGGCTCACCAGCACTAAAGCTACAAACATCAATTCCCTCAGCCTTCATAGCCTTAGCTTTCGCGGCGATCGCTAACGTAATTGAAGGCGTTACCTGACTAACTCTTTTTGCCAGTTTCATCTTCACTATAACTTTTGGCAACTTTCCCATTTACTTCAGCTTATCTTAAACGATTATTAAAGAGCAGAATCGGATATGAAAAGTATTTTGCCACGGAAAAATTAAAAATACCTTAAGATTCCCAGTAAATTTCCTTCCTCAAGAAATAATGATTTTTAACTGTTCCGTTGTCGGATAAGTGAGGAGGAATCAATGGTTGGAACAACCGAAGCATCTAAGTTATTAGGTATTTGTGCCCGTCGTTTGCGATATTTACTGGCTGCTGGTCGAGTTCGCAATGCATTTAAGGTCAGTAATATTTGGATTATTCCTATAATCAACGGTATGCCTGTAATTACAACTTGCAAACGGGGTCCTAAACCAACTTGGAAACAGCTTAGGAAGCAAGCTTTATCCCGAATCCACGTGAATACGTCTTTATTCGGCAAGAAAGACAAGGATGGAAAATACGTTCCTGTAATCACAGCTAAAAAAAGTGATGATAACAGCTACTGCGATCGCATTATCATTCAAGGAAGTTGTAGCATCGTTTACGATTTCGACCACCCTTTGGACAAAGCTAGGGTTTGGACAGCAATTCTCATTTTGAAACGATTTTGCGCCATTTCAGCGCTCACCAGATTCGTTAAGAATTGTAAAACACTCTGACTGCAAGGGTTTCAA
>NZ_NTFS01000681.1 GCF_002289455.1 Brunnivagina elsteri CCALA 953
GACCTATGGTGGTGGTAGCATCAAAAAGAATGGAGTTTATGACCAGGTAAAGTCTGCATTATCGGGACGTGAAATAATTGAATTTGCTGGGATCGAAGCCAATCCTCATTACGAAACCCTAATGCAAGCAGTGACAATAATCAAAAAAGAAGGTATAAATTTCCTCCTTGCTGTTGGTGGTGGTTCCGTAGTTGATGGGACAAAATTCATTGCTGCCGCAGTTGATTTTGAGGGTGACACTTGGGATATATTATCAAAAAACGCAGTAGTTAAATCCGCAATTCCTTTTGGCGTGGTTTTAACTCTAGCAGCCACAGGTTCGGAAATGAATACAGCAGCCGTAGTTACCAAAGCCGCAACCCAAGAAAAACGACATTTTTACAGCCCCCTGGTATTTCCGAAATTCTCAGTTCTCGATCATGAAACCACATTCTCCTTACCTCCTCGGCAAGTCAGTAACGGGATTGTCGATGCCTTTACCCACACAATGGAGCAATATTTAACCTACCCCGTCAATGCCCCACTCCAAGATCGCATGGCTGAAGCTATCCTCAAAACCTTAACCGAAGAGGGACCAAAAACCCTGGCAAACCCTACAGACTACAATTCCCGCGCCAATTTCATGTGGTGTGCAACGATGGCATTAAATGGCATTATCGCCGTTGGTGTCCCCCAAGACTGGACAACCCACATGATTGGTCACGAATTAACCGCACTTCATGGACTCGATCACGGACAAAGTTTAGCCGTGGTATTGCCCAACACATTAACTGTGAAACGAGATAATAAATGGCAAAAGCTGCTTCAATACGCTGCAAGGGTTTGGGATATTCACGAAGGAAGTGAAGAGGAGCGAATTACCGCAGCGATCGCAAAAACTCGCAACTTCTTCGAGTCCGTAGGCACGCGGACAAAACTGTCGGATTATGGTGTGGGTTTAGACACAATTCCCCAAATAGTCGATCGCTTGAAGGCTTATGGTTACACGGCATTAGGGGAAAAACAGGATGTAACCCCAGAAACAGTCGAGAAAATTTTAACACTTTGCGCTTAATTGAAACCCAATTTTCCTTGAGAAGTTCACTAAGGAAGCTTCTCAAAAAATGCGGAAAATTTTCAGCTTTAATTTGACTGCGAATCAGATGTTATGCTAATTTTAAACTAATCAAACCATTCGGTCTGACATTATTTTTGTAATGCGATCGCAGTTAATGTCAAAAGGCGAAGAAACCAAAGCCATGATTATTGAGAAATCCGCAGCCTTGTTTAATCAACAGGGTTACGCGGGTTCTTCTATGTCAGACATTATGCAGGTGACAGGGTTACAGAAAGGGGGAATTTACAACCATTTTACGAGTAAGGATGATTTAGCATTGCAAGCATTTGACTTTGCTATATCCCAAATCAAGCAACGTTATCGCGAAGCTTGGGGAAGCAAACAACACTCAATCGAACGTTTGCAAGCGATTATTAACGTATTTCGCATTTATATTGACAATCCCGAACATCCCATTATTAAAGGTGGATGTCCATTGTTGAATACTGCAATTGAAAGCGATGATGCCCATCCAGCTTTGAAAATACGCGCTCAACAAGCGATGAATTCGTGGCGCGATTTATTTAATGGTATTATGCGAAAAGGCATCAAAAAAGGCGAAATTCAGCAGAATATTAATGTTGACGAAGTGGCAAGTATTATTATTTCCACCCTGGAAGGTTCGGTAATGATGAGCAAGTTATGCGATGATTCAATTCATATCGAACGAGCAATCAAACATTTAAATAATTACATTAATATCAGTTTGAGGAGATAATTTTTATTGGATATTTACCTAAAAATCATTTAGATTGCTTTTTTTTGTAGAATAACCGACCGAACGGTTTTATTTATGAAATTTAAAATCATGTTCCCTCCTCGCGAGCGGGGAGGGTTAGGGTGG
>NZ_NTFS01000682.1 GCF_002289455.1 Brunnivagina elsteri CCALA 953
CCATACCTCTCCCCTTGCTAAGGTGAGAGGCTTAAGAATTTCAGTTTTTCACTGTTTTTAGTATAATTAATTTCTAACTCCTAACTCAAAACTCCTAACTATTAATTATGCGTGCCAGAATTGAAGACGATTTACTATTTTTACATCACGAAGATTTACCTGGATATAAAAAAGGTGGTTCTGTAGTACGAAATAGTTATTTTTGGGCACTCAAATCAATTGCAGGACAAGCATCTCGTCAGCGTGATTGGGAATATGAATCGGAAATTTGGATTGCTCTGGGAAGAATGTTGATGTCTTTTACTGAGTCGGGTTATTTGGGTTATCGAGAGACTGTTTTGGAGTTTCCAATTACCCAGGGGGAAATTCCCGATGCGTTGCGTTTAGTTTCAACATGGGAGTAATAGTCTAGGAGTGCGATCGCGAATATATATCCGTTTCTAGCCAATGTTGCGATTTAATTAAGATAACTGCTGGTAACAATTATTCTGTTTATGTATAAATACTGAAAAACAATATTAATACTGTGTGTTAGTTTGGATTGTCAAGCATAGTACATCAGGGTTTTTTAGTGTTTTCCGAAAATAGCAATGATTCGATATGTAGTCATCATGTACCTATAAATCAAGAAGATAAAAATCAAATTAATTTATGCGATGTTTCTAAAGTCGGTAAAACTTGGGATAAGCACAAAGCAAATGCCGATCGCATATCCAAATATTATATGAATGCTAGCGAAGGTTCTTTTGAACGTTATGCGATGCGAGTTAAAAAATGTTCCGAATGGTTGGAGTTTGGATTATCACTAGAAGAATCAAAAGATACTCTCCAATTGAATTTATTGAATGCACAATTTTGCCGGGTTCGTCATTGCCCAGTTTGTCAATGGCGAAGAAGTTTAATCTGGAAAGCAAAGGCTTATAAAATTTTGCCACAGGTTATTGCTGATTATCCGAAATATCGTTGGCTGTTCATCACATTGACAGTCAAAAATTGCAATATAAAAGAATTACGACTTACGATAGATTGGATGAATAAAGCCTTTAAACGGTTAACAGAGTTAAAATCTTGGTCTGTTAAAGGTTGGATAAAATCAGTTGAAGTAACTAAAGGTCAAGATGGGATTTCCGCACATCCGCATTTACATATTTTGGCAATAGTACAGCCTTCATATTTTAGTCATGGCTACATTTCCCAAGCAAAATGGGTTGAATTATGGCAGCAATGCTTACGGGTTGATTATCAGCCAATAGCTCATGTTAGCGCGATCGCAAAACATCACGATCCAAAGGCATTAATTCCCGAAATCCTTAAATACCAGGTTAAGGAATCTGATTTAGTTGCGGACAAAGAATGGTTTCTAGAGTTAACACGTCAACTACACAAAAGTAGAGCGATCGCAGTTGGAGGTATACTCAGGCAGTATATGCAGGAATTAGAGAAGAATAACCAAAGCCTCATCGACAAAAGTGAAGAGAAAAATGAGGACAGTCAGGAAAACTTAGTGTTTCGGTGGAGTGGAAATTACACAAGTTGATTGCATATTTAAGTTAGAGGGGTAATCAAGTTATCTATTCCGATTTTTAAAATCAAGATTTTACTGCTTTCATAGCTTTATTTTGCTGAGATTCAATTAAAAAACGAAAGAGTCAGAGCATAAATTAGGTGAAACGAAGCGAAACCCAATAACATTTTTTATGACTTGTATAAGTTTAGTGGGATCGCAATCCCTCGTAGGTTGGGTGGAGCAAAGCGTAACCCAACGCATGATATCAAGAAAACAGAAATTATTTAAATTACTTAAATAGCTAAAAATTAACGTTTCAAATATTGAATAAAATGTTGGGTTACGCAAAGCCTTCACCCAACCTACAATAAAATAATTCGATAATTTTTTATATTATTCCCATCCAACATCTTCGGTAAATTCTATCTCTT
>NZ_NTFS01000683.1 GCF_002289455.1 Brunnivagina elsteri CCALA 953
CCACCACCACCACCAGGTCCATGAAAAAGATTAAACCTAGCATCCCCACCTTTGCCGCCATTGGCATTTACCGTCAAACCTGGCAAATTATTATTTAAAGCTGTAACCACAACACTACCCCCCGCACCACCACCACCACCACCATCTTGGAGGACATTAAAAGCTGTAGCACCGTTAGCATTAATAGTCCCACTACCAGCAACAGTAGCTGTTCTAATAAATACCATCCCACCACCAGGAGCACCACTACTGGCTAAAGCTCCAACAATACCAGGAGAGTCACTAGTACCATTATTTGTGGTTCCTGCGCCGCCACCACCACCCATAACTAAGCGATTAGTTGAAGCAGGAGAAAAAGCAGCACCACCAAAACCACCAACATAACGATCCGATTTGAAAGAACGACCTCCTAAACCACCAGTACTACCATTTCCACCACCACCACCACCAGAATTTTCATCATTCCCACCACTGTTAGCAGGATTTCCATCCGTGCTGCCACCACCAGCATTTCCCGGTGCGCCACGTCCATAACTACCATCGGGATAACCCTCGTTTGCAGCACCATTATCGATTAATGTATTATTATCTCTATTAATCAAAAAACGCGGTGTACCAGCAGTTCCTTCACCTTTAGAACCATTGGCATCAGCAGTAGAAGCAGTACGGTAATCAGTATTTAGTAAACCTGGTGTATTTCCATCAAGGTCACGTGCACCACCACCTCTAAATCCCCTACCGCTAACATCTACAGTTGCACCACCTAAATTTAAATTCCCGGCAATATCATAAACTACAACACCTCCCGATGAACCATCCCATCTTGGTGCTGTGATGGTAGAACTTAGAGTTACACTAGAATATTGAGGTACACGAATAACTTGATATGTTCGTTGTCCTTGAGTTCCAAATGGTGCATTGCTGTAGGAGTTTATCAGTCCACTATTTGTTCCAGCACCTCTAATAGGAATTGTCCCTCCAGAAATTGCTCCCGTTGCAACTACATATTCATAGTTACCAGCAATAAAATTACCATTATTAAGATTACCACTTGCAGCTACAGTTGAACTTGGAGGTAGTAAAGTATCAGCATCATTTCCATCACCAGAAGTACCGTCACCATAACTATCAAAGTTAGTGCTATTAATATCCGCACCTTGCATTTGAATCACAAGCAGCAAATCACCAGCAGCAATAGGAGTTGCAGAACCACTTGAATTAATTGCTCCTACAGGAATAGATGTGGAACCAGGACTAACTGTTGTATTTACAGCACCAGGAAAATAAGTATTAATAATCCCCGATATGTTATTACCAACTCCATCATTACCCGGTGTAGCACACAAGGATGGTTGCACCTGCGCGAATACTGGAGAACTATTTGCTTCCACCAATAGCAGCAAACTTTGATAACTCAAAATTGTAGATAGAAAAACACAACTGCGAAAAACTCGTAAAAAATACTCTCTAGATAATTTCATAACTCTTCTTTATTTCTTGGCGTACTCAGCGTCTTGGCGATTCAATTCCCGTACTAATTTTATTTTCCTGCGACATATCCACAACAGTCTTCACAACCGACTCTTGCTGTTGTCGAGGAGCAGGTTTTTGTCTCCCAAATCCCCCAAATAACTCATTAATTTTGTAAGTAAGATTTAAATATGGTCCCCCTGCCGAACGATACCCAGTAAAATCGCGATCGCTCACATCTCCAAAGGCATAACCAAGTCCAATTCTGAAATCAGGGGTGACATAATAACCACCTTCCACAGCAACACCAAATTCATTAAAACCTTCCGTCGGTTGTCCAAACCAACGTCCCTCAACTGCAACATCTGTACGATAGCCAAGTTGGTAGCTAGCACGGAGTTGGGCAAGATGGACACTACTAGAATTAGTAAAATTATTAGCAAGGTAACTAGTAGTATTACGGAA
>NZ_NTFS01000684.1 GCF_002289455.1 Brunnivagina elsteri CCALA 953
AATTGCATCAAATTTGAAAAAGGTTATTTATTTAAATTAAGTGATGATAAACAAATTTATGAAAAAAATCAAGAAATTTTTTGGTTGAATTTATCTAATCAAGAATGGTATCGTGTTTAAATTTAATGCATACTAAGTATAGTCTTGTAGGTTGAGTGAAGGCTTTGGGTAACTCAACATTAGTCTACATGAAATTATGAATTGTTAACTGTAAATTTCCAAAATCAATAATCATATGTCAATATCAAAAATTGAGGCAAAGCAACTTTTAGAACGGCTGATATTTGAGAGCGATCGCCCGCACGATTGGGTACAGGATGTGTGGGGTTTAAGCCCTACTTTGGGGGAAAATGCTGCAAAGTTAGTTGACGTTTTTGATATGTTAATCGAATGTTGTTCTGATGAAAAATTAGATAATTTAGTCAAGAGTCTTTATCAAGAACATATGGATTTGTAAGTTCAATATCTTCCGAGCTTTCATTAAGGAAAATACCTGTAAATATCCTTTCTTTGCAACGCTCGGACAAAAATAATTATACCATCAGATATTGTTAATCCAATTCTGTAATCTCCAATCCTAATACGATAATAATCTCCATCAGTTTTAAGTTTATTAACATTATTGACTTCTCCAATATTTTCGGAATTTTCAACTTCTTCAATTACTGTTTGTATTTTTTTCAGTAATATTTCATCTCTAATTTTGCTCAAATCCTTTTCAAAGCTTTTTCTAAACTCAACATTCATCTCTTAGTTCCCAATATCTTAAAAATTGCCTCTCGACTAACTATTTCTGTACTTTCACCTTCTTTAATAGCTTTTTCTAAAGCGATATCTTCAATAATCTCTGTCAACAAGTCAGAAAATACTTCTTTCTGCTCTTGAATTACTTCGACAATGGCTGTTTTAAATATTTGCTTAATTTTATCTTCGTCAAGGTTAAGTTCTGTCATATTATTCCTTGAATATGATTTGAGTTAATATTAACATTAATATTGACTTTAGTTTGATAGTATGCATGAGAATGCAATTCCATGTTTCCAGACTTAACGGGAAAAGTCAGATTTGAGTATGGATATATATTTAGTAAATAAAAATAGCAAATACCAAATACATAGGAGGAGCAAAGTCCAATCATTTGCTTTGCTCCCTTTCTTAGCAATTTAAAATCTCATCAAGAAGCATCTAATGGTGTTTTCAATTTCAATTTAACTTCAGTTCCTTTTTTGAGAACAACTTCACCACCAGGACTAGATAACACATATGCGGCAGCTACTGTACCTCCAGCGACTCCACCATGCTTAAAATTAGTTTTATTACCTAAAAAACGACCAGCGACTGCACCACCTAAAACAATGCCAGCATTTTGTAGAAATTTACCTTTGGTTTTGGTTTCGATTTTAGTATTAACCAAAGTTGCATCGAGTTGCAAGCGATCGCCATTTTTCAAGGTAATATCATCAAATACCAAATTCAATTTGGCTTTTTTTCCCCTGGCTGCTTTGACAACGTTTTCAACATGTCCATTAATTGTACTATCTTTGAGAACCGGGTTATTACTTCTAACTTTTAATACAAACTTATCGTTTTCGCGATTTTTCCCCGTTGATATTTCTTGTTGAAGTTTTGTTTCAAAATCTGTACCAACAGCAACTATTGCCTGCGGATTTTTAGCATTTTTAGTTGTAACAAGCTTGGTGTTTGCTGTATTTGTTGAGTTGTTTGTGGCTGTGTCTTTGGGAGAACTGCAACCAACAGTATTCACCATCAAAGTTGCACCCAAAAGAAAAGGCATTAACTTTTTCATAGTTTTTTGAAGAAAATTTGACTACAATATTTGGATTGATTCGTACATTAAATCCAAAATCAGATATAGGTAAAAAATATACTAAAAATTTAATTATTTCTTATATTTGATTTTTTATATTT
>NZ_NTFS01000685.1 GCF_002289455.1 Brunnivagina elsteri CCALA 953
GCTTGTTCCGGGATGGGTACTCAAAAATGTTGGTATTGAACTCTTGGACTTGAGAAGTTTTTGCATAAACGAAACCATTCCCGATTGGGCATAACCAGCACGACTTAAGGTTTTTAATCCTCTGCGATCGGCATCAAATTCGTCTTCACGGCTGCGGGGACGGTTGAGCGCAAGTTCCACCCCAAGTCCAACAGCTTTGCTGCGGTCTAAGCCGGCTGCGGTTGCTAAACCACTGGCTACAGCACGCTGACGCATTTGTTTAAGGAGATGTTTGCCGCCAATATGACCGATTTCATGCGCCATGACGCTAGCGAATTCGGCTTCATTTTCTGCGGTTTTGAGTAATCCGGTGTGAACGTAAACAAAACCTCCCAAGGTGGCAAAGGCATTGATACTATCATCGTCAACCACTTGAAAGGTGTATTTGAGATTGGGGCGATCGCTATATTGAACTAAGCGCTGACCGATTTCTTCAACATAACGATTAATTTGCGAATTGCGACTAAGTTTGACTTCCCCACTAGCAATCTCCTTGTTCATCTGCTGACCCAATTCCATTTCTTGCCGCTCTGATACATTAGAAAGCTGAAGTACCTGTACACCGCGAATTAAGATTGGGAACCAATCAATCGCACGGGATGGAAGTGGGGTACTTAAGCAAAGTGAGAGGGCAACTACGATCGAAATTAACGGATATAACCAACGTCGTCGTTTAATAAAGTAATTCACAGAAAAGCACTTCCAAATCATTATTCTTATAATTGTCCGGTCATGGGACGGTTTTGCTAGAACGTAAAAATATTAGACGGATTTAACAGGCTGTTTGTTGCATTCTCAACATAGCTGTTAAGATTGCAGCGATGTAACAATCTAAGCTAAAAGCGTATCTTAGTATCTTGACTCAATGCAGGCTTTACGGTTTAACATATCAACTAATTGTGCATTTTTTTTTAGATGAGTGGCGGAAAACACTGCTCATGATACACTGCCGTTTGGTTTAATCCCCTTGAAATTTGGAGAGAGGTTCTGAGAAGACTAAGATGGAGAAGACAAGGTTTTACCCAAATCTCTATTCCCTACTCTCAAAATCTGACTGCTAAAATTACTGATTATTACTTTGTCACAGGAAATTTCTATGGCTATTTTAGATTCTAAAGGTCGTTTATTTGGTAAGTTCAATCTTCTTGATATTGGTGCAATTTTCGTAGTTTTATTAGTTATAGTTGGCATTTTTTTGTTCCCAGGTTCAGGTTCAGTTGCTCAAGTTAATGCCAAAATTGTACCCATCGAAGTAGATTTAGTTGTAAGAGGTCTAAATGTACGTGACCCTCAACAACTATATGCTAATGGTTTCGCTAAAGATGGAAAAACAAAAGTTATTATCCGTAACCAACCCTATGGTGAAATTAAAATTAAATCTATTCAAGAACTTCCCCGTACTTTAAGCGTTCCTCAACCGGATGGTTCCCTGAAGGAGTTAGCTGATCCCAGAAAAAATAATTTTAGTACTGATATGCTTTTGACTTTAGAAGGTAAGGCAAATCTGACTGATACTGGAGTTGTTCTTGGGAATAGCAAAGTTAAAATTGGGATGCCTTTTGAACTAGAAGGTTTTAACTACAATTTTAATGCCACAGTTATCGACATTAGAATACAACAATAAGTTAAAAAATAAGTTCAAAATAATATCTACCCAAAAAAACTAGGGTTCAAAATTAAAGATGGGTATATGAACATTAATATCTCTCGCTTTTTCAATAAGTGGGGGATATTGTTTTTACTCATGATTCATATAGCTGTATTTCAATACTATTTAGTTAAGGCTTAACTAAGAGTCAAAATCATTTTTGGAACCAGAGCAGTTTTTTGTAAGCTAGGAACAGAAGGAAGAAATACTTAACTGAACTGTATTGAGCTATATAT
>NZ_NTFS01000686.1 GCF_002289455.1 Brunnivagina elsteri CCALA 953
TCAAATTTTATCGTTGAATTTAATTATTGGGTTGTTGAAATAATTTCTATTTTCTTAATATCATGTGTTGGGTTACGACGCAAATATATATTTATTAATTCACCTCATATATCTCTCATGCGTCTCCACCCAACCTACAATAGATTAATATAATGAATTACTGGGGATAATTGGTGTTTAAAAATCTTTCTGCGTCAGCTTTATCTTGAATTTCTCTATCCAAGGTTGCTGCTAACAAATCATCGAGCATTTGTCGAAATTGCGGACTAGGTTTATAACCCATTTTTCGTAAATCATTACCATCTAATGGTGTTTGAATGTGACGCAATACGGTAAAATAATACCAAATTTGACGGCGAATTTTACGTTGAGCTTGGACGGCAATTAATATCAATGTTGGTAATTCATATTGCCGCAGTAATTGCACCACTTGACTATCAGGTTGTGATGTTGATAAAAAAGACTCGACTTGAGTTTGCGATCGCAATAAGTTATTCAGCCTTTGAATACTATCTTCTGGTATTTGCAAATTTTTGGCGACTTTGCCGCGATATTCAGGTGCAAGGTAGGCAATTATCGCTTCTAATCGCATTTGCCAATGTATCAAGGTTTGTTCTTTGTCAAACTTTCGTAAACATTTTTCTAATAACTTTAATTGTCGTAATAATTCGTCATCTAACTTAAGGGTAGGATGAATACATTGTAATGCTCCCAAATTATCGAGCAATTCCAAAGCTGATTCCCAATAAGGTGCTTCAAGAATTAACTTTAATTCGGCTTTGAGACGGGTTTGTAATGCGGGTGTTTTACTATTTTCCCTTGCTGTTTTGTCATAAACTCCACTATTAATGGCGTAGCGAATATAACCTTCTGTTTGCGGTTCAATTTCAAATCCTAGACGCACTGCAAACCGGACACCACGATAGATACGGGTGGGGTCTTCAATGAAGCTATTTGGGTGCAAAACCCTCATTTGCTTGGCTTTTAAATCGATTAATCCGCCGAAGAAATCTAATAATTCACCTGCACGGGGAGGAGTTAGACGGAGTGCGATCGCATTAATTGTAAAATCTCTTCTGTATAAATCTTGACGGATTGAACTAGCTTCGACTTCGGGATTTGCTGCCGGGTAGGGATAAAATTCTGTGCGGGCTGTGGCAATATCAACCCATAATGAATCTAGTATTGGGTCTTTGTGCCATAACAAGGCTGCGGTTTGAAATGCTCCGTGAATATCCAATCTCGCACTAGGGTAAATTTTTTGTAGTGATGAAGCTAATTCTACACCAGCACCAGCATCGGCTGAATTTTGAAACCCATCAACCACAAGGTCAATATCTTTCAATAATAAAGTCCCAGATGCGGCTTCTGCTAACAATAAATCCCGTACCCCACCACCAACTAAGTACAAATGCCAACCGCGTTTTTCTGCTTCTTGGGATGCTTTGGTGAGTAATTCCCACAAAGGTAAAGTTAGACGCGATCGCAATTCTACCAAAGTCGGAAGTTTAATGTTTTCTCCTTCCCTTTCCCCTTCTTTCTCTTCTTCTCTCTGATACAATTCTCGTAATACATCTGTACGAGTCACCATTCCTACTAATTGCCCATCGGAAATTACAGGCAAGCGTCCAATATCATATGTCACCATCAGCGCTTCAATTTGCGGCATGGTGGCATCGGGTGTAATAGTTTTGATATTAGTAGTCATGTAACCTTTAACTGGTGCATGACTAAAGCCGTGATGCAAAGCAATATCCAAGTCACGACGGGAAATTATCCCCACTAATTTGCCATCCCCATCGACAACCGACAAACCAGAATATCCGTAGCGCAATAAAATTCGTTGTGCTGACTCAATAGTTATTTCTGGAAGGATACTGCGAACTGGGGAAGACATGACATCCCGTGCTGTGAGAGGT
>NZ_NTFS01000687.1 GCF_002289455.1 Brunnivagina elsteri CCALA 953
TTTTGGAAATAAAAAAGAAGCATAAGGTTTTATTCTGTAAACGTAAATAAAATTAGGAAAATAAAATTAGGAATAATAAAATTAGGAATAATAAAATTAGGGCAAACAACCGTTTGCCCCTACAATATTCTCAAACACAACTAATTTAATATTTACTCAACCAACTAATAATTTCCGCATTGACTTTATCGGGTACTTCATCGTGAGGGCAATGTCCAGCTCCAGGAATGGGGATAATATTAATATCATTGCCATTTTCTGCTGCTTGTTCATAAATTTTTGCCCCAGTAATCGGTGTCCAAGGGTCATCTGCACCCCATAATACTAATAGAGGTGATTTGACTTGGGGTAATAACTCATTTGGACTGTCACCAGGAGGAGCGGAAAGTATGGATGCAAATACCTTTTGTGCCCCTTCATCGCATGATGGCTCGTATAATAAGTCTACTAACTCATCTGTAACAGCATTGCGATCGCGATATACCTGAAATAAGGTTCTGCGAATTTGATGCTTCTGACGAATGCGATTAAATACAAATTTCCCCGTCACTGGATGATTGACTAACTTACTAAACGCTGACATGACAATGCGTAATGGTGGATTTAATTCATTTGGACGATGGTTTAAACCACCTGCACAATTTATCAATACCCCAGCAGCAGAAATTTCTGGGTGTTTTGCTAAAATCGTCAAGCTAATAAGCGCACCAATGGAATTACCAACAAATACCGCAGGTTCTTGGATATGTTCGCTCCAGAAGTCTTTGAGCAATTCTATCCAGACATCAACACTATAAGCGATCGCGGCTTTTTCGGAACCACCAAACCCCAATAAGTCTAGGGCAAATACTCGATAACCAGCATCAGCAAGTACTGGTATATTTTTTCTCCAGTGTCCGATGGAAGCACCGAATCCGTGGATGAGTATCAATGGTTTCCCTGTACCCTTAACTGTGTACTGAATTTTGTAACCTTTCCAAGTCCAAAAGTGTTTTTCCAAGGTTTCTTGTGTTGGTAAATTCTGAGTAACCACGATGAATATACAAATTCCTTAACGATTGTGATTTCTACAGCAGAATTCAGGAGTAGGGTAGTAGGAAGTAAAAAAGCTTTCTATATAGCTTTTATAACGATCGAACTTACCTGATGTAATTGCAATCTGCTATATATTCATGATACAGGTTTTTTTTGATTGCTAAGTATAAATTTTTAATTCATTAAATAATGTCACTTTCATTTGGTTTGTTTTGGCAGGTTGTTTTGGAGCTTTTGTAACTTTCCCATTAGAACCCAACATATCTCATTCAATCCAAACAATTCTCATCATTGCTTTTTTACTCTCCTTGACAATATTTGTAGCGAAACTAAGTAGTGGTTTTGTCACATTATTTGGTCAGAAAACACAATCAGTATCAGCATCAATAATATCTAACTTAACTCGCATTACTGTCTTTATTTTTGGCATTCTTATTATCCTGCAAACAGTTGGGGTAAAAATCACGCCAATCCTGACTACATTAGGGGTTGGAGGATTAGCGATCGCACTAGCTGTTCAAGATACACTTTCCAATTTATTCGCAGGTTTATATCTAATTATTTCCCAACAATTCAAAACTGGAGATTACGTCAAACTAGAAACTAACCAAGAAGGTTATGTCATAGATATTAATTGGCGAAGTACAACCATTAAAGATATCTCCAACAACATAATTATTATTCCCAACTCTAAATTATCTTCTGTAATTTTTACCAATTACCATCTACCTGTAAAAGAAGTTGTTCTCAGAGTTGATTTAGGTGTCGGATATGCAAGTAATTTAGAATATGTTGAACAAATTACCATCGAAGTCGCAAAAGAAGTAATGGCAGAAATTGCCCCGGAATTAACCATAAACGAACCATTTATTAGATAT
>NZ_NTFS01000688.1 GCF_002289455.1 Brunnivagina elsteri CCALA 953
ACTTCACTTATTGCTGCTTTTAGCCTGAGTTCAACCCAGACAAGCCTATCCTAATACTTTCAGACATATAATTGTTAACAAACTGGAAAATTTATTAATAAATATTTTTATAACCCAATTAGGGATGTAAATGAAATCTCCTGAATACCACTAAAAATGGGTACAGTAACTGTACTGCACCCTAATATTATTATTCTTATTTAAATTCTAATTGATAACTATTTCTAGCAAACTAGAAACGGATACCCAACTGTCCGTTAAAACCTCGAACTGAATTATAACCTGCCCCTAAAAAAATATTTTTAGTAGCACCGACTTGGACACCACCAGAAACAGCAACACCTTTATCATTGGAATAGTATCCCAAACCGACATAGGGAGATACAATTGGTAGAGGTAAAAACTTTAGCACATCAACACCAGTAGAGCCATCAGGACCAACACCAATCTCTGCACCAAGATTCAATGCTCTGGCTCCTGCGGAATAAGTGATGTCACCATCTTTACTACCAACAGATACCCAAGGTTGGGGTATAAGTTGTGCAGAAGCAGTAAGTGGATTCAATAAAGCCAGTAAACTTGCTGAAGCAATTAGGGTTTTAGTTAGTAGTTTCACGTTCATCTCCTCATAAATACGATATGTAATGCGATCGCTGATAAATTGTAGTATTTTTAACAGCATTTACAGCTAAAAGCTAATAAATCCTTTAGTAATTGTGACGATTTTTACCTTATTTCTGTGCCCAATGATGTTGTTGTTGGTTATCAAAATTAGCCTAGTTTTCCCCAATATTCTTAAATTCTCTTTGGGAATAATAAATTAGCACAATTTCAACAACCAGGAGAAATTAAGTTGGTATGCGATCGCAGCAAGTTTAAAATAGGCAGATGGGGAATTTAGGGGAATACCCTCCCGCGATCGCACAAACTCCATGCAACATTTCCGACAAAAAGCCCGTAAAGTGATACCGTAGTCATTTTATACAGCTAAATTTATGCTCAAGTACCCCAACAAAAGCGGCTTAATCCCAATTGCCACCTTCTTCACCTTATTTACCCTAGCTACAGCAACTTATTATAGCTGGACTCAACAACCAGTATCGGCAGGTAAAACCATGCATCTGGCTCAAAAAACCGCACCTATCGACATCAAAAAGTTACCACAACTAGTAGGTAAGGCAACAGTGGTGATGATAGTAAATAAAGCACCCATCACAATCGAGGTTGACGGTACAAATGCCCCAATTAGCGCGGGTAATTTTGTAGATTTGGTACAGAGAAAAGCTTATGATGGGCTTGCCTTTCATCGTGTTGTCCGTGAACCCGAACCATTTGTAGTTCAAGGTGGTGATCCTCAAAGTAAAGACCCGAAAATCCCTGCGGAAGCATGGGGAACGGGTGGTTGGATTGACCCAGATACAGGTAAAATTCGCTACGTACCTTTGGAAATTAAACTAAGGGGTGGGAAGCAGCCTATTTACGGAAAAGTTCTGGAAGATGGTAAGATTCCGGTGTTAAAGCATAGACGAGGTGCTGTGGCAATGGCTCGTGCGAATGAGGCAAATTCGGCATCATCACAGTTTTATTTTGCTCTGAGTGATTTAGGGTTTCTTGATGGTAAGTATGCTGTGTTTGGTTATGTCACTAAAGGGATGGATGTGGTGGACAAGATTAAACAAAGCGATCGCATTCAATCCGCTAGGGTTGTGAAGGGTTTAAATAATCTCAAAAAATAATTTATCATTGTTTGTAGGGTATGGTTTTATAGAACAACACGGTATGCGTAAAACTCAGTCACTTTAGTGCTGAGATATAAGCGACACGGGCGATTTTAATCGCATTGAATCTTTTTAGGTTCTGGCAATGTATCTATTAAATCTTCGACGATTTGAGTAATAGTCTTGT
>NZ_NTFS01000689.1 GCF_002289455.1 Brunnivagina elsteri CCALA 953
AAACAGAAGATTTAAATGCTAAAAATCATCACTATACAGTTGATATAGTACTGACAACTATAGAACTTCTAATTAAATGTGGGACCAGCCTTAGAGTTATTTAATAATATTAATAACTTAAAATTCGATAAAATTCTAAGCTTTACTTGTATAAGAAAATGGTTAGGGCGGATTGGATTATACGAGATGAATCGTGAAAAAGAATATCGAGATGATTGGATATTTATTGTGGATTTTACATTGGAGCTAGGAAAACAAAAAGTTCTTGTGGTTTTAGGGATTTCACAACAACAGCTTGAATCGGAAATTATTCCTGACAGACGAGGGCTTCATCACCGCCACTTCGACACCAGGCACAGCCCGTGTCGAGTGGCTCACAAAGATGTAGAACTTTTAGGTTTAGAAATTATGGATACCACAAAAGGAGAAATTATAAAGCAAAAACTGGATGAAATTACTTCACGGGTTGGTAAGCCAATACAAATAGTTGCTGATCACGGTAGTGATCTTGCATGCGGTATAAAGCTTTATCAACAAGAACATGAAGACTTAATTTACACTCATGACGTAACTCATGCAATGGGTTTACTTTTGAAACATGAGTTATAATTCCGATGATAGATATCAGTCATTTATCCAAAAATGTAATATGTGTAGGCAACAGTTACAACAGACTGAATTATCTTTTTTATCCCCTCCTACACAACGCTCACAGTGCCGCTTCTTTAATATTGAAAGGTTGACTGATTGGGGGTTAAATCTATTGAATTGCAACATAGATAATGTGGCTGAATTAGTTAAAAATAGTGACCCCAATGTGATTAATAAGAAATTAATAGATAAATTAGGATGGTTAGTTGATTATCACCTAGAACTAATTCGTTGGAATCAAATGACTATGCTTACACGCACTCTTGAAACTCAAGTAAAGAAATTATGAATTAATCAGCAGTCTCTCACTTGTTTTAAGGAAAATGAATTTGATATACCTAAGGGTGAACTATTAGATTTTCAGCAACATATTTATGATTACATAATCGCTCAAAGTTCCTATATCAAGAATGAAAAAACTTTTTTAGCACCTTCTGATGTCATTGAATCTCTGTTTGGAAAATATAAACAATTCTCTGCACGTTGCCCATTTAAAGACATGGATCAAATGTTGCTAACTATTTGTTTATCTACTATGAATCTAACAAATAGTATTGTTAAAAATGCGCTTGAAACAATTAGTTTTACTGATGTTGAAGCCTGGTTAGATGAAGTGTTTGGTCAATCTATGATCTATGATGTCAAAAAGAAAAACCCTATTTTCGGAGTTACTTGACGACACAGAAGCTGTATGAACCAAAATAGCTTAAAAAGGCACAAAGTCAACAGCCTAGTGCTTACCTTAAATACGATGATTACTTGAAAGCTGGGCTGCCGATTGCAACTGGAGTCATTGAAGGCGCTTGTCGCCATCTCATTAAAGATCGAATGGATATTACAGGCGCTCGCTGGAGCCTTGAAGGTGCGGAAGCTGTTTTACGACTTCGTTCCCTTTACATTAGTGGTGACTGGGATGAGTATTGGCGCTTCCGTTTAAAGCAAGAGCATCAACGCAATCACTTTTGCTTCTATAAAGACGGCATTCCTTTGATGAAGCGAGTAATTCAAGCTCGCTGTTCTACTACTGCTCCTAAGCCTGCAATGGCTATCTAAACGTCATTCTTCGTCTTTATAAAAGAGCCGTACCCAAAGCATAATTACAGAATAACAGGGTAAAAATTGATCTAACTATAAAGCTAAAATACCTCAAAGGCTTATAGAGGAAGGGATTAGAGAAAAGGGAAAAGAAAATAGAAAAAAAGCTTGACAAAGAAAAAGGGGATTGCTAT
>NZ_NTFS01000069.1 GCF_002289455.1 Brunnivagina elsteri CCALA 953
GTAATTTAGAAACGCATGAAACAACGCATTTACGTTGATACACAACATAGCTCTTTTGTACAGTGCGTAAGTCCTAATTTAGTAAAAAAAAGTCAAGTAGATTTGGTAAATTTGACTTCATTTTATTCTAAACTGTTATATATCGCTTTAGGTTAGAGATGCATCAATTACAGAGGAACAACAATCTCCCTTGTTACTCCAACTTCGCAGCTAAACCTCGTCTATCTTGAGAACTGTAGTTTTCCATAAAGACCTTGAGATTGCTACCCTGTGGGTAGGCACGAAGTGACTTCCGAAGGTAGCCGCTAACGCGTCTACCTTACGTCGCAATGACGTATTTGAATCGCTAAAAAAACTCCGGGTTTCATCATGGACGAGGTTTATCTTAAAAAAAACTTAAACAAAACCATTAAAAACCAAAAACCTTTAAAAATCAAAACAAAAATTATCAGGGAATTTACATATGATCGTAGTCATGAAAATTGGTTCCCCCCAAGCGGAAATCGACCGCATCAATGAGGAACTAACAACTTGGGGACTATCACCCGAAAAAATCGTGGGTAAACACAAAGTCGTAATCGGTTTAGTCGGAGAAACAGTTAGCTTAGACCCTTTACAAATCCAAGAAGTTAGTCCTTGGATTGAACAAGTATTACGGGTAGAACAACCTTACAAACGCGCTAGTCGAGAATATCGCCAGGGTGAAGCATCGGAGGTTGTAGTTAACACCCCAGATGGTGATGTCATCATCAGTCAACATCATCCTGTATCTGTTGTTGCTGGTCCCTGCTCCGTAGAAAACGAAGAAATGATAGTCGAAACGGCAAAGCGTGTCAAAGCTGCTGGAGCCAAATTCTTGCGTGGTGGAGCTTACAAACCTCGGACTTCACCCTACGCATTTCAAGGACATGGCGAAAGCGCATTAGACCTACTCGCAGCAGCCCGCGAGGCAAGCGGACTCGGTATTATTACAGAAGTCATGGATGCTGCCGACTTAGATAAAATCGTCAAAGTTGCTGATGTGATTCAAGTAGGGGCTAGAAACATGCAAAATTTCTCCCTACTCAAGAAAGTCGGGGCACAACCCAAACCCGTACTCTTGAAGCGAGGCATGGCAGCAACAATCGAAGACTGGTTAATGTCAGCCGAATATATATTGGCAGCAGGAAACCCGAATGTAATTTTGTGTGAACGCGGTATTCGGACATTTGACCGTCAATACACCCGTAACACTTTAGATATATCAGTAGTCCCAGTATTGCGAAAACTCACCCACTTACCAATTATGATTGACCCTAGCCACGGCACAGGTTGGTCAGAATTCGTCCCCTCAATGGCTATGGCATCGATTGCCGCAGGTTGTGACTCTTTAATGATAGAAGTTCACCCCAATCCCAAAAAAGCCCTGTCAGACGGTCCCCAATCCCTCACCCCCGATGCATTCGACAAACTTATGCAAGAACTAGCAGTCATGGGTAAAGTAGTCGGACGCTGGGAAAAAGCAGTTGCGATCGCGAAAGCCTAACTTCAAACGCATATCGCAGTCTAAAAAACAACCCAAATGTACGAATGTAGGGAATATATACATCGCGTCTCTCTGTATATATTCCCTACATATTATCTAGCGTCTTTTACTACCAAACCCACTGCTGCGGCGACTACTACTACCCGAAGAACGTCCACCACTACCGAAACTACTACCCGAATTTCGTCTTGACGAACTCGAATTACCCGAAGGTCTCAGAGTACTGCCACCAAAACCCGAACCAGTCGCACGGCTAGCATTGTTTACCCGTTGCTGATTTCTCACATTTTGATTATTCGGATAATTGCTGCGTAGATTTCCAGTAGTTCTGAAAGTTGTACGATTACGAACAGCCACAGGAGGCTCATTATAGCGGGTGCGATAGTTAGAAACCGCATCATCATAACTGCGACCATAACCACCATAACCAGTAAGTACTCCACCAGGCTGATAAACAGGGGGAATATAATGCTGCGGTCTAAATAACAAACTACCAATCGCTTGACCAGCCAAAGCACCAGCAAAAGGTGTCCAGAAACTATTTTGCTGACGCACTACGACAGTTTCTTGCTGACCAGTTTGAGGATTGGTTTTAGTTTCGGTCACGTTATGAACATATTCAATTTTGAAATCGGGAGTCAAATATAAAGACGGCTGCCTATTTTCAACCTTCAAGTAAGATTTTTTACCCTCTTTGACTTCATCATCAGTCAACCGAGCCATCTGTAAATTTTCGGTTTTAAAATTAGGTGGGTTACTATTGAGCAAAAACAGCGTATACCCACCATCACCGTCGTCATAGCTTGCCTGCTGTACTTCATATTGACCATCAGCCAATTTAGCCGAATTCGAGTTTTGTTTAGAATTCTGGCTAACACTACTTGCCTGTGGTGTCGATTGTGAAGTAGTTTGATTTGCTCCACCACCACAACCAACCGCAGTTACACATAAACTGAGCGACAACACAACGACTGTAAATTTACGCAAAATTTTCATGAATATATTCACTGTTATCCCATCTCCGAGCTTAACAACTTCTTTTCTGTTTCTGTGAGTTTTGTGAGTACGGACTTCCCAACCATTTATAGTGGGATTAACTCCGGGTAATGTTGTAACAATTGGTCGTTTGTGAGTTCATCACCCAACTGTGCGGGTGAAAAGTGAACTTGAATAGCTTTCAATTTGTGTTTGTAATGCAAATTGATTAAGGCTTTCAAACCTTCTTTTAACGCTTGAATGTTTGACAAATCACTTTCTAGTTCGAGAAGCTCCCCTGTAAATGCTGCTGTTAGCATGACAACAACATTGCGGGTTACAGGTATAGATAAAGGTTGATTGGAATCATTTACAGAACTGATGGAACTAAAGTCAGGTTCACTTAAGTAACGTTGAGCAGAATCGGTAAATAAATCGTTAACGTAATCTCCTGCCTCCCCCTCACTCCAAAATACATCACCTTCGTTAGCTGCGGATGTCCAATATTCATCGTATTGCAGCAAGGTTTGGCAAACGTGAACTAAACCTTCTCCTAAAACTTCTAAATCGCCATCAGAATTCATTGCATCCCTGGCTGTGGCATTTAACGAACCTAAAATTGGCGCAACATCCGAACCAGCCAAATGTACGAAAAGACGGCAGACTACATAACGAGTCTTACCCATCATTTTATTAAATGAATCACGCATGGTTATTCTCTTAAAGTAGTTAATGGTTATGGGTTAGGTATCTGAATTCAATAAAATATAAATCTTGATTATGTAGATTAATGTTAGGTTACGCACTCGCCTCTACCCAACCTACAAAGAATTGTATATTAATAAATCCTCATTCCTTAGTAGTTAGTAGTTATTCGGAAGAAAAAGGGGAAAAGAATAATGCCCAATGCCCCAATTATTAACTATTAACCAATAAAATGAAAACCTTTGACAAAATCAATAACTGCACTTACTGAAAATGGCTTAAATTTTACAACTTCATTGTAGTTATCATCGTAAACATTATCGGTGACATCAGAACGGTTAATCAGCCTTTTGCCAAAATTGGGATGCTCGTAAATGATCAGATGTTGCGAGCTGGAATTAGTCAAGATGGTTTGTGTTGGAGCTTGAAAGAAACCTAGCTTTGCTACCAATTCCAGAATTTTTTTCATCTGTTTAATTTTATCAGCATATCCTAATGCTTCTTCTAACAACTGGTTAAATTTTTGGATGCGATGGAATGGTATGGAACCATCATTAGATGTGTCATCGCTTTTCATCATTTCGACGGATGCCAACAAATTCTGTTGAGTATTTTTTGCATCATTAAACGGTAATATCGCTACGCAAGCGATAGGTAACAATGCTTCATCATTCTCTAAGCGAAAAGTAAACACTGTTCGTCGTCTGCCAATCTCTATACAGGGAGGTTGTCTAAGTTGACGGTACTGTTGAGCAATTTGATAGTAAGCACCAGAAGTCGCAAAATTGGATTCATGGTCGAGAGGTTTGTCTACAATGATACGAATAGTTGGTGAGGTCGCATTAAAAAAGTCCCGTGCATCTTCTGCTGTGAAATATTGAATAATTGACGAGTCTCCCGTAGGACTTAAGTCAATCCATTCGCAGGTAATACCATCGGTTTTTAAGCCAAACCTGGATGCTCCGTATAACTTTGCACCTGTTAAAGTTGCACCTGTTATATCAGCACCGATCCATTCAGCTTTGATTAACTTGGTTTGGGTGAGATTGGCATGTACTAAACTTGTATTGGTTAAATTAGCATTACTTAAATTTGCACCGCTAAGGTTTGCACCGCTTAATTTTGCACCGCTTAAATCAGCCCAGCGTAGGTTTGCACCAGTTAAATCAGCCCAGCGTAGGTTAGCACCACTAAGGTTAGCACCACTCAGATTGGCGCGGGTGAGATTAGCTTGTCGAAGTTCGGCATCACGAAGATTTGCCCCGCTTAAGTCGGTACGACAGAGGTCTATATTATTGAGTATTGCTTGTTCTAAGTTTGCTCCTGTGAGGAATCCCCCTTTGAGGGTGACTTCGGTGAGGTTTGCTTGACGGAGGTTTGCTTGCCTGAGTGTTGCTTCCCGCAAGTCGGCATTTTTGAGGTTTGCCTGGAATAAGTCAGCCCTACTTAAGTCAGCACGGATTAATTCGGCGCGAATTAGGCTAGCTTTGCTGAGGATGGCACGACTGAGATCGGCACGAATTAAGTTAGCGACATTGAGGCTAGCACCTTTGAGGTCAGCATTGACGAGGTTGGCACCACTGAGTCTAGCGACATTTAATTTGGCAAACCTTAAATTAGCATTGTTGAGATTTGCACCACTAAGGTTAACTACACTTAAGTTTGCTTGGCTGAGGTTGACACCAGTGAGTTTTGCGCCGCTTAAATTTGCTTCACCAAGGTCAATACCGCTAAAGTCTCGTACTCCAAGAGCGTATTTTTCTAAGAATTCCTCTGCCTTCATTCGTGCTACCCCTGATTTGCCAGCTTAAAAATAAGAGGGAAAAGTCTTCTTTCCCTATGTTTTGTGAAAAATTTAATATAGAAATAACTTGTTATTGATAATTTCAAAATCACTTATGAATATTGGTATTGTCGGATTGGGGCTAATTGGCGGCTCCTTGGGTTTGGATTTACGATCGCATGGGCATTACGTTATCGGTGTTAGCCGTCGCGCTTCTAGTTGTCAAACAGCTATGGCTATTGGCAGTGTTGATGAAGCATCGGTGGATTTGAGTGTACTTGCGATCGCAGAAGTCGTTTTCATTTGTACGCCTCTAGGAATTATTGTGCCCACTGTTGAGCAATTGATAACTTTTTTGCCTGCGACTACTGTTTTAACAGATGTGGGTTCAGTAAAATTACCGATAGTTCAAGCGGTGTCTTCACTATGGCACAACTTTATCGGTGGTCATCCAATGGCGGGAACGGCGGAAAGCGGTATTGAAGCGGCTTTGCGTAATTTATTTGTCGAAAACCCTTATGTATTAACGCCAACATTAACTACGCCAAAATCGGCGATTACGGTTGTTGAGGGATTAGTTCAACAATTAGGTTCAAATATTTATTTTTGTGCCCCGGAACAGCATGATAAAGCTGTCAGTTGGATTTCCCATTTACCTGTGATGGTTAGTGCATCTCTAATTGCAGCATGTGTTGATAATGGTGATTTGGAAGTTTTACAATTGGCGCAAAATTTAGCGAGTTCGGGGTTTAAAGATACTAGTCGGGTTGGTGGTGGTAATCCCGAATTAGGTGTGATGATGGCGAAATATAATCGCGATGCTTTGTTAGATTCGCTGCAAGGATATAGAAATAATCTTAATCAAATAATTGATTTAATTGAATGCGAAAATTGGGATAAACTAGAAGAGATGCTACAGTTTTCCCAATCAAATCGACCTGGTTTTATCAAAGATTAATCAGCAACATAAGATAATCCGTAGGATGGATTTTTGACCATCAAACAAAATTTTCAGCTAGTTGAAGAATTAGTGAATCTAGACTATACAAAGAAGTGTAAGCTTTGTCAAAAACAACAATATGAGCAGTAACCTCTTACAACGCATTACCTATAATCCTGATATTTGCCACGGCAAGCCCTGTATTAGGGGACTTCGCTATCCTGTAGAATTGATTCTCGAATTACTTAGCTCTGGCATGACAATGGATGAAATTTTAGCCGATTATGACGATTTAGAACGGGAAGATATTCTTGCCTCTCTGCAATTTGCCGTTCGTCTTAGCCAAGTTAAAAGCATATATAAAATTGCTTCATGAAATTTATTGTTGATGCTCAATTACCTGTTCGACTCGCTCGATTCCTAGAATCTGCGGGTTACGACACAATCCATACAAAAGATTTACCAAATAAAAATGCAACATCAGATACAGAAATTAATGCTATCTCAATGAGGGATAATCGTGTAGTAATTACCAAGGATTCTGATTTTTTAAATTCTTTTTTAACGATTAAAGAACCTTACAAATTACTACTAATTACAACAGGTAATATTAACAACTTAGAGCTAGAAACATTATTCACAGCGAATTTACAATCCTTAGCAGAGTTATTTAATAACCACTCCTATATTGAAATCACTCATGATTCAATTATTGTTCACATGTAAGTAAAAAATCTATCCCCGATGTATATATTTATTGCGAAATACTTATCTAGTCTATTCTCTATATAATTGAACTATTTAAATATAGGAATAATCTTGATGCCAGAATTGATTTTATTAAGGCAAAAAATTGGAATAAATTTACCCCATCAAATCGAATTGGCTTTATCAAAAATTAATTTATAGTTTTTTTTTTTAAAGGTCTAGAACATTCATATTTCACTCATCGCAAAATCCCTCTCATCAACAAAGGTGATCAAAATGGTGTTGCAAACAGAAAAGCGCTACTATACCCCAGAAGAATATTTAGAACTTGAGGAACAAAGTGAATTTAGAAATGAATATATATATGGAGAAATTAGACTAATGCCCGGAGGTACTACCAATCATAATAAAATTGCCGGAAATTTTTATAAGAAGTTTCCTGATGCAATTGAAGGTCAAAATTATGATATATACATAAATGATGTCAAATTGTGGATAGACAAATATGGTATTTACACATATCCTGATGTGATTGTTATCAAAGGAGAACCGGAATATTATGGAAGTGGTAAAACTATTATTACAAATCCTTTAGTAATTGTAGAAGTTTTATCAAATTCAACCAAAAATTATGACAAAGGCGAGAAATTCAAATATTACCGTTCAATTCCTAGTTTTCAAGAATATATATTAATTGACCAATATAGTTTTGCGGTGGAACAATATATAAAACAGCGTGAAGGACAATGGATTTTTCAAGAATATGAAGGTGAAAATTCTATTTTGAAGTTAAGTTCGGTTAATTTTGAAATTACTTTTAATGATATTTATACACGAATTAATTTTGAATTTAGTGAAGAATAAATCAAGAAAATATTGCATATACTAGTTAATTTGATAATTAATCAGTATAAATAAGGACGCTTTGTTTCGCTGTAACCCTTATGGAGACGTGATGAATACAGAGAGACATGATATATCACGTCTCTACATTTTTTCGAGAATGCGGTTAAAAATTATCCCGACATATATAGGCTGCAAAACCGCTAATATTGTTAACATAACTTCAGATTTTCCTTTTTCACTCCCTTGATTCAATCTGAAACCCTAGAACTACTCGAATGGTCGCGTCTTTGCCAGCATTTGTCTACTTTTGCGGCAACAAAATTAGGCGCGATCGCATCCCGTCATCTGCAAATTCCTGGTTCGCAATCCGAAAGCGAGCAATTATTAGCGCAAACAAAACAAGTATACGAACTCGAAAGTCGTCTCACCACCAGTTTATCCTTTGATGGGATTCAAGATATTGGAGATTCCCTCGAACGGGCTGAACTCCAAGGTATTTTGGCAGGGGATGAATTACTTGCGATCGCAACTACTCTAGCTGGTACGCGAAATTTGCGACGTGTGATCGATAACCATGAAGACTTGACAATTTTAATTGAGTTGGTGGCTGAACTGCGAACTTATCCGGAAATTGAGCAGGAAATTCACCGTTGTATCGATGAACGCGGACAAGTAACCGATCGTGCTAGTCAAAAATTGACTGAGATTCGCGCTGAATTACGCAAGGTACGCAGCCAAATCAACCAAAAGCTGCATAATATCATCCATGTGAAATCGAATGCGGTACAGGAGCAAATTATTACCCAACGTGGCGATCGGTTTGTGATTCCTGTGAAGGCTTCCCATAAAGATGTAATTCCTGGTATCGTTCACGACACATCTACAAGTGGCGTAACTTTATACATCGAACCTAATTCTGTAGTGCCAATGGGCAACCTATTTCGACAACTGACTCGGCGCGAAGAAGTGGAAAGTGAGGTAATTCGTCGTAAATTAACAGAAGAAGTCGCCGTAGTTAAACCCGATTTAGAAAGACTTTTAGCAATTGTCACAACTTTAGATTTAGCTACCGCAAAATCCCGTTATAGCCTCTGGTTGAAAGCCAATCCTCCCCGTTTTATTAACCGCGAAAACAACGAAAATATTACTTTGCGGCAATTAAGACATCCGTTGCTGGTGTGGCAAAATCAACACGAACAAGGACACGATGTCATTCCTGTGGATATGTTAGTTCAGCCGGAAATTCGGGTTGTCACTATTACTGGTCCAAATACGGGTGGGAAAACGGTAACATTAAAGACGCTAGCATTAGCCGCTTTAATGGCAAAGGTGGGTTTATTTGTAACTGCCCGCGAACCTGTGGAATTACCTTGGTTTGATTTAATTTTGGCTGACATTGGTGATGAACAATCGCTTCAGCAAAGCTTATCGACATTTTCTGGTCACATTCGCCGAATTAGTCGGATTCTAAATGCTCTGGAAGCAGAGAATGGGGAATCCAGAAGCTTGAATCGGCAAGATGGAGAAGTCGCAGAAAATCAAGAAAAGGTTTTTTCCCAATCCCCAGTGCCCAATCCCCAATCCCTAATACTTCTCGACGAGGTAGGAGCAGGAACCGATCCAGTAGAGGGAAGTGCTTTAGCGATTTCTTTGCTACATTATTTGGCTGACAATGCTTTGCTGACAATGGCTAGTACCCACTTTGGCGAACTCAAAGCATTGAAGTATCAAGATGAACGCTTTGAAAATGCTTCAGTGGAGTTTGATGAGGCTACTTTGTCACCAACTTATCGCTTACTGTGGGGAATTCCCGGACGTTCAAATGCCCTTGCGATCGCACGTCGTTTGGGGTTGAAAGCTGAAGTTGTCGAAGCTGCAAAACAGGAAATGGGTGGTGCAAATGACGAAGTTAACGAGGTAATCGCTGGCTTGGAAGCGCAACGCAAACGCCAAGAAACCAAAGCCGCAGAAGCTCAGAAGTTATTACAGCAAGCGGAGAAATTATACAAGGAAGTATCCGACAAAGCGACTAATTTGGAGGAGCGAGAAAAATCCCTGAAAGCTTCCCAAGAAGTGGCAGTACAACAAGCAATCCACCAAGCCAAAGCTGAAATTGCCCAAGTAATTCGCCGCTTACAACAAGGTACTCCCACCGCCCAAGATGCCCAACAAGCCACAACTCAATTAAATCAGATTTCCGAAAAATTTATTCAGAAACAGCAGACCAAAACAAAACCTGCTGGATTCATGCCAAAAGTAGGCGATCGCATTCGCATTCCCAAGTTAGGACAAACTGCCGAAGTCTTAACAACACCTGATGAAGATGGGGAGTTAAATGTTCGCTTTGGCATCATGAAAATGACCGTGAAGCTGGCTGATATTGAGTCGCTGGATGGGAAAAAGCCGGAACCTGTTGAGAAGACGCGAGGACGAAAAGACAATGAAACCAAGGGGCAAAATCAAAGTGTGACCCAACCTGTTGATACTCCCATGATTCGTACTTCCAAAAATACCGTCGATTTACGCGGAAAACGGGTAGCTGACTCGGAAATAATTGTAGATAAAGCCATTTCTGAGGCAAATGGAGCAATCTGGATTATTCACGGACATGGCACTGGCAAACTGCGTCAGGGTATCCATGAATATTTACGGCAGCATCCCAGGGTTAACAAATTTGAAGCCGCAGCCCAAACCGACGGTGGCAGTGGTGTTACGATTGTTTACATTTATTAAAATTTATTTAGCAAAAATTATCACTAGTAGGGGATTGTCAAAAGCGACATTATTTGCATATAAAATTTAAGCATTGAATTCGCCAAAGCAATTGCTGTTAGTCACTAACACTTTGCTTAAACTTAATCTCAAGAGATTTCAAGATTAATGCGATACCTACGGTAAGCTGCGCTAACGCAGATTTTGCAGTATAAATTAGTGTTTGCTGAGAAATTACATCGACTATTAGCCCATTTGTACTAGTTAAAGTCAGGATAATTCTTTGAGCTTGGACTTTATTCAAAATGGGTTTCGTCTTAGAGTAAGACAAAGATAAAATGCTGTTTACCGAATCACTCGAAATTATCGACGCTTGGCTACAAGCTACTGGATAAAATAAGAGTAAGGGTGAAAAAGAAAGGGTCAAAAAAAGGAGAAGGGGGAAATAATTCATCCTACTCCCCAGTCCCAAACCCGCTTTCGTTCTTCTTACTCCCCAACATCCAACACCATACCGGGGTGAGAAACCAATCGAAACTGCCAAGAGTCTGGTTTCAAAATGGGTAACAGCAACAGCCCCTACCAGCCCGATCACCTATGCTAAAAGTTATGCACCCTGCCGCCAATTCCCCCAATCCAACTTCACAGTGGGAGGACTTAACCAAAATAGGTACTCCCAACTTAACAGAATGGGATAATATCAAAGCCCAGTTGGATTTAGTATTGTTGGCGCTAGAAACATTAACTGGCATTGGCTCTGAAGCGATGCTTACTGCTGCTATCGATTTAGGTTTAGAGTCAAAAGTGCCAGATCGTGTGGCGCTATGGCGACTGCGCCAGTCGAACCCATTACGTAAAGGGCAAGGAGGGCGGAAAAAACTAGATGTAGAAGAAGCGCGATCGCTTGTTCTCATTATCTGCCACCTTGCCAAACAGCACCAAGAATTGATTCGTCGTGCAGTCAGCTTGCTAGAACAAATGGCGGAAACAAACCGCGAACCCCATCAAGCTGCCTTGCTTGGAGATTACATTGACGCTTTCTGCAACACTTACCAAGAGCGGATGGAGGAAGACGAAAAAATCTCCACGGATTTATTAACCCACTTGGCGCTAAAATTGCTAGTCGATTTACTTTTTTATAGTGGTCAAGGTGGTCATCGCCGTCTTTGGCTAACACTTCTCGACCGCTCAACCAAATTTTAGATTTTAGATTTTAGATTGGTCGGTTGTTAACAGGATAATAGGTAATTAATAGGGAATGAACAAAATAATTCCCTCTTAAATAACTAGTAACCAATAAGCAACTACTAACAAAAAATCCAAAATCCATCTTGAAAAGTTTGCCCAACGCTCTTAACCCACACACGCAACTGTTCGCAAAATCCAAAATCCAAAATCCAAAATTAATTGTCCCCCATTGCACCTTCTGCTATGCCTCTATCAAATTCTGTCATCCGTCGCTATACACCTCCTACTTGTACGCTGGAAGTTAAGGCGCAAAACTCCCCCTTGTCGCAGTGGATGGGAAAATCAGTTCTCAAGCAGCTACGCTTTGAACTTCGTTTTGACGATCCGCGACTGCCAGAAGAAGAGAGGATCGCAATCAGAGGCGATCGCGATCGGCTTGAAGCCCTATGTGCAGTGGTGGCAGATTACGTCAAGGAGTTCCTCCAAAAATCTCCAGAGCAATTTTGGGAAAGCTATTCGGCATCGGGAAACACAAATTCAGCCATTAACAACACAGAAGTACAAGATACTCAAAATAATTCATCGCCAATAAGTACCTTAGGAAAACCATTTAATCCCGAAGTACCCAGAATCCACCCCAGAAGCGATATTTATATAGAACCTAGTAGTCCTTTATCACATAATTTGTTTCTCGGTTCATTAACTCCCCAAATCCCTGGAGGAGTAAAACTCAGCCTACTCCAACTATTTGATTTAGCATCTGCCCTTGACGAATACTCCACTGACGTATTGGCATTACCCAATCTCAACACAAGTCGCAGAAGCGCAGCCCGTATCCCTGCTTGGGCACCTGTTGCGGCAGTTGTGGCAATGGCAGTGGGTTTAACACCTCTGACCTTACAGTACGCAAACCGCACAAGACAACAACAAACCGCGAGCAAAGCAACCTCCAAACAGGAAACTATTGCCCTGCAAACACCAGCTTCAGAGGCACTAACAACGCCTTTACCCAATTTATCAGCACAAGAGAGCTTTCCCGCTCTCGGATTACCCACTCCACCACCAGGAGCCGCAAATTTACCAATCCCCAACGCTGCTGGGGTTCCCACTGCACAAGTGTCTCCAGGTATCAATCCAGGTGTCAATCCAGGTGCGATCGCACAACTACCAGCAAATTCAACTAATCCCTCGGCTCCACAAATTTCTTCTAATTTCGGCTTCTCAACACCTTTACCCTCATCAAGAAGCGCTTTTAAAGTACCTGGAGCTGTAAATCCGAAATTACCTAACATTGCAACTAGTAACTTCCCTCTAACACCACCATCGCTTCCTGCTTCAATTGCCTTTCAACCGAATATTAGTCAAAGTCGCACGGCAACATCTCCGAAAACAGGAATTACAAGTTCAGCAAGTAGTCGCTTACCGACAACTAATTTACCTGTAAGTAACTTACCTCCAGATATTTCTGCACTAACACAATTAGCACCAGAACCAAAACCTGCAAACCCCCGCAGTGGTTCGCAAACTCAAGTCAATTCCCGCACTAATACTAACGACACTTCGCAATTAATTGACAAACTCCGCGATGCTCGAAATAGTTCTGGTCAAGTGACTACCCCAAGCAATACCAACCGAAATAACAGAACTAGCAGTCGTCCGAATAATCAAAGCGGCACTATTTTTGATACACCTCAAGTTGCGGAAGCTAGAACTGCGCTGCGAAAACGTTGGCAACCCCCCGCAGGGCTAAAGCAAAGTTTGGAATATAGCTTATTAGTTAGTGTTGACGGCACAATCGAGCGGATTCTACCCCTTGGAAATGCCTCACGTAGTTATATCGATCGCACGGGAATGCCTTTAATTGGCGAACGTTTCGTATCTCCAAATCGGAATGGTCAAACTGTACGGATTCGTGCTGTTTTTAGTCCAGATGGCAAAGTTCAGACTTTCCCTGAAAACGATTAAATTAAATAAAAATTATGTTGATTTTTATACCTGATTAATTTAATTAGCCAGGTTTTTTTATGCGTGATAAGTCGGTAGATAAAAATATTGACAGTTTCGTATTTTCTTAGGTTGGGTTTTGCGATCGCGAAACCCAACCCCTTTAAAATAAAAAAAGGCTGCTACCACAACCCTTTTTTATAACTGAATATCGACTTAATCCCGATTCAAATTAACTATTTAATGGCTAATAACGGGATTTTTTGTTATTGATTGCTTTCTGCTTTCTCAGCCGTTTCTGGGAAGCCGCAACAGCCCCTTCCACAGGATAGCCAGCAACAGGAACTACTTGATATTTACGGTCATCTTCCAAATTTCTGAGTTCGGTATAATCAACCCAATGGATACAATCAACCGGACAAGTCTCGATCGCTTCTTGAATTAAGTCTTCCGAATCCCCGTCTTGTCGAATTACACGCGATCGCCCATAGTCAGGTTCAATGTAAAACGTATTTCGGGCAACGTGGGCACAATGCTTACAGCCAATACAGGTAATCTCATCAACATAAACACCCTTTTGGCGCAACATTCCCCCCAATTCTGGCTCAAAACCAGACCTTTCAGGAGCATCTCGTAAAAATCCCCCCAATTCCGGTTCAAATCCAGAGCGGTTATCATCTCCATCTGTTGGAGATGTTACAAAATCAGCCATTACACTAATTCTCCTTTCATTGTACAACCGTCTTCCACCGATCGGTGAATTTGGATTAGGCACTCCAGCGCTGTACAACTAAGCGAATCGAACCATCTTCATTATTTTGTTGTTCGGCAACCTGGAACCCCGCACGGGCAGTTTCTTTCATCACTGTTTGGAAAGCATAACGCTGGGTAATTTTACGCAAAAACCCTTCCACTGATAAATCCTGTTGCCAGTACTGCAAATCGGCTACAAGTTCGTATTCCTGACCATTCCAGCGAAAGCCGATGTCGTAATCATTATCTTGCGCGATCGCAATCTCCGCATCATGAGTTTGACCGCGATAACCCTTGACTTGGCAAGGTCCTGGCTTCCAATCAATGCCTGATTCAGTGAGTGCTTCCTGCAAAGATTCAAGATTACGGATTTGGGTTTTGATTTGGCTAAAATGTGACATGGTATTTGGTGATTTTTGTGAAATGTGATTGTTGTCAAACTAAACAAACTTGAAAACTTAATCAATGCAATCTATCGATCAAAAACTTACCAATCGCTGAAACTTGTCTGCGTGTTTGTCACAGTAGATTGCTGCACTTGCTGAGGTACGAAAAATTCCGAGGTTGGCTCATGATTAAGTACTAGTCCTAACTGTGCTTCAATTGCCGCAGTTACTTCAGCACAGGAAGCACCTATAATACCTGTAACTTTTTCTTGTACTCGACCATCTGGATAGATAATGAACTCTAATGTTTCCATTTTTACGACAACTACGTATAAGTACCCTCGGACTACACTGTTTTACCGTCAGGCTAAATCCGTAGCCATTGGTACATAGGCATTAGGTACAAATTTGTCATTTGTTCACTAATGTTCCATCCCTCAAAATATATATCTCAGAATCTTTACAAAAATTATTACTTTTCTTAGGTAACAGGTCTACTATATGTAAGTTTCCCTTAACTTTTTAGATTAGTCAAGCTGGAAAAGCAACTTGCAATGTAAGTACAAGAAAGTGAAAAATATAGGATTAATAAGGGTTTAGGTGTTATGGATTAATGCGATCGCGGTAAAACTTGTTGAAAATATTTATCATTACTATAGAATTAATCTAAATATTTATAAATGAAAAACCATTCGTAAGACATAGTGCATTGGATGATAAAATGATTTCACAATTTCGATCTATTTCGATCTATTGAGTGCAGACCAAGCAAAAGGTTTGATAAATATGCCAGCAGCGATGCGTGTAGGAATATTGGGTTTTGGGGGATTGGGGCAAGCAGCAGCCAAACTTCTCGCACCCAAAGGGGAGATGATATTAGTAGCAGCAGCAGATAAAAATGGTTACGCTCATGCTGCCGAAGGATTAAATGCTTCATCATGTATTGCGGCATATCAGTCACAAGGCTCGTTAGGATATTTAGAACCACATGGAAAAATATCCACTGAGAGTATTGAGGAGTTAATTGCTAGTAGTTGTCCCATCGATGGCTACTTTTTAGCATTACCTAACCTTCCCAATGATTTTATTGCATCGGTTGCCCAGCAGTTTATCAAACTAGGTTGGCATGGTGTACTCGTCGATGCGATTAAACGTACCAGTGCAGTCGAACAGCTTTTGGGAATGAAAGCAGAACTGGCAGCAGCAGGTATTACCTACATGACAGGATGTGGGGCAACACCAGGTTTGTTAACCGCAGCAGCATCATTAGCCGCTCAAAGCTATGCTGAGGTACATCAAGTCAAGATTACTTTCGGTGTGGGAATTGCCAATTGGGAAGCATATCGTGCCACAATTCGCGAAGATATTGCCCACATGCCAGGTTACAGCGTTGAAGTCGCCAGAGCAATGACAGATGCTGAAGTCGAAGCGCTATTAGATCAAACTGACGGCATTTTAACATTAGAAAACATGGAACATGCCGATGATGTCATGTTGGAACTGGCAGGAATATGCGATCGCGATCGCGTTACAGTAGGTGGTATAGTTGATACCCGCAACCCGAAAAAGCCCCTAAGTACGAACGTCAAAATTACCGGACGTACCTTTGAAGGGAAAATTTCTACCCATACGTTTACATTAGGTGATGAAACCAGTATGGCAGCAAACGTTTGTGGTCCCGCATTTGGTTATTTAAAAGCCGGAATTCAACTTCACAAACGTGGAATTCATGGAATATTTACCGCAGCCGAAATAATGCCACAATTTGTTAAGTAGTATTATATTCCGTAGGTTGGATAAAGGCGCACAATATAAATTTGAAGTTAAACGAGAAGTATATTTCGCGCCGCAACCCAACATTAAATATTTTAATTCTATCAACAATTAAATACAGTTTAGTTAAGCATTTTTTCTTCTCCTACTTGGCGTTCTTTGCGTCTTGGCGGTTCGTAAAAAAGACTTTTATAACATCTTAACTAAACCATCTTAGAATTTAAATAGGGCTTGCTGAAAAAGTCGTATTTAAGGCAGACCGAGAATCAATTAACAATGCTTAAAGTGGAAACAATAAACTATTATATGAGTCACTTTGAATCATTATAATATTTTCTAATCGCCCAAACCTAAAAATAGGGTAAATACAGTATTTCCTAAAATAAACACAAAAAATAGTCATAATAATTCGCCGCAGCAATGCGGAAAGGTTCATGACTAGAAAAGTTATGGCAATGGCTGTTTCAGAAGTATTAGAAAGTTTGGTCATTAGTCGGTCGAGACTATATCTTCTTTTAGCCTCTCCCTTACGGGTTCGCCAGTCGCTACAACGGGGGGAACCCCCGCAACGCGCTGGCTCACCAAATTTTCCTTCAATACAATTACGGTCTCTCTCGTCTAATTTTGTCTGTCTTTTTGTTTCTTTACTGATATTCTTAGGTGGTCGTCCTAATGGTATACCACTAATTCTAATTCCTCTTTCTTTACACCATTTTCTATTGTCTTTGGTGCGATAAATCTGGTCTACGTGTACAGATTCCGGGTAGTAACCTGTTGCTACTTTAAAAGCTTCTATCTGCGCTTTTAAGTCACTTGATTCATTAAAGTTATCCCAACTAATTCGGTCTAAAAATACATATCCTTCGTAACAACTCGCTGATAACTTGGCTCCAAATTCCACTGATGAACCAGCTTTTCCCCTTACGATTGGACGGACATGAGGTTGTGTTAAACTCACGATTCTATCGTCAACACGAGAAAGACCATTTTCATACATGAATAACTGTTGTTGGTATACTTCATTTACCACTAATAGTATTTTATATTTTTGGGCACTTAGCCACTCCAACTTGGCTCCAGAGGCTAATAGTCTATCTATATGTGATAGATTTCTTTTCAGATATTGTAGTTGTTTCTTTACTGCTTTTCTTCTTTTTTTTTTCGATGGTCGTCGTTTTTTCGCTACGTCTAGATATTCTTTTCTAGCTGTATTTCTATAGGTTCTGGGTTTTTTATTTTCGTTGTCATCTAACTCTTCATACAGAATATCTATTATTTCTTCTGTTTGCTCTCTCGCCTCGTTCAATAATCGCGAATCTTGCCACCGGGGAGTATCCCCGTGGCAAAGTTCGCCTAAATCTGTCGGATATTTAATATCTGCTGGTACACAGGTTGCATCTAATTTTAATTTACCCTGATTTTCATTTTCATTTATTTTTTCTTCTTCTCCATTGTTACTAATAACTTTTTTCCTGTTTCTTCTTCACTCTCTTTCTCTTGACTATTCTTAATCATACTCTTATTCATTCTATTGACTAATTCAATATCTATTCTTTGCCTAAAATGAACTAACATTGATGCTTCAAATGGTGCTTCATTGCTATATCTATTCAATCCGATAAAGTATTGTAAATAAGGATTCTCTCTGATTTGTTCTACTGTTTCTCTATCACTTAGTCCCAATCTTTCCTTGATTATTAAAGCTCCTATAGCTGTCCGAAAAGACTTCGCTGGTTCTTGAAAACTTTGACGGAGGCACAGCCCCCGTCAAGTTTCCGCTGCCCCCATTTCCAAAGTAAATTGTTTGGCATATTCATCTTCAAACTCTGACCAAGGAATTAAATTAGCCATCATTACCCATCTATTATCTTCCGCCAATTGCCCCTCAAATGGCAGTTCAAACTTTTCTATTGGGGTAGCTACGGTCTCAATTTTTCGATACATTTTCTCTGTTGATGTTAGGGTTTTGAGCCATTTTAACTGATTTTCTTGCACTTTTTACCGACCTATCGACCTCAATCACTATTTCTCTAAGGGTTTTATAGTTATTCAGCAAGCCCTAAATAGGGCTTGCTGAAAAAGTCGTATTTAAGCCAGACCAAGAATCAGTTAACAATGTTTGTAAGTGAAAACATAATTCATTATATGAATCAATTTGAGTAAATATAATATTTTCTAATCATCCAAATCTAAAAATAGGAAAAACACAGTATTTCCTAAAATAGATACAAAAAAAAGTCATAATAATCCGCCGCAGTAATGCGGAAAGATTCATGACTAGAAAAGTTATAGCAATGGCTGTTTCAGAAGTATTAGAAAGTTTGGTCATCACTCGGTCGAGACTATATCTTCTTTTTGCTTCTCCGAATTTACCTTCAATACAATTACGATCTCTCTCGTCTAATTGTGCCTGCTTTTTGGTTTCTTTACTGACATTTGTTGGTGGTCTTCCTAATGGTGGACCACTAATTCTGATTCCTCTTTCTTTACACCATTTTCTATTCTCCTTGTTTCGATAAATCTGATCTACATGCACTGATTCTGGATAGTATCCTGTTGCAGCTTTAAATGCTTCTACTTGTGCTTTTAAGTCACCCGATTCATTAAAATTATCCCAACTAATCCGATCTAAAAATACGTATCCTTCGTAACAACTAGCTGATAATTTAGCTCCAAATTCTACCGATGAACCAGCTTTTCCCCTCACGATTGGACGGACATGAGGTTGTGTTAAACTCACTATTCTATCGTCAACACGAGAAAGACTATTTTCATACATGAATAACTGTTGTCGGTATACTTCATTTACCACTAATAGTATTTTATATTTTTGGGCACTTAGCCACTCTAGCTTGGCTCCAAGTGCTATTAGTCTATCTATATGTGAATCGTTTCTTTTCAGGTATCGTAATTGTTTTTTTATTACTTTTCTTCTTTGTTTTTTCGATGGTCGTCGTTTTTTAGCGAAGTTTAAATATTCTTTCCTAGCTGTATTTCTGTAAGTTCTTGGTTTTTTATTTTCGTTTTCATCCAACTCTTCATACAGAATATCTATTATTTTTTCTGTTTGTTCTCTCGCTTCATTTAGTAATCCTAAATCTGTCGGATATTTAATATCTGCTGGTACACAAGTTGCATCTAACTTTAATTTACCCTTATTTTTATCTTCATCTATTTCTTCTTCTCCATCTTCAGCGCTAATAACTTTTTTTCTGTTTCTTCTTTATTGATTTTCTCTTCATTATTATTAACCATGCTTCTATTCATTCTATTCACTAATTCAATATCTCTTCTTTGTCTAAAATGAACTAACATTGATGCCTCAAACGGTGCTTCATTGTAACCTTTCACACTCCCCCCTACCTCTCAACGATAAATCAAGGGTTTCGAGCATTTTACAGGGGGGGGAGTGAATAATTACGCTTCATTACTATAGCTGTTCAATCCTATAAAGGTATCCCATCAATACTTCGGGGTAAAGATTTATTCTGGCATCCACGACCAACCAAACGGGTTAAGCGAAGATTTGTCCCGAATAATACTGCCCAAAGATGGGATATTTCCGATCAAAGAAATGCGATCGCGGATATATTCAAAAAAGCTGATACTTAATTTACGAGTAGTGGCAACAAGGGACATGAAAATATCCCATGCTTTTGTACCTTGTTCAGTTTGGGTAGCATAGCTAATTTTCCGTCGCTGCACCATAGTCCTAGCAGCTAATTCCGCAGGGTTATTATGTAAGGGTAATTCTGGATGTTCCAAAACAAGAAGTAGTTATAAAGGCTTTTGCAGCAGTTAATCGTTTTCGATTATCTAACTGCTCATAACCAGTTTCATCCGCAAAAAGTATCCAAAATTCTGACCTCAGTTCCGAGGCTTTATCTGGGTTAGGGAAGTCCTGGTAAGCTAATAATTTTCGGTAATATATCCAGAATTTTTCCAAAAAGCCATCTAGAATCTTTTGATGGCAGGCAACAAATGGAGTTAACTTTTTATAGTGCCGTCCTACCCTTCGGGAAGGCTTCGCCAACGTGTACCCAACACAAAGCTAAATCCGAAGTTAGTAACTTGAACTGCGGAGCATCATCACACAGTAGAGTTTGGATAACAGGAATATTTGATTGCTGATGATAAAATGCTATTGCGGCTGCTTCGTATAGGCGGGTACGATGTTGAGAACCTAATTTACTTAAATACTCATCAACTAACGCATTAAACTCAGTTTCTGTAAAAGCTTTTTGCTGAGGCAATAACTGGAGTTGATTAATCCACTTTATTGGTATGTTAAAAGTCTCTAATAACTCGTATGTGAGCGAGTTAAGCACAAACTCAAGCCCAGTTGTGTTTTGCAACACCTTTAATACACTCAAACGGTCTTTATTTCTTGTCGTTTGATAAATTGTATATAAAGGGTTACAAATTACGTTTGTTGTGTGATTGACTCCACCAACACGCGCTCCTGTTTGGTCAAAATG
>NZ_NTFS01000690.1 GCF_002289455.1 Brunnivagina elsteri CCALA 953
GCATAAACGTTTTCGGCGGCATCAAAGCGTTGCTGCTCGAATCTAATTCCCCCCAATGCTGCTAAAGCTGTGAGGTTATCGGGTTGCTGTGCCAAAATATTTTCGTAAATTTTCCCAGCAAGACTCAAATCCCCTGCGGCTCTAGCTAGTTGTGCTTGTAAGTCGGCGGAATTCTCATTTTGCGGCAACCTGGCGATTAATTGCCTTACCCTGGCACGGGCTTGGGCAGGATTACGTTGTGCGATCGCTTCCACAACCCGCAGTTGCATGGGGATGTTACCAGGTTCAACCTCTGCTAAGTAGGTATATAGGGTTTCCCGTTCTGGATATAGTGGTAGGGCTTCCACCAAGCTATACAATTCCGGTGGTGTATTCGTTGCTGGCTGGGTTCCTAGCCAATTCTCTAACACTGCTTTTGCCTCAGCTTCAGAAATCCGCTTTGCTTGATAAGCAATCACAGTTCGTCCCAACTGCAAATTTAAGCTCTGGGGATTACGTTGGAAAAGCTGATCGTAAACAACCAAGGCATCTTCATAACGCTTTTGCTGTCGCAATAATCCCGCAAAACCCTGTAAAGATGCATCCATAATATCGGCGCGATCGGGCTTACTTTTAATCAAAGCCTGGTATCTTCTAGCACTGGCATCCAAATTGCCTTCGCGGCGTTCGATTTCTGCTGCCAATAATTGGTGTGCTAAATCCCGACTACCCATTGGAGTTGCAGTATATCCAGCTAGTGCCTGTCTGGCATTCACCATATCCCCAAGTTGCAAATAAATCTGGGCGACTCGGAAATACAACATCGGTACGTCTGCCCGACTTTGCAGCAGACTTTGATATATAGGTAAAAACTCTGGGTCTGGGGTACTAATTTCTGCTAGTGCAAATCCTAATTGCTGGAGTTGTACTGGGTCTGAGGGTAATGGCTGAAGTGCCGCACTCAAACGCTGACGTATATCGCTACGGGAGAGCAAACCTAATTTATTCTCCAAGGCTAACTGCCGCACTAACAAACTTTTATCGTTTGGTTGCTGTGCCACTAGTTGACGGTAGAGTTGCAGGGCAGTTTGTTCACCATTGGGCAAACCACTAAAAACATCGGCAACTTCCTTCACCAATGAGGGGGAAGGATTGGGATTAGCTGCTAAAGCTTGACGGTAGAGGGTTGCCACTTGCTGGGTCAATGCGGCATTGGTCGAGCGCTTGCGAATGTCATTTAGGGAACGAGCCAAGGGTAAAACCGCATCTGGTCTACCTTGTAATGGCTGTAATGTTGCCACAGCCCTATCTGGTTGTTGATTGGCAAGATAAGCCACCGCCAATTCCTTACGGGTTTCGATGGCAGTGCGATCGAGGCTCCCAGAGCGCTGTAATTGGGCTTCCAATACCCGAACTGAACCTGCTGCATCGCCATTTTCCCGCAATGCCTTACCGTAAGCGACTGCCGCATCCCCAACAATCGGTTTACCAGTTCCCCGGTAGCGATTGAATAATTCCACCGCTTTGGTGGCATCACCTGCGTAGGTATATGCCTGTGCCGCATTCAGCAAGTTTTCTGGTGTGGGATTACTTGCCAACACCATCCGGTAATCGCCAACAGCTTCAGCCTGACGACCTTGGTAAAAGAACAGTAAAGCCCGGAGATTTCGTGCTTCCAAGTCGTTGGGAGTCTGTTGCAGCAGAGATGTGAGCGCTCGAATCCCTCCCGGTTGCCATTGGGGTTTGTATGTACCCAGCAAACCCACTGTTTTTAATGCCAGTTGGTTATTGGGGTCTTGGGCTATGACTTGTTGGTAAGCATTCCAAGCCTCATCAATCTTTCCAGCCCGTTTGTAGCCAATTGCTAATCCCAACTTGGCTTGTAACGATTGGGG
>NZ_NTFS01000691.1 GCF_002289455.1 Brunnivagina elsteri CCALA 953
AAAATTCAAAATCAATTAGTGGTAAATTTGATTCACTACTAATTATGTATTTTTAATAAAGTAAAAGATTTTTTACCGCCAAGTACGCCAAGACGCTGAGGGAAGAAGAAAGAAGGAAAGAATTTTTAACTAATAATTAAGAGGAGTAGGAACTTGAAGAAGCAGGGAAAAGCTCGACAAAATCCAAGAAATAAGATTAGAAAAAATGACTTATTTTTAGTTTATTTACAATTTATTATTTTTAGTATAATCAATATTTTACCAGTTGCGGCTCAAGCACAAAATAGCAATTCTGACACAAATTTAACTATAGTTTATAGTCAAGAGAATGTTAACCAATGGGGGGGAATTGCTAATCGTTTGCAAGCTGCGGGGGTGAGGTATTGTGTGGTTTCCTTGGATGCAATCAGGTCATCTGCTGATTGGGGCGATCGCAAAGTATTATTCTTACCAAATGTGGAAACCCTTAGTCCAGCCCAAGCGATCGCATTAGAAGAATGGATGAGCAAAGGTGGTAGACTAATCGCTAGTGGTCCTGTGGGTAGTTTGTCTGCACCGGGAGTCAGGCAATTAATGAAAGCCCTACTCGGTGGATATTGGGGCTTTAGTCTAAATGATACGCAGAAGTTGCAACCATCCTCGCAAAAAATTACCCAAGATTGGGTCAAAGACGGTGGTGTATTTGGCAAAGTACGCGGTGGTGTTGTTATCTCCGATAGTGCAATTGGAGAAGCTGCGGCAACATGGGATGCCAAAGATAATCCTACCGCAGTTTTAGCAACCGAGCGATCGACATTTTTTGGTTGGCGTTGGGGGGTTGATACTGCCTCTGCTAGCGAGTTAGATGCAGGATGGTTGCGAGCTGCGATCGCACGTCACATGAAGTTACCTCCAGGAGCTTCCACTAAGGTTGATGGTTCTAAAAGCTGTATTACATCGATTGCTGAATTGCCTAAACCTGGTTCTTTAAGCCAGAATTCCGGTCAAAATTTCCAAATTAGCCAACCAGTACAACCAATCCGAATCAACCCAAATATTTTTGCAACCCCAGGGAATTCCAATCCATCAACCACAAGTGCTAGATTCCCCACTAATACCCCCAGAAGTGATGAGGCAATCGATCAACTCGAACAATCAGTGCGTTTGGATGTTGTTGCTAATTCCCAGAAACCAATTAGCGCTAGTGAAGCGATCGCACTCCAACAAGAATTAAAAAACCTGATTGGAAGGGTTGAAAGCGCTCAGTTATCAGCATCGGCAATTTCACCCAAATCCCCATCAACAAAAGCACAACAACCTCAATTTACATCACTTCGAGGTGGAGCATCATCTCGAAATACTGAACAAGCTCGTCAAATTGCCAATAATTTACCTCAGTTAATTTCCCAAAAAAAATACAACCAAGCTCGTCAGCAGTGGTTAGCAACCAAAAATGAATTGTGGAAGCAATTCCCCACAGATAGAAAATTAGCACAGCCAGAAATTCGCTCAATTTGGCTCGATCGCGGTACGATTGTCAAAGCCGGAAGTGAGCGATCGCTTGCAATCATTTTCGATCGCATGGCACAGGCTGGAATTAACACGGTATTCTTTGAAACATTGAATGCCAGCTATCCCATCTATCCAAGTAAAGTTGCACCTCAACAAAATCCCCTGATTCGCGGCTGGGACCCCCTCGCATCAGCAGTCAAACTCGCAAAAGCCAGGGGTATGGAATTACACGCTTGGGTTTGGGTATTTGCCGCAGGAAACACCCGCCACAATGAGGTGATCGGTATCAATACCAATTATCCAGGACCAGTATTAGCCGCAAACCCCGATTGGGCAGGCTACGACAACCGAGGACAGATGATTCCCCTCGGACAA
>NZ_NTFS01000692.1 GCF_002289455.1 Brunnivagina elsteri CCALA 953
AAAATAAAAAGTCTAATTCCCTCCCCTTAGCAAGGGGAGGGTTAGGGTGGGGTTCTTTTATTTGGGCAATACCATAGCCTCCTCTTGTCATCATTCCCTGACACAGCAACAAGCCGTCTCCGGATAAACAACAGAATCAATGGATAAAGTTTCAGGGTATTAAAAACCTTGACTTATTCATTGATGGTTGTTTATTGTCTTCCGAAGTTTTGGGTAAACAATGATTTCTCCCCAGCTTCCCTTTTTCCCTCTACTTACTGGAATTAATGACAACTAGAACCCTTTATTAACAGCTTATTAACAACACTAATCTAACCTACTAACCCAAACCATAATGAATTTTAGAAATTTTTCTGTTGATGAATACCAGTATCTACTTGGTAATTTTTATTCGTGTAAAGAATATTAGTGGTAAGATAGTCTTTTATGACATCAAATTACTGAATTAATCTATGTAAGTCATGTTATATAAGCTTTAGGACCTCAAAATGATGTAATTTAACAGACACATTACTTAAGTGGTTGGGGATGAGAATACTTGAGAAGTAAGTAAAAATTTGATAAAGAATAAAAAGTTTTTGACAAGATAATTCAAAAAAATTATAAGATAGATTAAAAGTAAACTAAGTACATCTAGATAAATTAAAAATTTGTCTTTGGCAAACACAATGTTTCAATTGAGACCAGCACATTACGAAGAGTTGCTCAGAATATGTAGAAATTGGATGAAGACAATGTAAACCACTACTGAGATATTGCATTTGACTCTTTAGATAAGGCGAAAAATGTGAAAGTAAAATTATAAGTTTTTAATAAGTTTTTATTTGAGCTTTTTTAGTTCTTTTTTAAGAGCTACGTACTGCATCGAAGTTAACAAGCTTACCCAGACATCAGAAACCGAACCATGAACATCTCTCCGTTGTTACAAGTTCAGGGAGAGCATTATAGTGATGCTATTGCGCTTTCTCCCACTCTACTTGCGGCTATTCTTCAATTGTTGAAAGCTGCCGCAGGAGATACGAACCACGCAGAGGATTTTAGTCAGGTTTGGAAGATACGTTCGTTTGAGTTAGGTGACGAACTGCAAAGTGATAATAGCAGCGATATAATTTGTTTGGTTTGCCAAGGTCGGGTGAGGTTGTTGGGGTATGATACTCGCAGTGGACGTGAAGTATCGACACAGTTACTTTTGCCTGGGGAAACTTTTAGTGGGGATAAGTTATTTTTCCCTAGCGCTTTTGGTTATCGTGCGATCGCAGCAGCTCCAGTTACTATTGCGTTCGTTGAAATATCAAATTTACAGGTTTGGTTGCAGCAAATCCCAACTCTCCAATCCTATTTGCAGCAAGCTGTACAAACTCGGCAAGGGTTAGTATTTTTCAAGACGATGACTGAGTTGCACTCGAAAAGCAGCCATGCATTACAAAAGATATTACCGCATTTGATGAAAGTGGTAATTAAAGCAGGTGAATCTTTACAAGAAATTAATCCTGCTATTCAAGGAAGATTTTGGTTAATGGATGGTTGTGTCTGCACTGCTAGTACTGAAGCACCATCTCCGCAAGTTGGGGAAAGCTGGGGGTATCCCGATGCGACTCCAGATGCTTGGAGTGCGGAAACGGATTTGGTTGTTTATCACCTACCCGCAGGGTATTGGGAAGGGGTAAATAACGGTTTTGTTGAAGAAAGGATAAATAACGGTTGTTTGCCCCTACCTGATTCTATTTGTGGTGTACATAGTACAAGTTTGGTTTCCCCTGATACCCCGGAATTACCCCCCTTAATCCCCCCTTTGCAAGGAGGGAAAAATAAAAAGTCTAGTTCCCTCCCCTTTACAAGGGGAGGGTTAGGG
>NZ_NTFS01000693.1 GCF_002289455.1 Brunnivagina elsteri CCALA 953
CACTGAGACTAATCCTGATACGCACTTCCAAATACTTCCCCAGTTTGGATTATCTGCAAGACTGTTTGTTCAGTCGTTGGTTAAAGACAAGACATTTTGGATTAGTTGGGCGAGGGGACTAAAACTTTACTCGAAGGATTATCTCTTTTATGCGAGTACCCGTAATTTCCGTAGACAATAAACCTTTAATGCCAACAAAACCTAGCCGTGCTAGGCGATGGATTAAAGAAGGTAAAGCGATAGGCAAATTCAATAAGTTAGGCATATTTTATGCCCAATTAACGACAGAACCATCTGATACCCAAACTCAAGATGTAGTGATTGGGTTAGACCCCGGTAAAATGTTTTCTGGCGTTGCAGTCCAATCTCAAAAATACACGCTACAAATGTTGCACCTAGTTCTTCCATTTAAAACAGTTAAAGACAGAATGGAACAACGAGCCATGATGCGGCGTGGTAGACGAGGTAGACGAATTAACCGAAAATTATTTTTTGCAAAGCGTAACCATCGTCAAGCTAGATTCGATAATCGTCGTAGTTCCAAACTACCTCCAAGTATTAAAGCTAACAAAGATTTGGAATACCGCACAATCTCTTTATTGTGTGAAATCTACCCAGTAAAAACAATTGTTGTCGAAGAGGTAGAAGCCAGAGGGAGTAAAAGCTTTAGTCCAGTGATGGTAGGGCAAAGATATCAAATTAACCGACTATCAAACCTAGCTAATGTGGAATTGAAAAAAGGTTGGGAAACATCTAATCTTCGTAAGCACTTGGGATTACATAAAGAAAAATCTGACAAGTCTTTACAAATCCCAGAAACTCATGCAGTTGATGCAGTTACTTTGGCTTGTTCGCAGTTCGTTCAATACAAATCATGGGAAGGTGCTAAAACTCATGGTGCTAGTTGGGTAGGTTATGTAACTATTACCAACTCTCAATTTACGATTTTACGTCGTCCTCCAATTAGTCGTAGGCAACTACATTTAATGGTTCCGTCTAAGGGTGGAACCAGACGCGAATGTGCCGGGACAGAAGATTCTGTCCGGCAACTTCGCCGTAAATATGGCGGTACTGTAACCCGACATGGATTTAGAAAAGGTGATTATGTTGAAGCTATCCAAGGCAATAAAACATATAGAGGCTGGGTAAGCGGAGACACAGAAAAACAAGTTTCTGTCTCTGACCAAAACTGGAAACGGCTAGGTCAATTTAGTAAAAACAAAGTCCGACTAATTAGACGCTCTATTGGACTAATTACCACTGCGGTTAAAACCGCTCGCGTCGCTTCCCTCTCAGCACTAAAGTGACTGAGTTTCCCGCATACCGTGAGGTTTTATGAAAGTTTAGAATCAAGTTATCGAGACACCATAAAATGCCACTTACATTTATGATCTAGGATAAATATAAACAAAATTTCAGAATATGAAAGTTTTGAAGTTAGCAACAATTATTGATGAGTCAGGAAATTTACGCCTTGATATACCAACAGAATTAGCATCTGGCGCTGTTGATGTAGTTATTGTCTTAAACCCAAGCATCCCAGATACTCCTCAGACAAAATCCTACGATTTTTCCGATTTGGCAGGACGTTTAAGCTGCGCGATCGCACCTTGTATTGAGAACTTTGAAGAAAGCGATCGCATCTTTTAACAACACCCAGCGTCACATCTTAATTTCAAGGATGAGTGATCGCTTACTCTTCGCTAGTGCTTGTATACTATTGGCGTGCTTCAAAAAAAGCGATCGCAATCCTCAAAATCCACAACAAGCTAAGCTAAAAAGCACCTAAATTATATATTAGGGCAGGCAGGGATGCCCACCCCACAATAATTATAATAATTTGGATT
>NZ_NTFS01000694.1 GCF_002289455.1 Brunnivagina elsteri CCALA 953
ACCCAACTAAGATACGAAATTATGCAAGGGTTGTACCCGCAGATGACCTCCAGGGTGCTGCTGGAGCAAATTGGGCGAAATCTCTCGGTGCTAAAAAAGTATTCATATTAGATGACCAAGAGGTTTACGGTAAAGGATTAGCGGAAGTATTTAAAGCGACTGCAAAAAAAATTGGCATCGAAGTTGTGGGTACTGAGGGTATCGACTCCAAAGCCAGTGACTATAAAGCTTTGATGAATAAAATAAAATCATTAAATCCCGATTTGATTTATTTTGGTGGTATCACTCAGAATAATGCAGGACAATTAATTAAAGATGCGCGCAATGTGGGTTTAAGTGCAGATAAAGTTAAGTTTATGGGTCCAGATGGAATCTTTGAGCAAGCATTAGTCGATGCTGCTGGTAAAGATGCAGAAGGTGTGTTTGCGACATTTGGTGGTGTTCCTCCTAAACAACTTACTGGTGCTGGTAAGACTTGGTATGACAGCTACAAGAAAAAATATAATTCCGAACCCGAAGCTTATGCTGCTTATGGTTATGAAGCTGCCAAAGTTGTGATTAATGGGATTGGGAAAGTTTGTAAGAGCGATCGCGAGGCTGTTCGTGCTGCGGTAATGGGTACGAAGGATTACGAAGGTATTCTCGGTAAGTGGAGTTTTGATGCTAATGGTGACACCACTTTAACTTCAATGTCTGGTAATAGTGTCAAAGCTGGTAAATGGGAGTTTGTCACTATTTTGGATGCTGCGAAAAAGTAAGTACCAAGAATTGTACTTTCAATTTAGTCTTCTTTTAGAGACTTTCGCCATTAGTCGGAGATTATAAATCTCTGACTCTTTTTATTCATTTCCCTATTCCCAATCTCCAACTCTAACAATGATTAACGCACTCGATCGGCAAACAACCAAGAATAAAATCCCGTGGCAGAAAATTCTGTTGTACATTGGTGTCATTTACTTAATTCTGTTAATTGGACCAATTGCCGGATTTGATGTTCCTCGAATTATTGGCGAAATTAAAGCAAATCCAGCCTTATTAATTCAGCAATTACTAATTGGATTGGTTAATGGTGCAATTATTGCAATTATTGCCCTGGGTTACACAATGGTGTACGGAATTATCGAGTTGATAAATTTCGCACATGGTGATTTATATATGCTAGGTGGATTTGCATCCCTAACTGTAATCGGTGCTTTTGGAATTACCGATAGTACATTACTTGCGATCGCACTACCTGCTATTTTTATCGCTCTACTTGTGAGTACTGGACTCTGTGCGGGTTTGAATATCGCCACTGAGCGTTATGCATACCGTCCTTTACGTAATGCACCTCGTCTTGCTCCTTTAATTTCTGCTATTGGTATTTCCTTTATCTTTCAAAATATGGGTTTATTTTGGGGTGGACTAAAATCGTTTATTCCCGTAATGGGGGTTAACGCTGCTGCACCAAAAAGTTTTCCCGATTTATTACCCAGAATTGATATTTTGAAATACTTTGGCATTGAAAGCACGATTCAATTTACAACCAAGGATTTGATTGTATTAGTAGTTGCTTTGGTGCTGATGATTAGCTTGCATATATTTGTTCAGTATACGCGCTGGGGTAAAGCAATGCGGGCAACTGCTCAAAATCGCGATGCAGCAAAAATGATGGGTATTAATGTCGATGGAATTATTGTTTTAACGTTTTTAATTGGGGGAATGTTGGCAGGTTCCGCAGGTTTATTAGTTGGACTTTACAACAATACAGTTGTGTTTACGATGGGCTTTACTGCGGGTTTGCGGGCATTTACTGCGGCAGTATTGGGGGGAATTGGGAATATTATTGGTGCAATGTTGGGAGG
>NZ_NTFS01000695.1 GCF_002289455.1 Brunnivagina elsteri CCALA 953
GGATACTGTTGGCTAATTGTTGAGGGGTGAAGACCCTCACCCTCTCGTTAACAGGCTCCAGCCTGGTAACGCGCTTTTGGAGGCTCTGCCTCCAGTTAGATTTGAGGCAGAGCCTCAATCGCTGCATTCCTTGCCAGAGGCAAGGAACGAGGAAAATGGGGTTCGACCCATCATTAATTCGCCAACAACATCCTTATCAAGGAGAGAGGCTTAAGAATTTCTGTTTTTAATTTTACCGTAGGGGAACTCCCACGGCTGTTTTGCCTAATTTGTAAGGTTGTTTATCCAGACTGAAAATTTATAAAATGCTATGGTATTTAAGCAGTTATATTTAAAATTATACTGGTTGAAATGTAGGTTCTGAAATTGATGTTATTGTTTGAGAAATTTCTTGCAATTTTTGCGCTACTAAACCACGAGAAATTAATTCTTCAGCTTTCATAATACCTGCTTGCATATCTTGACAAATGCCACTCAGCCATAAATAAAACCCAGCATTCCATAATACACTTTGCGTCATTTCCGATCGTTCCCCAGCAAGGGTTGCTTGAATTTGATTTATTAATTCTGCTGTAGTCACTAATGGAGTATTCTGGCTAGTAAAACCGTATTCACGTGGTGCTAGATGCAATCTTTCTATAGGGATTAGACCTTGATTATCCCTTGCTGATGTACCTCCCAAACCAATTATCGCCGTGCGATCGCGTGGTAAGTCACAGCTACCTTCCAAGCCCTTGACTGTGGTAAATTTAGTCACTCCATGTAAACTCAAAGCCTTTTGAAACATTGCCTCTGTTGGAGGATGTACATACCCAGCAACAATGTGAGAATCCCCAGCATAAGGACACCAAATCAATTCCATTGTCGCGAAAGGCGGACGTTTTCCTAATTGATCGCGATATTCCCAAAGACTGTTTGTTAAGGGAAAATGCTTAGGGGCATAGACAAAACCAATACCAGTTTTCTCAAAAACCCTTTGGGTTGCTTCTAACGGTAATCGCGTCCAGTCAACTCCTAAACCCTGCCAAACTTCTACTAGGGGTAAACCATACTTTGTCGGTAAGCGATCGCCTCCATGCATGACCACAGGCTGTCCAGCAGATGCCAGTAACAGGGCTGTAATTGGACTAATCGGGGCTATACGAGTTCGTCCATCGTAAGGGATGCCCAAGACCATTACCGGACGGTCAAATGCAACAGCCTTTAACTTTGCACCTAACTCATTATATCCATCCAACATCCCCGCTAACTCTTCCCCTGTGGGACGTTTGATGCGGTGGGCAATCATAAATGCCCCGATTTGCGCTGGAGTCGCTTCACCTAGCAACATCATTTTTGTTGCGATCGCAGCTTCTCCACGAGTTAGACTTTCGCAGGTGTGATTACCACTACCAACCTTTTTCAGTAAATCCCGAAATACATTGCTCATATTAACTACTTAACTAGCAGAACGCAGCACAGTATCAAATTGGGGTGGTATACTTTCTCGCACTAATTGCCAAAAATGCCTGATTGGGGGAATTTGCAGCCTGTCATTAGTTGTCACCATCACCACCCGACGAGTCATGGGCATATTATCTGATGATAGATTATTTTTTTCTGTGAGGGAACGGACTGCTAGAGTCGGATCATTACGTGCTTCCACTAAAGCCGAGTGGGGTAACAAGGCGACAAATTCACCTTGACGAACCACACCACGAAAGGCATCTAGGGTATTTACCTCTAAAGCTGCTTGTAATGTGGCATTCAAACGCTCAAATTTTTCTTGTACCAGTCTTTGCATCCCATAACCATCTTTGAAGACAACCTGGGGATAATGAATTAAAT
>NZ_NTFS01000696.1 GCF_002289455.1 Brunnivagina elsteri CCALA 953
TAAATTCAATCAACTTGCTGCAAGAAAAACAACTTTTGTCCAATTAGTCAATGGTCGTTCTTTTGTAATATCCGAACAGGATTATCTATATCGACATCCAGAAGTTATCAAAAACACCGTCAGACAATGGGCAAATTTAACATTTAATTGGGATGGAATTATTCCTGGAACCAAGGAGTTAGATAAAGGACGAGATATTGGCAAAGGTAAACGAATTACAACCAATGCTTATATTGGTTCATTTTTAATTCAATCTGGTAAACAAGGATTCCGTCAAGCGGCTCTAAATATACTTGCTGAAATTACACCTTCCCGTGTATTTGGTGGTCAAGTTCGCTCCAAAATAATTATTTCCTATCTCTCCGCTCCCAGGCAAATAAAAATTGGTGAATGGGAAGTTGATATGGTGGCAACAAGAGTGTTAGTAAACTTAGCTGGTGGTGCTGATGAAGAAATTAATTTTAATCGTACTTTTAGATTACAAGCTGTAGATATTCCTTCTCAATCTCTTAATAATAATTCTCCATTAGAACAACAGTTATATGAAATTAGAAGTTCGGGCTTAGAAATCGTTAAAATCTCTGAGTTTACAACTAATAAATAGTGGTATTGATAATGAAAAATGCTCAAGAAAACTATATTAATGAATCCTTTGATGGGGAATTAACCTCAGAGGAAGAATTAGAAATATCGGGATACCAACCTGAACAAGTAGCTTTAATCGATCGCGAATTTTTAATCCAACGGGATTCGGAGCAAGCAGAACCACTTGATGAAAGCGAAAATCCTTTAATTCGATTTGCGATCGCATCGCTTTTAGTTGGTGGTGTCATGGGTTTCGGTTGGATGGTATGGTCAATTTTCTTTGCTTCTAAACCAGTCGTTAAAGCTCCTACCCCGAAGGAAACTTCAACAATAGTAGCTTCTGGGGAAAGTGATGAAGCAGCACGTCTCAAGGCTGAATTAGCGCTACGTAACCAAGCAAGTCGCAATCTCGAACAACCTCAAAAACAAACGAAACCAGAACGTATTCAACCCGTAGCAAACTCGAAAGTTCGTCGTATCAATCCTCCTCCTCCAAGAATTATCCGCGAACGAATCTCATCTCCTCCAAGAATTATTCGCGAAACTGTAACCGTCAACAAACCACAACCACAACTAAAACCAGTTACTGTGGCTTCTACTAATTCCAAAGTTGAAAAAGTTGACCCATTCGAGCGATGGAATCAGCTTGCTACTTTAGGACAGCAAACTATTAAGAATAGTGATGTTACTGAAGACGAAAAAGTATCAAATTTACCCAATAACAGCAATACTTTAGAAGTTTCTGACAAATCGACTACAGAAAATACTTTCCAACAAAACAATCGCACCAAGATTATTCCCGCAGTTGCGATTAGTGATAGTCAAATTAATTCTCCAACTATCTCGCAAAATCAAACAGAAACTCAAACACCTGGGGAATGGGGTATTTTAAATCGAACCAATCCAACTATCGAACGGAATTATCCACAAATAGCTGTTTCAGAGCCAAATTACCCAATGCAAATTCAAATTGGAACAAGTACCAAGGGGAATGTTGTAGTACCGATGATTTGGACACAGGAAGATAAAAATAGAGGACGTTTTGCAGTGCGATCGCAGCAAGATATCCGCTCTACAGACAACCGTATTGTTTTCCCTAAAGGAACGGTTTTAATTGTAGATGTTGATTCTATCTCAAAAGCGAATAAGTTAGTTCAGCATAGCGTTACAGCAATTATTTATACTGACAAATTTGGTCGAGTTAAACAACAAGAAATACCTCAAGGAGTAATTTCAATTCAA
>NZ_NTFS01000697.1 GCF_002289455.1 Brunnivagina elsteri CCALA 953
CCAATTAGCTTCTCCTCATCATAACCAAGGTCAAATAATTCCATCGAGCTATCTTGAGAATCAGAATCTAACAAATCGTAAACAACAAACTTTCGTGATGATTCATCTTCAACTCTGCCAACAATCAACTTATTATCGAGGTGACGACAACCTGTAATTCGCATTATCTGATAGAGATATAACGAATCAGTATTATCCTGAGTTGGAATACTCTCACTCGACTCAAATACCACAGAATTAGTAGAACTAGAAGTTACAGCTTCCTCCTCATCAACCGCACCTGAAATCGAAGCAATACAAGCAGCAGCTACAGTTGCAGATACAAACCCAACACTTCCTAGCAATGTAAAACCCATTCCCAGTTGTAAAGTTTGTTGAATGCGTTTCTCTGGTACGGTTTTAACTCCAGCTTTATCAAGACAAAGCAAACCAGGACTTCCAAAAACTGTTATAGCACCAACCACAATTGCAGCTAAAGAAGAAAATCCCACTGCTACATTAATTGTTCCAAATGCTCGACCACAAAACCTCTTCAACATAGTATCCCTCTCTAATACAGGTAACAAAAGCAGAAATTACTCTTGCCCCAGCAGCTTCAAATTGGGATTTGAGGACAATAATTAACCTACACCTTACTTTCTTCTGTTGCAGAATTTAATTAATTCTGTGTGAATATTTTCAGTATCGGTAATTATTTATCCCCAATGGTGATAGTAAGAGTTGAACTTACTTTATTGCGACTGCAATAATCCACCTATAGAAATATCACCCATCAAATCATTTCTAAATTTATTTACCTATTCGCTCACTTATTTAGTTGGTAATTGAATAGATTTATAAAAGTTCTCTAGTAAGAACTTTGGTGAAGAAGACAACCTCAATATCACTCCATCACTTTTAGCTCGATAGTAATAGTGAGGCACAGGAGATTGAATTACGATAAGATTGTCATTACGAATAATGCCAGCATCCACTAAACCATCTAAAATAGATTTACTAGCTGCGGAGACATTATCACTATCACGGGCAAAGGTTTTTAAATGCCAGTGATATTCAATCCACACCTTATCATTAAAACTAAAATCAACTTTTTGAGTTAAATTAGCAACTTTATTAGTCCAAGTTTTCTTAACCGCAGCACTTGCTCTCCAATCCGAACGTGCTAAATCAATTTGCTCATTTAAAGCTGGTGGAAGCATGTTGAATCTAAGTTCAAGTATCATTATTATCTTCCTCCTCTAAATTAGCAATAAATTCAGCTATCACATCGCGTATTCGTTTATATTTTCTGCCATCAGCACGCGATAAATTAAATACCTCCTGAACTATTTGATGTAGTTCATAACCTCGACTGTGGAGTGAATAAATTTGAGCCTTCGTGAAATCATCAAGGATAATATTAAAGGAAAACTCCTCCGACTGATTATTATTAACCAGTAAATCAGTTGTCAATTTATTTAACTTTGTCCGCAAAGTTTGATTATTAGAAGAAGTTTCACCTTTAAACCCAATATTAAAACTCGAAAAGTTCAACTTAGAATCCCAAAAAGGAGTATCAGAAGAATCAGAAGATGTACTCATCACTTGGTTGAGATACTCCTGAAAAGCAGCTTTAGTACCCAAATATAAACCCTGAAGACGCATCACACCCTTGGGAGATTTATACAGCATATCTCCACCACCCAATAAACTTGCAGCGCGATCATCATCGGGATTACCCAGAATAATCCCGCTATCTTCAGGACGAGATACCATAAAAGCAACCTTACCCGAACAGTTTGAGCGAATCAGGGGTTT
>NZ_NTFS01000698.1 GCF_002289455.1 Brunnivagina elsteri CCALA 953
AGCTAACATAGATTTGATATTAGGAAAAAAACAATGGTAGTTTTTGGGCTGAACTCAGCCAGTATTCTGGCTCAGGTAAATGTGGGGGCAACTCCAGCCACTTTTCTAGGGATTTTCCTGGCTGTGGCTGGGGCAGCTCTGTATTTTGTCCGCAATGTTAAACCCGATTTAGCTCGCGATCACGATATATTTTTTGCCGCAGTTGGTTTGCTGTGTGGTTTTATCTTGATATTTCAAGGTTGGCGCTTAGACCCAATTTTGCAGTTTCTTCAATTAATGCTCGTGGGTTCGATTGTGTTTTTCGCTTACGAGAGTATTCGTTTGCGGAGCATTGCCACAGAACAAGCTAGACGTAATACCCCAATTGTCGATCGCGATCGCGATGTCAGCGACGATTATCAATACAGTAAACCTCGCCGTAATAGTCGTGCCGAAAGAGATGTTATGGGGGCAAAACCTCTTCCTTACTACGAGGAGGAAGATGATTATGAAGAACGTCCACGAATTTCTGGTAGTCGGGAAGAACGTCGTGGTTCTGGCGGTTATGATGAGTATGAAGATGATGTTCCCCGGCGTTCGTCCCGTCGTGTTAGTAGCGAAAGAAATGACGAGCCAGTAAATGATAAACCTCGTCGTCGAAACCCATCTCGTCCTGCCACCAGTCGCAATAGTGAACGTTCTGGTGAGGATGATTGGAATTCCTCTCCTGCTCCCAAACAAAACGATGATTGGGAAAATCCCAGTAGAGACGATCGCAGAGCATCCTCTCCACGTCGAGGTAGTAACGGTTCCTCCCGTCCAGAGATTCGCGACGATGAGATGGTTCAACCCAAACCAAGACGACGTAGACCTTCTGGGGAATCAACTCCACGGCGCGATCGCGAGGATGATGAGCAAATTCCTAATGCTGATTATACCGATTACGTTGACTATAAACCCCTAGAAAAACCCGAAGATAAGTCGGACAGACCGAATAATGATTTTGATGATGACGTGTCTATTAGCTAATTTATATTGGGTTAGCAAAGGCACAAAAGGCGATGGACAATAGTTAAGGTGAAAAAACTTATACCTAGATTTCGACTCCAAATAAAAATATATTGGAGTCTAATTTTTAGCCTGACTTTACTTACTTCTTGTAGCTCCGAAAATATACCAACAGGTCCGACATCGCTCAACAGTCGCTTCACAGAAGAACAGCCCTCGTTGAGCGGTAACGGACGTTTTTTGGCTTTTGTTTCTAATCGCAATGGCGCTCACCAGTTGTTGGTGTACGATTTACAGCAGCAGCAATTCCTTCGTACCCAGGGTTTAAGCCGACCCAATACTATTGTTGAAAGTCCAAGTCTTAGTTATACCGGGCGTTACATTACTTACATTACTAGCGACCAAGGTAGACCAGTTGTAGCGCTGTACGATCGCGCAGCCCAACAGTCGCAAATACTCACTCCTATCTATCGAGGTTGGGCAAGAAACCCCAAGATTAGCCCGGATGGAAGATATGTAGTTTTTGAAACCAGCGCTCGTGGTCAGTGGGATATTGAAGTACTTGACCGAGGACCAAATATTGAGTTAGATATTCCCAATGGTGTGAATGTCAATGCACCTTAAAACAATTCGCAATACTCCGAAGCGGAGAAGCAAGCTACGCAATACTCGCGGAGCGAGAAGCAAGCTACGTAATACTCGCAGAGCGAGAAGCTAAAGCTACGCAATTATGTTTTGTAACGGAGAGAAGTTTGTGGGGACGGAATACGACACACAAAACTACCCTAGCCCTTTCTAGG
>NZ_NTFS01000699.1 GCF_002289455.1 Brunnivagina elsteri CCALA 953
TCTTTAAGCTCTGCAAAAGCTTCTATAATTGCTGGTTGGCTCATGGAGGTAGATGCACACGCTTGGATTCGCGCTAGATTATACCACATAGCTCCTACTTTTAGAATGAAATAGCCCTGCTTGCTGCCTAATCCGTGAAATAAAAACAATCTGCTTCATTCACCTGAAAATCTTTGTAATTAGATAAGTTTAGCAGTGAAATATATCATTAATCGGTTAATCGAAGTTTAAGGTATAAAAAAACAAAATGAATATAGTTCTGAATCGTAGATACAAGGCAAATTTTCAAAAAAAACTTTTTCTTCACAAGTTCCTCATGTTTTTATCTGAAAATTAAGCATTCCTCGTAAACACTCAGAATAATCTTTTGAATGAAAATTGAAAAATAAAGCTGAATTAGTAAATAAATAAACCTTTTAAATTTCGTATAATTCTGATACTGAAGACCACAATAAAACCAAAAGATAACCGATGCTAATAGCTCACTCAGAGATAAATCGACATCTAATCTGTGATTACTCTTCTTTGGATTTATCAAACCCGGAAATTTTACTGAATGCGCTACAACAGTTACGTCAGTTGGTAATTCAAGAAGGAGAGGAAATTTTTAACCAATGGCGATCGCGTATTCAACGGCAAAATTTTCTGCAAAGTAGTCAGAACCTCGCGTATTATTTGGCACTGCGAAGGCATGATTTGCGTCCCCTACAAGCAGCTTTAATGCCTTGGGGTTTATCTTCTTTGGGGCGAATTGAAGCGCGAGTTTTGCCAAATTTGGATGCTGCGATCGCAACTTTGGGGGCAATTTGTGGAAGTTGTTCTGATTCTTTACCCAATCGTCCTTCACTGGCAGCATTTTTTGAAGGCGATCGTCTCCTCGAACAACATACCGAAGATTTGTTAGACGCAAAACTTAATCAGCGTCGAGTCAGGATCATGGTGACTTTGCCAACAGAAGCAGCTAGCTATTACGAATTTGTGCGGGATTTAATCCAACGTGGCACTAATTGCGTGCGGATTAATTGTGCCCATGATACTTCTGCGGAATGGTCTGCGATGATTGCCAATGTACGCATCGCAGAGGCAGAAACAGGACATTCCTGCAAAGTTTTAATGGATTTGGGTGGACCAAAACCTCGAATTGGAATCGCGAGATGCCTCCGGCACGCTGGCGCGAACGCTCCCAATGCCAAACAGAGGATATTTCGAGGTGAGTGTCTCTTATTAACCCGCGATTTACCGACTACGAATGAATCTACTTGTTTCCAAGTAAATTGCACCATACCCGAAATACTGGATCAATTAGAGGTTGGTGCAAGCGTTTGGATTGATGACGGTCATATCGGTGCAAGGGTTGAGTCGATCACAGAGGAGGGGGTACTGTTGCGAATCACCCATGCCCGCATTAAAGGCGAAAAACTAGGCGCAGATAAGGGTTTGAATTTTCCTGATACAACTTTGCGTTTTAGCCCTTTAACTCAAAAAGACCGGCAGGATTTGGATTTTGTTGCTACCCATGCCGATATTGTGGGCTATTCTTTTGTCCAGGAACCTGCTGATATCGAACTTTTACAGCGAGAATTGCAAGCCAGATTACCCATAAATGCATCAATACCTGGAATTATTGCCAAAATTGAAACTCCATTAGCTGTTAGCAACCTGCCAGAATTAATTGTCCAGGCAGCAGGTAAACAGCCATTGGGTGCGACTCTTTTAAGAATATGGTGTAAAATAAAAGAGTAATAAATGAAAAGCCTACCAGAATAGTAT
>NZ_NTFS01000007.1 GCF_002289455.1 Brunnivagina elsteri CCALA 953
TCCAAAATTCACCCCGCGATTTTCCGCCAAAGTGCATGGATTTTGAGCCTTTAAATCCCATAACCTTGCACTTGTTTACCTTCAAAATGGTTAAAACTCATATTTGGCAAAGGTTATAGCTTTATTCAGCAAGCCCTAAGTAAGTTAGCGTTGTCGGTTTTTGTTTTGTTAAATAATAAATTAAATAATTAAAATTCGACAATTACTGGTGTGTGATCGCTGGGTTTTTCTAATTTTCTGGGTTCGATATCAATAACGCAACTGATTGCCTTTTTGTACAATTCAGGTGTTAAATAATGATGATCGATGCGCCAACCTCGATTTCGAGAAAATGCCATTGTCCGATAATCCCACCAGCTAAAATGCTCCCCTTCCTCTGTAAATTTGCGGAATGCATCGGCAAATCCTAATTCCAGCAATTCCTTGAGTGCCTGACGCTCGGCATCGGAAGACATTATATGATTTTTGATACTGCTGACTTTTTCATGAATATCTCTGTCTTCAAGGGCAATATTAAAGTCACCACACATGCAAATATTCGGTGTTGTTGACAATAAAGTTTGGAGATATTTGTGTAGCAGGTTTAGCCAACCAAGTTTATATTTATACTTCTCACTATCAATCTCAGAACCATTCGGTACGTAGAGATTCAGGATTCTTACGCCATCGATGATACCCGTAATTATCCGCTTTTGCTCATCCCATCCCGGTTCAATGTCAGGTAATATACTCGCGAAACCCGTAGTTACTTGTTCGAGTGGTTTTTTACTAAGCAAAGCAACCCCATTATAGGATTTTTGACCATATATGTAGATGTTATAGCCTAACGCTTCCAAGCCAGTGTGGGGAAAATCTGCATCAACTACCTTAGTTTCCTGCAAGCAAAGCACATCCACAGGATTCTGTTGCAACCAATTTGTCACATGCTCCAAGCGCGATCGCACTGAGTTTACATTCCAAGAAGCTATTTTCATTTATTTGGTTTGTGGTTGGTGGTTTTTAGTGCGTTAAGCTTCCCTTATCGCAACTTTGATTGACCCAAAACATGATATCGGGAAAACGTCAATTATTGAAACCACCAAATATCTAAATTCAACACACAATTCAATCCAATAGCTCCGGTAAGCCGTTTTTTGTGTGATGCGATATGTCTTAGTCTCATCTTTTGCCCTAGAAACATTAAGAAATTATTATCTAAAGAATCAAATTTAATATCTTTCACTACAAAATAAAAGTAGTTTCCTATGATCCCAAGGATAGATGAAGCTACATCATAGTTGGGTGTATCTTAATGGATGTTGTTACCCAATGACAAATACTGGTTAGCTAATTTTAGTTGCTGTCAATTTGTCAAGTACGGTTAACAAGAATATCCTTATTTCGATAACCGACCTGATTGATGTAAACTTCGGATAGATGAGTATATTTACTCTATCAACTAAATTCTGTTTAATTCTGATGTAAATCGGAAGATACAGGGCTTTTTACCTGCTGAACCAAAAAACAAGTTATGAAAATCGCTCAAGTCGCCCCCTTATGGGAACGAGTTCCACCCCCAACTTATGGAGGAATCGAACTGGTGGTGAGTCACCTAGCCGATGAATTAGTACGTCGTGGTCACGATGTTACTTTGTTCGCGTCAGGAGATTCGCAAACACTGGCAAAGTTGGAAGCTGTTTGTCCCCGTGCATTGCGTTTAGACCCTAATTTTCGGGAATATTCGGTGTACGAAACCCTCGAACTTAGCCAAGTGTACCAACGCGCTGCGGAATTCGATATTATTCACTCCCATGTAGGGGTAACGGCATTAGCTTTGGCTAACTTTGTACCAACACCAACGGTACATACTCTGCACGGTAGCTTCAACAACGAAAACAAGAATGTTTACAGCCACCATCACAAGCAGTCTTTTATTAGTATTAGCAATGCCCAACGTCAGGTAGACCTGAACTATGTTGATACAGTTTACAACGGTATTGACCCCGGTAGTTACCAATTTTTTGCTAAACCTCAAGAGCCAGCTTATTTGGCATTTTTAGGTAGATTCTCGCCAGAAAAAGGACCCCACCATGCGATCGCGATCGCGAAAAAAACAGGTTGGCGATTGAAAATGGCAGGGAAAGTTGATGTTGTTGATGCAGAGTTCTTTGAACGGGAAATAGCACCCCACATAGACGGCAAGCAAATCGAGTTTCTTGGTGAAATCGATAATGTGCAGAAAGCGGAACTTTTAGGAAATGCTGCGATCGCACTTTTTCCAATTACTTGGCGAGAACCATTCGGTTTGGTAATGATTGAAGCAATGGCAGCTGGCACACCAGTAATCGCGATGAGTATGGGTGCTGTTCCAGAGGTTATTGCCCACGGTGAAACAGGTTTTGTCTGTCAAAGTTATGAGGAAATGGCTGAGATGATTCCTCGTGCATTGGAACTTAACCGTCGTCAATGTCGCCAGCATGTAGAAAATAATTTTAGCGTTGCCCAGATGGTAAATGGGTACGAGCAAGTTTACCAGAAAATGATTCAACAGCGAATTAGTCAGAATGGTCATCTTCATGCTGCTAAAATCACGTTTTAGTAATTAGGTGAATTAATGGCTTTCAGCACATTGAATTGACGCATATTTAGAAATTGGTAAATCTTTGATTTCCTTTTACAGGGGGAAATGCATTGATTGGAAACAGAAACACACACACAATAGTACAATGGTATGAGTATGAGAGCCAGTAGTTGCCCTTGTTGCGGTAGTTCTGAGCTATTGCGTCACGTTCGTCACGATCAGATTTATTGGTTTTGTCAATCCTGCCGTCAAGAAGTTTCGTTGTTAAGTGTCAATCGGGTTGCTGGAGTAGGAGCGATAAATACAGGTACGATTCCTCAACCAGCAGTTAAAGCTTAAATCTCATCTAACCCGCTTACTGAAGCTCTGCTATGAGTTCCCGACTTATAAAAACCCTAGACTAATCTAAATTTAAAAAGTTCCGTTGCTCTGCCTGATAAAATCATGTGGAGCTAATTTATATATGTTTGGGTTGGGGATTGGGGATTGGTATTACACTTATCCCTGATATTGTAAGGGCGAACGGCCGTTCGCCCCTACTAGCTTGGCGGATTGAACCGGGTTTCTCCAATTATCGAATGCTTGAGGTTGTCGCGTAGGGTGAGAAAGTGAGGCAGTGCTTTGCGAGGGTTCCCCTCGTTGTAGCAACTGCCGGGGTTTCTGGGTTTATCCCAATGACTAAAGATTTCGCACGGGGGAGAAACCCAATTTCCTGAGTTTTTCTGACTGCAATAAGCTTGACTCTCAAGACAGTCGCTACAAATAATTGTATATTAATAATTCCTAATTCCTAATTCCTAATTCCTAACTCCTAACTTCCATTAATATACTAGAGGTTTCTGATTTGCTGGCAGCTGTACTTTACGATCGCGAAAATTTATCTCTCGAACAAGTTGCCGATCCGACTCCAGCAGTAGGTGAAGTCGTAATTAAAGTTGGTGCAGCTACGACTTGTGGAACTGATTTAAAGGTATGGCGACGGGGAGGACATGCGAAAATGCTTAAACCCCCAACTTTATTTGGACATGAGGCTGCTGGAGAAATTGTTGCTGTTGGAGAAGGTGTAACTAATTGGAAAATAGGCGATCGCGTTGTGGCAAATAATTCTGCACCATGCATGAAATGTTATTTTTGTCAACGGGAAGAATATTCGCTTTGCCCAAATTTAACTTGGAATAATGGTACTTTTGCAGAGTATTTGAGGATTCCCGCACCGATTGTTGAGCATAATTTATTGTTGCTTGCCGATGATTTAGCTTACGAATTAGCGGCAATGACCGAACCTTTGGCTTGTGTGTTGCATGGGGTAGCGCGTTCTGGTGTCAAACCTGGGGATAGGGTGGTTTTGTTGGGTGATGGTGCGATTGGGTTGATGTTTGTGGCTAAGTTAGCACGCGATCGCAATGTGGAAGTATTGGTTTTTGGTGGTAGCGATCGAAGGTTGGAAATAGCGAAGAAACTTGGTGCTAGTCAGACTTTTAACTATCGGCAAATTCCAGATATCCCCAGTGTAGTCAAGGAATTAACCGATGGATTAGGTGCGGATATTGCGATTGAAGCAACTGGTATACCTAGCGTTTGGGAAACTGCGATTAATTGCGTTCGTCCAGGTGCTACAGTAAATTTATTTGGTGGCTGTCCCAAAAATACGACAATTAATCTAAATACTGAGCTATTGCATTACAGCGAACTGACTTTAAAAGGTGTTTTTCACAACACACCATATTTTGTCCGTCAAGCACTACAACTTATTGCCAGTCGCCAGATTGCTTTTGAATTATTGATTAGCGAACATCGTCCCTTAACCGATTTAGAAAAAGTATTCGTAGATATGCGGGAACGTCAAGTTATTAAAGTTGCAATTAATCCGTGAGAAGAGATAAACAGAAGATAGGAAAATATATTAAGTTTTGATGTGAAACTGTAACTTTTGTACGGTTTTCTGGCATTCTAGTCTTTACTCATTAAATTAAAAAATTAACCTCATAAATCAAGACGATTCAGTTAAAGCTTGACTATTCAACTTTTTTAACCGCCATAGACGCGGAGTACCCTAAGGAAAAGAAAGAAAAATGCTTAACTGAAACTTTGTTGTCTTATAAATTAATTGGGTTTTTAGGTATTTAATTTAGGTATTTAATTATGCCGAAATGATTACTTAATAAATTCTTAATTTTCTATCCTCTTTTTGTAAAAAAAATACTAAGTAATTTCCACTTAACCCTGTAAAGATAGGTACTCGCAAAAATATTAAATTTATGCCTCGTACAAAAACCCCACCATCCAAACGCACTACCGCAACAACTCTAGCACCTTCCGAGCTACATTTGCGTATAGAAGGACTTGCAGTCGAACACGAAAAGCTCCTCAAACAAATTAAGAAAAAGCGCAATGAATTAAATAATTTTATCGAACAAATGCGTGTAACTGCTACAGAAATATTTGGACGTGCGACACCAAATTACCAAAAGATAGCCCTTCTCGATCAAGAAATTCATACTTTGTTTAAGGAAATTTTGGAGAAGAAGAAGCTAGGAAAGCAGAGTAAAAAGAAAATAGAGGAGATTTATCGCAGTCTACAATATGCTGGAATTATTAGTCGGAAACCCTTTGATATATTTGAAGATGAAGATTTAGAAGATGATTTTGAAGACTTAGAAAGGGATTTAGAAGACGAGTTTGATTCAACGCGATCGCAGCAGAGTAATTACTATCATCGTCCAGATTCTGAAGCCGAATCTCCTTCAGCAACAAGGAGTGAATCTTCTAAAAAAATCCGCCATATATTTCTTCGATTAGCGGAGATATTTCATCCCGATAAAGCCAAGGATAGTGAGACTCAGAAGCGTCACACTGAGATAATGCAGGAGATTAATAAGGCTTATCAAGAGGGTGATTTGGCGAGACTTTTGGAAATTGAACAACAGTATGAAGTCGGGGAAGAGATTGATAGTAATAGTGAAGATGATTTGAGTCGCAAGTGTTCTAGATTAGAGCAGAATAACAAAATATTGAAGACTCAATATGAAAGCTTGAAAAAGGAACTTCGAGAAGTTAAAAAGACTCCTGAAGGTGAGATGCTTTCTGATTGTAAGAAAGCTAAAAAGCAGGGAGTTAATCCAGTTGATGAAATCTTGGGTCAATTAGAATCGCAAATCGAAGTTATTTCTGAGATAAGAGATTATGTCAAGGATTTTCAAGAGCAAAAGTTGACAATTAAAGAGTTTTTGGAAGGACCAGAAGTATTGCGTAGTTCGCAACGGGATATGATGGAGGAGTTATTGGAAGAGATGTTGGAAGATTTGGGTGGTGTAATTAGGTTTTAATCGCAGCACAAAATTCTCATACCCACTATTGAGTAGCTCCGCGATAAGCGGAGCCTGATATTGTTGATTTGAGTCAGGGATATGAAGATGCGATACTCCGCAGGAGTGGTCTACTCTTCGAGAAGGGTTTGCCCTATGATCATCGCATCTTGTTGAGTAGGAGTAATTGCAGTGCTATACTCCGCATCGTACATTTATAGGTTAAAAACAGGATTATATTTAGTCCTGGTTAAGATTGGGAGCATCCACTTTTGTAAGAAACATAATTATTTGACATCATAAACCTTACTATATGGTGTGTCTATAAAAGCCTATCCGCAAAAAAAAGTGGATGCTCCCGTTAAGATTTAGGTTTTAGCCATAACAATATGTTTGGTTTTAACCAAAATAATGTAAATGAAATAATAACTAACAGACTTATAAATCCAATTAATAATATTAGATTATTATCCGTGGGACTATCCTCACCTGGGTCAACGGGAAAGTTGTAATCTTCCCAATCCTCCCCTTTCACTAAATTGGACAAACCTCTCCATACACCAAATTCTTTCAGAGTTGCTTCTGGCTTAATACCAGTAACTACTATTAATAGTTGGTTTTCAAACTTTGGTAAGCAGCGTTCTTCAAGCTCAAATGCTAAATCTTCCCTCAAAGCTTGATTATTATTGCCAATTTTCCTTTCAGATTTAACAGGAAACTTTTCAACTTTGCCTACTTCTACTCCTAATTTTCTAATAGCATCGAAATCTGTTTTAAATTCATTTTCATTTTCACTGAATGTTATAGCTTTATCAATATCATTCTGTAGTATATCACGTAAGATATTAACTGTTAAAGCTCGTAAAGATTGCTCATTCTCCTCAGATTCTTCACATATCCATAGTACCGAATTACGAATTACTCTACCTCTAAAATCTCTTCTTTCTTTTGATTTAAGACCGGTTACAAGTAAAAATAATTTTTCACTATGACGACCTAAAACGATAGAAGGAGATTCACCTTGAATTAAATTATAAACATTACTTTCTCTCAATATATTAGGTGCTGCTAGATTTGGTGTTTCTCCTTGCCAGCGATAGTCAAAATCCTGAGAAGAGCCTCTACTTTGTACGTAAATTTCCATAAATTCCTTTTTAGTTAATTTTTAACAAATTCTCACCTTGAAGAACCGCAAAACCATTAGTGTTTTTACAACCACTTACAAATTCAGTTGCAGCTTCCTTTAAATGTGAATCTAGACCAAATACAGAGCGTAAAAAACTAAATATTCCAAAACTATTAGACTCCTTTTCAAAATGAAGTTTTAGAATAAATCGTAATAAATATCTTAGTGGTTGTTCGCTATCTTTAGGGCTATACTCCGCATCATGACTTGTTTTATGAAAACGAAAATGCGGGGTATTATTCCCATTCATGTCAATTCTAGAAAACACAACACTACCAACGGTTTGTATAGGAGTTACAACTGTTGCTATTTTACTTTGCAAACTTTCTGAATTAAGTAAGTCGATTAGATTTGCATATCCATCTTTAAGACGCAGTAAAAGTTCTTTGGCTGATGCTTCATTCTGTAAATATTTTTCACATTTAACAGGTGCGAATATAACTAGTTTTGGTGAATCTAGCTCTTGGTATGCATTTCTAAATAAGTTTGTTATTTGTGTTGGTCTATTAATCATGTCATGCCATTTGCCTTTTTGTTCCATCAAAGCAGGTGCGTCAACTGCTATCAAAACTGCAACACACTCTTTGAGAAGTTTACTTACAAACTTTTTTCTTTCTGGGGAGGTTTTTGCCGCATGATAACCACCAGGATAGTCTTGAAAGTTTAATTGTAGTGAAGGTTTATGACCTTTTTTTCCAAGTCCAAAAATAAATGAGCGTAATGCATCCGGTTCCCCTTCTGTTCCTTGAATTCCTCCTGTTGCTTCAAAAGTATCCATTAAAGTTTTTAATTCTATTAATTTCTCTTGCAAAATTGCTGAACTTTCTTCATCTGGTGTAAGTTGAAGGTTCGTTTTACCAATATTACTTTCAAACTGCTCATACATTGCAGTCAATAAAGTTGTTTTACCAACGCCACTTGGACCAAGCATTGTTATTTTTAGTTCGTGCATTTTAGTGTCCCTAATTTATGAATTTAAAAATTGTATTGACTCGCAATTATTAACACTAATTACTTTTTCAAGTGCTTCTAACCAGTTTCGTCGAAGTTTGGAACTTCCTTCTAACTGTACAAATTCATTTTTCCAAATTTCCGAACGAAATTCTTCAAAGAAAATGTACCATTCACTTTTTGCCTTTTCTGCACGTAGTATCCTGTCAACAAATTCTTCAACTATTGCAAATGCAGCTTGACTTGGTTCACACATCAAATCTTCAAGTGCTGTTTCGCACCTATATAAAGCTTCTCCGTGGAGGGTTTTGAGATTGGTTAAAATTTCTTGAGCAGAAGGACTATTAGAAAGCTTTAGTAAAGTTTCATCTGGAGTTAATCCATCTAAATGTTTACGAATGCGGTGTTGAACAAGTCCACGATAAGAAATATCAAATTCTGCGATAATTTGAAAACCATACTTAATTTCTTCAAGAGTATCGGGAATTAGGTTACTAATCTGATTCCAAAATCTATCGCTGGATGTTTCTATTAACTCTCCCAAACGTCCTTGTTCAATTAATATGCTTACAATTTGTGATTTAACACGCAAGAGAGATTTTTTTAATCCCTCATCCAATGATAAAAACTGTTTTGACAAATAAGTACGAACTTCGTTCAAATACTGGTAGTATGCGTTGGGGTATCCACCAACCTCATTTCGCCGTTTCTCTATTTGCTCAATATCAGGAATACCTGTATTCTTTAGGCAAGCTTGAACAGCAGTATTCACTTCCTGTTTAAAATCTATATCTTGTTCGTTACGTTGCGATCGCAATTCGCTTAACTGGTTTTCTAAACCATTACTGAGATTTTCCCAAAGCTCATCAAATAGCTTTAAAAAAAGTGGAAACCACTTTTCTGAGTGCATTACTTTACCTAATGCATTTTGTGCTTTTGTTAAATCCGTACTTATTTGCTTTTGTAAATCTAACAAAACTTCTTGACATTCAAATGCATGTTTTCTATCTAAATTCTCAATATTTTTTGCTAAATAATCGAGAATCAAATCAAACATCTGATTTGATTCTGAAGAATTAGAACAATCTACTACTTCACATTTAATAACTTTAATAGTACCTAAACTCGCTTGCATTTCCTGGCAAGCTTTTAAATTATCAATTCTCTGGCTATTATTTAAAATAATAAATGCCCGATTTGATAAATTATTTAATGCTTTTGCCGCAGTATCATATAGATTTGTATCTTCTGGCTTCCATTGATAGCGTTGGGGGTCTGGTCTACGAATAAATAATACAATATCAACTTCTTTCCCTAAAGTATTCAGCATTAAATCTTCATCACCGAGTTTAGAATCTCCCAACCCAGGAATATCTACAAGTGCAATGTTACCAACATCAGGATTTTTAAATTTACAAAACACTTTTACTTCTCTAACAGCAAGATGTTTAAAAGTTTTTAATTTACCTTGTGTATCACGACGTTGCATGACATATTCCGAAATTTGGTCGCAATGAATTGATATATTTCTAGGGTTTCCAGGTTTTAATAAATCTCGATATTGGCTTAAATTTACATAATAATCATCATGCAAATGATTATACATTTGTTCATTACTTGCACCTCCCGTTTGGATTTGTGGAAATGATGAGGTAGCAAAATCATTTAAACTTAATGGCTTGTGAAGAAAACCTAATTTTTCATAATAAGGATAAATCACTTCTTCTAAAAATGAATCTTCTGAATGTAGAATAACCTCAGCAAAAGTTTCACCTGGATGGTTAAACCTCGTCTACTTTGAGAACTGTAGTTTTCCACAAAGACCTTGAGATTGCTACCCTGCGGGTAGCCACTTTGTGTCTACCTTACGTCGCAATGACGGATTTGAATCTTAAAAAAAACTCCGGGTTTCATCATGGACGAGGTTTAACTATTGTGCTACGAACTGCGGTACAAGCACTACCTTCTAACGCTGGTATCTCATTATCTGTCAGCCCACTCAGACTCTTAAGTAAAGTGCTTTTACCTTGTCCCATCAAACCAACTACACCAATATTGAGAGTCTGACGAGAAAAACGCTCTCTCAAAACTGTTAATTTTTTCGACTCCTCAGTAATTTTGTACTGAAGTGTTGCTAAATCAATTTCTCGCAACCTTCCGACGGTTTCTGCATCATCTACTTGATTAATAATGCGATCGCGGTTTTCTTCAAGTGTTTTAAGTGCCGATTTCAGTGCTTGCAAGTTGCTTTCAACACCTGTGATTTTTTCTGCAAGTGGACGACGTTTTTCAATAATGCTGGTAATTTTTTCTGCACGACTTATGGCTGTATACATAGGAAAATTAGTCTAGCTAGCGAAATTTATATTTGTTTGTTTTCAACAATTTGAAAACAAAAACAACTCAGTAAAATTACTGTTAAATAATTCATCAAAATATGAATATTTACATTTCTCTTTATATATTTCCCAAAAATTGCGAGTAAATAACAGCAGAAGAAGAGATTAACCTAAAAATATAGAGGTGCATGATGTTACACGATTGAAGAACATACAGGTTTATGCTCTCCACTAGAATTTTGTCTTTTGCATTACATTCTTAGCGATATATAAAATTTTGCATTTTTACCCGTTAGATGCAGTGAATTTCCCTAAAAAAGGGAAAACTAAGATTACCCCCATTTGGGGTATCACTGTATAAGTCATAACCAGGAAAATGCTAAAAAAATCTTTACTGTTGCTTTTACCTTTTGCTTTTCTCTTTTTCCCAAGCCAAGCTGACGCACTTCCAGGACAATCGACAGAGGAAGTGGGTTCTTGGATTAAAACCCATCCTACACTGAAACCGAACAGTGGGGAACGCTTCTACATTCAGAAAAGCGACACAGCAGCACAACGCTTCACTTTCCAAGCGTCGGTATTACCTCCCGGTGCTGTTGGGTTTACCAAAGACCGTAGTAATATACGTACTGAACGGTTGGCGATGTATGATTCGATTAATGGGATGAGTTTTGACCGTTTGCAGGAATCACTACGAAGAATCTATAGTCTCGATGTATACCAAGACTTTCAGAATGCTCAGTTAATTTACGAGTATCCCAACCAAAGTGCAATTAATTCTGCGAGATTAGCGAAAACTCCTATCCGTGAAGCATTACGGGGACAGTTAAGATTAGGCGATCGCTATGGCTATTGGATGGAAGTTGCTAAGGGGAAAGGTGGTAAAGCTTATACAGGTCAAATGACCGTATTCCTGAAAAGCGATTTGAATAAATTAGAAGCGGAATTACGAAATAGGTAAATTTGAGGATTGGGGATTAGGTAATTTAAATTATAAATGTTTTTTTATACTATTCTCTATTCCCCATTCTCTAATTGACATTTTGCCAAACACCAGAAAAAATACTTTCACAGGCTGTCCCAATTCTTAATAAATCTTCCTTGAAAAGAGGGGGCCAGTCAATCCCATTTTTACGTCCGATTGTGAATAATTGCTGTGTCTTAATTGTTAGTAAGTATAAAGCATGAGCAAGTTGACGATCTATTGTGTTTGCTTCTTTTAGCCCTTCAAACACTACCTTTAGAGCAAGTAAAATCGAAGTTATTTGACCGGGTACGGCTGGTTTTCCCTGCTGCATTCGTAACAACAGAGTATCTGGGTGTTCTTCCGTTGCGATCGCTTGGTCTAAAAGTATTTTGCGTGCAGTATCGTAATTCATCTTTCTAGATTACCAGGGAATGGGTAATTACTGTATATCTGGAGAGAGGCAATACATCGTGTCTCTAGGTTCGACAATTATCACAATGTCCACAGTGCCAATTATCAGCATTTTGACTAAAGCCAAACCCGTTTAACAGAAACTGCCAGCGACATTGTTTGGTATACAAATATTGGTGCATTTGCTTGGTTGCGTTTAATTGGGGGTTAGATTGCGATCGCGCTTTAGAGGAGTATGGTGTATTTGGATGAATTATATAATTAAATGGGTCTAACCATTTTAATTGATTGTTGCTATGGAGCAGTGACAGAGCTATTGTGCTGTGGGGAAATTTTTGTGCGATCGCATCTATTTGCCCTCGTTTGGGTAGTTTTTTCACAAGTTGCTGTGCAGTTTGTTGCTGTTCACGAATTTTATTCTCAAAAAACTGCTGTCTTTGCTTGTCTTCGTTATCTAACCATCCTGTGGGTTCACTAACTAAAGTAAGTGCATCGCTGGGTTCTCCATCCCTTCCCGCACGTCCAATTTCTTGCACATATTCGGATAATAATAATGGTGCATGAAAATGAACTACCCAACGGACATTTGATTTGTTTATTCCCATCCCAAATGCACTTGTACAAACCACAAATTGAATTTTGTCATTTATCCAACTTGTTTCAATTTCACGCCGTTCTTCTCCACCTAATCCGGCATGGTATGCTGCGGTTTTATAGCCTAATTCTTCTAACCATACAGCTAAATCTTCGCTATCACGACGGGTACGAACATAAACTAAACCTGCTTGCTGAGGTCGATTTTTTATAAACTTTAATAATTGATTTTTTCGACTATTTGGTGTCCAAGCAATGCGAACACTGGGATTGAGATTTGAACGGTAGGGATTGAGGCAAAAAGTTTCTGGTTGTTGTAATTCTAAGACTTTTTGAATTGTTTTTTGAGCGTCAGGGTTAGCAGTGGCAGTAAATGCGGCGATACTGATTTTTGTACCTATTGGTTTTGTCTTTAATAATGTCCTTCTCACTGCTCCCAATCTTCGATATGCAGGACGAAATGTATCACCCCATTGGACGAGACAATGGGCTTCATCTAGTATAATTGCTGTGATATTTAGTTCTGGTTTGCAAAGTCTTTCCCATACGGGAGGACTTAATAAAGTTTCTGGGGAAAGATACAATAAGCGTAATTGCTGATTTTCTAGTAATTGTAATGTTTGTCTTCTTTGAAGTGATGACAATTCGCTGTGTAATAATGCCGCAGGTAATTTTTTTTCGCGCAATTCTTGGACTTGATTTTCCATTAAAGCGACTAATGGAGAAATTACCAGCGTTAACCCTGTTTGAAGTAACGCTGGTAGTTGAAAACAAATCGATTTTCCCCCACCAGTTGGCATTACAATCAATGCATCTTTTCGTGCTAGTAAAGTATGAATTATTTCACTTTGTGGGAAGCGAAAATCTTCATAACCCCAGATATTTTGAAATGTGGCACGGACTTCATGCCAAGATGGAGAGGATAATCGATTCATTTTGGTAGATGCTCCCTTCTCCTTGCACGGATTAGTTTGACTTGAGTATTAATATAACTGTTTACATTTGTTAAATGCTTCAGTAAATTTATTGGTTCTGTTCCTGTTTCAAGTGAATTTCGGCAATTACCAATGTGCCTGGATACCCGTAGAAATATCGTTTGATTCGTAAAGTATGTTCTTTGTTACTTCACATACAGCTTTATAATTAGCTTTTTTTTAATTTTTTAAATCTATTCCTAAGTGTAATCTCAAATTATTTATGTGTAAGCAGAGAAAATACAAAAAATTCCAGATAAAAAAAGTGATTGTGATATGCCGAAGAAACCGGGTTTCTCTTGAACTCAGTACAACTATCTTTGCTACAACACCAATCAAAAATCAGGTTTCTACCTTTACCTAATACTTGATGAAGCGATCGCATTCACCGTAATCTTTACCCAGCCTAAATTTCGGGCGTTTTTGTCAGGTAAGATTTTGAAATAGTGCGAAACGCACAAATCTAGGTTTTATAAGGCTTTGAGAAACGTGGTGAGAAATCCGGCATTTGCGGTTTTTGAGTTGGGGGAGAAATCGGGTTTCTGAGAAAATCATACTAAATGGAGATTTTTCGTGGGGGAAAAACCCGACTTCTTGAGATATGGTTTATTCAATCATTATCTCTGGAAACCAGGTTTCTGCCATCATAATCATGCTTGATGAAGTCAGGTTATCCAGGTTTTCGCGTCGGAGGAGAAATTGGGTTTCTGGGTTTATTCCAACGATTAGAGATTTCCCGTGAGGGAGAAACCCAATTTCTTGAGTTTTTTTGATTGCGATATTTTAAATACGCTGATATCGCATTCCTGGTTGTTGCGAGACTAATCCCATCAGTTCTAGTTGTAATAATGCACTGGAAACTAATCCTGGTTGCATTTCTGTTTGGAGAACGATCGCATCCAAAGACAATAGTTCCGATGAAAGTATTTTGATAACTTTTTCCAGTTCTGGAGCTAAATCTGTGGGGATTTGTTGATGTGTTGGTTCTATTTCAGGTGCTACAAAATCCAACTGAGGAATTGCACCTAGCATCTTTAATAATTCATCAAGTTCTTTGAGAATTGGTATTGCACCTTGGGTAATTAGCTTTAAACAACCTTGCGATCGCACATCATCTATTCTCGCAGGTAATGTATAAACATCACGTCCAAATTCGTTGGCAAAGTCTGCTGTAATTAATGCACCGGATTTTGCAGGTGCTTCCATGACTAATACCGCTCGACACAAACCTGCAATAATCCGATTGCGACGGGGAAAATGGGTGCGATCTGGTGGTGTTTTGCTGGAATATTCGCTAACTACTAACCCTTGCGTGAGAATTTCTTGGTACAGCTTTTGATTTTTGGCTGGGTAAATCACATCAACTCCCGTTCCCAAAGCTGCAATGGTACGTCCACCAGCTTTTAGGGTTGCTGCGTGACTTTCAGTGTCGATTCCTTCTGCTAAACCGGAAACAACCGTAAACCCATTTTTCGCCAACACCGTACTAATTTGTCTCGTCCATTTAATTCCGTATTCGCTGGGTTGACGGGTTCCCACAATCCCCACAAGGGGTGTTTGTCCAAAGTTTTCTTGCAGATCCACTTCACCACGATAATACAAAACCGTGGGAGGACTGGCTGTTTCTAATAGTAAACGCGGGTATTCCTTATCTGCGGGAGTCCAAAAATTTGGGTTTTGAATGAGGTGCTGTGACAGGAATTGTTCTGGATGAATATGATTTTTCTGGAAATTAATTCGTTGGGTTGCTACTTTTTGAATAGTTTGGAAACCAAAACCCTCAACCGCTCCAAACTGCTGATAATTGGCTTCCCACGCAGTTTGCAACGAACCAAAATGTTGATGTAACCGTTGCAGCAATACTGGACCAATCCCCGATATCTGTGACCATGCTAACCAGTATGCACGTTCCTCTGACAATTCCCCATCCTCATTTCATTATCTTTATTGTTCCCAAATTGGGATGGGAAATTGGGAATTTAAGCAAACAACCAATCAATTCGGGCAAATAACCCATAAATTTGGGCAAACAACCGTTTGCCCCTACGGTATTCTCCAACAGAAACTTGAAAAGCAGATAATTTTAATGTATAAATTTCTCAATATCTGCCAACTTTGTAGTTAATAATTCCTTTAATTGCGCCAATTGTTCATTACTAGCTTCAGCTAAAGATGCATCACTTAAAGTACTAATTTTTGCGATCGCGAATTTAATTTCCTTAGATTCTGTTTTTGTCTCAGTTAAATACTTTGCCTTAATTTGATTGATCAGAGCGCGGGTTTCGGGTACGGTTAAATTATTCTTCAATACTTCATCGGTTGCTTTAATCCGCTCTTGTGCCGCAACTTTATCTTCTATACCCAAAACTTTGGCGGATAAAACAGATAGTGCCAGTGCGTGCGCTCCTTTTAAAGTGTGATATTCCCGTAAGGAGTGATTACTATTTAACTCCTCTGGGCAGGCTAACCCAATGCGAATTGCATCCTTTAAATCCTGGGGTAAAAACAACATTGGCATCAAGTTAGCCTTTACTGAAGCCGGATTTAAACCCAATTCCAACAAAGTCAAAAGTATATCTTGTTCATTATTTGTAACAGAGAATGCTTCTAATCCGTTTTTTTGTTCTTCAGCACTCACAGTTACTAGTTTAGTTAATTCCTTTATTTTACCATCGCGTTCAATACGTTTTAATACCGTCGCTAAGATTGTAGAAATTTCCTCTACCTCAAATCCGGTGATTTTAGTAATCTCCTTAATAATAGCTTCAGCTTTATCGAGGGGGTTTAAATCTTCAAACCCCAAGAAAGTTAATAGGGATGACTGGTCTAAATCTTGGGGGGCAGGGACAACAACTGCACGGAGCTTCTCCCAACCTAAAACCTTGGCACCTTCCCAACGTAATTGACCATCAAGTAGGGTGTAGCGACCATTCTCTTGCTGTACTAAAATAACTGGTGCAATCTGCCCATATTTTTTGAGACTTCTGGCTTTGGCTTGAATCGAGGCATTTGTGATGGTCTGACGTGGTTGGTTAGGGTTAGGATCAATTAATACAACATCAATTTCCACTTCCCCCGATGTAGCTTCAAGTTGCGATCGCAGTTTCTCGATTTCTGCTTCGAGTTCGGGTGCAGATGCGGAGCGTAATTGCTCGATTTCTATCTGAAGTTCGGAAATTTTCTTTTCTTGGTCGCTTTTTTGTACTGCACCTTTAAACTTTGTCGAAATTGTCGGTAATGCTTTTGCCATCTACTTATCCCTATTCGCCTTAATTAACTTCACTAAATCATCAACTATTTTCTTAAATTGCTTACATCCCGGATGTCGGGGACGATATTTATGTAATGGTAAACCGTGGGCACTGGCATTTTTAAATTCGTTTGAGGCACGTATCTCTGGATACAGTTTAATCCCTAATTGTTCAGCTATTTCCGGCAACTGCTTCAGATACTGCCTGTGCATGGCAATTCTATCATCGTACATACTCGGCACAAATCCGAGTATTAGCGGACGTGGTTCTAACTGCAACTCATCACTGGTTGTAATCGACCATTCCACCAATTCCGCCGAACCTGCGATCGCTTTCATTTCCAATTGTATCGGTACTAATAAGTGGCTTGCAGCCGCCAGTGCATTCACATTAAGCATCCCCAATGTTGCCGGACAATCTAATATGACTGCATCATGCGATAGGGGATATTTTTTCAACCTATCGGCAAGTACGTATTCGCCCCGCTTCCTAATCACTAAATCATTGGCTACTTCTGCAAGTTGCGGATGTCCCTGACACACTTCTACCTTAAATTCACTCCAAGCTGGGGCAAATATCCAATCACCTTTAAAATCCTTCGATAATACGTTTGCCATTGTCGAAGCTACATCACCCGCTTCTAACCCGCAGAATACGTCCAAAGAACGCTGCGGGTCAAGGTCGAGCATTGCTACTTTATATTTACGTTCACCTAACTCATAAGCGATGTGTGTGGCTAAGGTGCTTTTACCCACCCCTCCGGCATTTGCCAAGATTGCGATAACTACCTGTGCCATAGGACCTTCAAATTGCTGCTACAGGTAATAATATATAGGATTTTTATGTCGGATTTCAAAATATGACATTTTTATTATCTGTTACATTAGACATCTCCGGAAAAGACGTAGAGACGTAGCATTGCTACGCGAATGTGCCGGGACAGAATATTCTCGAAATCTTGCCACGGGGAGTATCCCCGTGGCAAAGTTTCGCGGCAACTTCGCAGTCTCTACAAAGGTTCTGGGTAACGCATAATTAAATTCGGTCATGTCTATTAATAATAAGAAGACATCAAGAAGAAAAGAGAGAAAAACCAAATTATTTTAATTCCATCTCTACAAATCTGTAAATAACTTTGCTAAAACAACATTAGAAAATAAGAACCCTTCTGGGTCGGTAAGTCGCAATCTTCGATCTAAAATTTGATTATCTAAAGTTTGATCTACAACTTTTACCCAACCTTGCAGAAAATATGGTTGCAAAATCCTTAATATCTCTCTTTGCTTCTCTTCTCCAAATACCCGTTTTATCATCTCCAAGCTAATCCCCTCCGCTAACCGCAATCCCAACATCAAAGTATCTAATAATACCTCGTTTTCTGGTGTTATATCACAATCCACCACCGCACCAGCTTCAACCCATGCATAATAATCTTTGGTTTTACGGGGACGATTAAAACGCTTACCATCAACATAACTTGCAGCACCCATCCCAAAAGCGTAATAAGGTCGATTTTCCCAATAAACTCGATTATGTCGGCATTGATGATGCGATCGCGCATAATTAGAAATTTCGTAATGTTCGTACCCAGCCCTAGTTAAGATTTGTTGAGCCATCCGATACATATCTACCGTAGTTTCATCGGTAGGTAAAGGTTTATCTCCCGGTTTATAGTAGCGTCCAAAAGCAGTTCCTGGTTCGATTGTCAAGTCATATATAGATATATGGGTAGGTGCTAATGCGATCGCTTTTTCGAGAGATTCCTGCCACATTTGTAAACTTTGCTTCGGCAAACCCGAAATTAAATCGAGGCTAAATTCGGGTATATTGACTTCACGAATCAAATTTGCTGCTGTGTAAATATCTGCAACATTATGAGAACGACCACATATTTGCAATAATTCTTCCTGAAATGCCTGGACTCCGAAACTAACCCTGGTGACACCAGCATGATGATAGCCTTGGATATGTTCTAAATTAAATGTACCAGGGTCCATTTCCATCGAAATTTCTGCATTAGGCAAGATACCGAACCCCCTTTCTAGGGCTGAAATTATACTTTGTAACTGTTCCGTGGATAGAAGCGAAGGAGTTCCACCACCAAAGAAAATAGTCGTGAATGGTTCACGAATGGTAGATGTAATAGTAGATGTCATGAGAATTTCTTGGCATACCACCTCAACATAATGGGAGATAGCGCTATTATTTTCACCACGTTTGCGATCGCCTACAACCGAAATGGGAAAATCACAATAAAAGCACCGTCTTCGGCAAAATGGAATATGCACGTAAGCACTAGTCGGAGTATTAGTCATGAGGATGATAAATAAAGATTAAGTTCACAATTATTTATGTTCAAAATAATGAAAAGCTAAAGAAGATAAAGAACATAGCTCTTTAGTTATAATGTTTGCAGATACAACCATATTAAACGGCTAGTAAGTAAATACAGTCCCCATAGAGGTGCTTATATATATGACCATTCCCAGATTCATTGTCTCAATCACTTTTGCTCCCAGCTATTGTCCCCCAATAAAACTAAACTAAACTAAACTAAACTAATTTTTATGAATCATTTACGAATCTAATGTGCTGAATGATATAAAAGATACTCAATATTATTGATAAGTTACGGTTGCAGGAAACCAATAGATACCATGCTAGATGCCATTATTATTTTCTCATTCATCCTGGCAGCTGCGGGAGTAGGGTTCTTCAGTACCGATTTACTCCCCGAAGGGACACTGAGTCGAGTTTCAAATCTGGAAGCTTTACGCTTTGTTTTTGCCGTATTTGCTGCCATTATTGGTGGTGCGGTAGGATTGCGGATTCAAACGGGATATCGACGACTGGAAGCTCAAGTTAGGGAAATGCCACTTGAAGTAATTGTAACTCGTGCGATCGGGCTAATCATTGGGTTGCTACTTGCAAACTTAATGCTTGCACCTCTATTTTTGCTGCCCATCCCCTCCGACTTTACCTTTATTAAGCCCTTGGTGGCAGTTGTTGGTTGTATTGTGCTGGCATACACTGGCATGAACTTAGCTGATACTCATGGACGCGGGTTGATGCGTTTTATTAATCCTAGCACTGTCGAATCGCTGGTTGTTGAGGGAACTCTCAAACCTGCTAGTACGAAAGTTTTGGATACTAGTTGCATTATTGATGGACGGATTGAAACACTGCTAGAAACTGGGTTTTTGGAAGGACAAATTATTGTTCCCCAATTTGTTTTGCAGGAGTTACAGCAAGTTGCAGATGCAAGTAAGGATCAAAAACGAGTGCGGGGAAGACGTGGATTGGAAATCCTCAACCGCATCCGAGAAAATTACCCTGAACGGATTCTCATTAATCAATCCGATTATGACGATATTGCAACTGTTGATGCAAAATTGGTGAGATTTACTCAGGAAATTAATGCCACATTGTTAACAAATGATTACAATTTATGCAAAGTTGCCAGTGTTCAAAAAGTGCCAGTATTGAATATTAATGACTTGGTTAATGCTGTTCGTCCAAGTTACTTACCTGGTGATAACATCGATATTAAGGTGCTAAAAGAGGGTAAAGAACCAAGTCAAGGGATAGGTTATCTTGATGATGGTACTATGGTTGTTGTAGAAGAAGGTAGTAGTTACGTTGGTGGTGAGGTTCGAGTTGTTGTCACCAGTGCTTTACAGACTTCCGCAGGTAGGATGATTTTTGCTAAACCTCAAGCATCTGCTTTTGCTTAAGTTTTCTATCAAGAGATTTTTTTGTTTGGAAGTCCCTAACCGTTCTCAGTCTAGTTCTAAATTAATCAAATTTTTCTAACCGATGCAGTTCATAATGTGTCGGTTTATTTATTGATTTGTCTAAACCCGTTCAAATTGAAAACCGTCTTGAAAGTCGAAAAAGAAGAATTGCGATCGCACTACCATATTTAATTATTCGTTACCTGAAACCCTTGTCGTGCCTCCCCATTGCTACGTCTATACATCCATTTTCGGAGATGTCTAAAAAGTTGAGAGTTATATGGTACTATAATATATGGTGCTCCAACTATGGTTTTGGATGAGTAAACAATTAGACAAAGCACTATCTCTCGAAGTCGCACAAACAATCAAAAGTAAATCGAAAAAGCCGTTTGAGAATGCCTACAAAGCCGCATTAGCAACGGAAAGTGCAAATTATGTTCAGGGTTTTTTGGTTGCCATTGGTAAACCATTTCGACCTCTAGAACATGCATGGATTGAAGTAGATGATAAGGTAATCGACCCAAATCTACCACATATTAAAAAAAATGCTGAAGAATTGATGTATTTTTCTGCACAAAGTTTCACTAGGAAAAAATTAAAAGCAATTATCGAAGAATCACAGGAAGATTACCCTGAAGATGATCCTTTGCCTATATATGGCAATGCTCCATATGAGTATTATGGTGATGTCATGTTGGGAGATAAACCATATCTTGACGCTTACCAAGCTGCTGAAGCTAAGTGCAAAGAACTGAATAGAAGTATTGTGGACAGTAATTGAAGTTTATTTTGGAGTGGGAAAAGGAAGTTTTTGCATTTCATGAAATAAAAGCAAATATCCCAACCATAGATTTATCGCTCGTATCATTAGTCAGTAAGGGTGGGAAATACCCCACCCCTACGATTTGCGATTAATATTTTCCTATCGTGAAGCTAATTTGCTTAACCATGCTTCGGCTTCATCATAAAACTTAAATTTACTCTCATCGTGGCGAAAATCTGGTGTGTGAACCATTCTTCTACCATTTACCCACTTTTCACCATGATACTTATGTAGCAATTCATGATATAAAACAAACTCGACAACGAACTCAGGAATTGCGATTTCATCCAAAGTTAAACTAATAACGATTCTATTCCTAGCAGGTTCATAATGCCCAAACTTACGATAAGTCTGAAATTGACTCCACATTAAACGGGGTTTGGTTAATTTAGCCGCAAAATATTCACAGTTGATTTTGTCAAATAATTGATCCAAATTGTAATACTTTCCCTTGCCATCTTCAGTCGCTGTTTCCGTAATCAAATCTAATTCCAATAAAATGTCGCTGTATTCATCCGAACTCGCATATTCACGGATAATTCTTGTATCTTCTTGACTTTTTCCTTGTAGAGAAATTTTAACTAATGCTGTTAATACGTCCTCATTAGCATTAATAAAACCCTCGCTAACGATGAGATTAATATTATTTCCCAGCCAACGACTGCGGTATAAGCCAGAAAGATTAGTTAATTCAACCACATGATTCACAGTTTCATGACCGTAATAACCGCATAAATTCTGAGCAATTAACTTCAGACGCTGTGTAGTCTCTAAATGTAGCTTTAAATTAGCTTCCACAGCCAAAAACTTCATCCAAGCGTAGACTTGTCGAGAAGAACTTGTCAGATTTACTGGGGTTAAATTTTGCTCATGGCATATCTCTTCAATCGCTGCCACAACTCCACTCAGTGTTTTATTCAATTCGTAAGTATCAATATCTTCCAACCTGAAAGACGATGCTAGCCGCAAAATTTCCCATAATATTGACTTTTGGCGAGTCTTAATGTTTTTAATACCTAGTGTTTGCACCTGAGTACGTATGACATGACTCACAGACGAAGGTAGGTTATGTAAATCAATATTCTTCAAAAAATAATATGCCTGACGCGATCGCACTGGCAATTGGTGAGGTGTCATCTTAGCATCAGCACACAAGCTTTCCACAGTCTCGACTGAAGTGAGAACAAATTTCTGGAAAGCGGGCACTTCCGCAGATGCAACTCCTATCTTTAATTGTTCCTGCGCTTTCTGAGCAGCCTTGACTAACCCGCGAATTTGTAGCATGGTTTTTATCATTTGCTGGATGAATTGTACCAAAGTCAAGCGGGAAGGGGAAGGAGGCAACAATTATAAATTTAGTTTTGTCAGTATTTCATTAGACCTGCAAAATCTGATTGTTAATGCCATTAAGTATAATTTACCCAACGGTTGGATCAAAATTCAAGCCTACCAACAGAGTCAAACAGCTTTTATTTGTGTGAGTAACGCTTCTCAGGATATTCTCGACTGCGATCGCGAGAATTTATTCGACCGTTTTTATCGAGGTGATAAAGCGCGATCGCGTATAGTTTGCTGAAGGAATTATTAACCAGCTAAATATTCCCTTATTACCCGCAGCATTCCTGCACTACCTTTACTATTAACCAACAAAATAGGTGCAAGTTGAGATGAACGATGTGCTTCAATAAAACCTGTGGCTGCATGTTTGGCACTAGCCGTCACCATCACAACAATATCAGAATTTCTCACCCACTGACGCAACCTGTCATTACCTCCCTTGTCATGGCTGAGGTGAACTGTAACTTCTTGACAAGCTGTTTCCAGAATACCTTTGACTCTAATTGCTGCGGTTTCTGTGAGGGTATAAATTAGGATCGATTTGCCTTTGAGTTTGTGGAAAATATTTGCTTCAACCTGAATACTCGACTCGATTAAAGTTGCTTTTTCGCCAAGTAAATCTGGAAGCGACGCTGTTAATTGTAAATCTTTAACTAAATTGCGAAAGAGTTCCCATTGTGCTTCATCAATACGTTCTTGAAAACGACGCATAGTTTCAGCTACAGCAAATAGGAATTGTTGACGCTTTTCGGGGATGGGACTTGGATACCATACAAGTATATCAATTAAATCGATCGCCCAATCAACCTTTTTAGGTGAGAAAAATCGGCTCCAAAGTTCTAAGGCATGGTTGAGAATTTCAGTATATGTGGCTGTATCTATATCAGTAGTCAAAAGCGCTTGAGCTAAATCATTGAATAAAACTAAATCGACATCGCTACCTTGTGTACTAATAACTAGCAGTTCTAGCAGCGAATAATAAAGGGTGAAAAATTCACTTCGGGGAAATTGCTCATCTTTTTGGAAAAATTGCAACAAGTATGGTAGAGATTCATGAAGAATCAATTCAGATGTTGAAGCAACTTTATTTAATAAATCATTGAATTCGGTGATACTTCTGGCGTTTGCTTGTATCAGCAGACTATTAATATCCCACTCGGTAGCTCCCTGACGGGCTATCTGTATCGCTCTTTCCCAAGTTGGTTGTTTTTCTAACTCAGATAGCCATTCAAACCAATTTACTGGAATTGAGAAGGCTTGAATTCCTTGCAGTTGGGTAAGAAAATTTTGGTTCCACCGAACCTTTAAAAATACTCTTTGTTCTTCAACAGTCAACTCATCAAAGGCTTGTAATGCTGCTTTTTCAGCCGCCAAAATTTGCAATTCATACGCGCATTCGAGGAGCAAGCGAACTTTTTCTAAGGATGATGGAGCATTTCCCAGCAATAAAAACCCACGGTCGAAATCTCCGCTTTTACATAATAGTTCGGCTTGTTGCAGTTCCCTAACATTCCCCAACTCCGGAGTCATGTCAGCCAAAAATGCGGCTAATTTTTCTAAGTAAATGCGATCGCTTGACTCAATTTGTGGGATTGTCAGAAGTTCGTCACGTAAAGCTGGATTTGTTGGTTCTTCTGCTACCGCTAGCAACATAAATAATTTCAGCACTTCCGGGATTGTACTCCCAGCACGAGCAGTAAAAAGATTGCTGTATTGGGGAAAAACTACCTCTTGAAAATAAGCGATCGCACTTTCAGGGGCGTTATTGTCTTCAAAATGCTGTAATTGGGTGCGATATACAGCCAATTGTAAAGCCTGGGTGACAGCAAAAGGACGGCGAACCTGCAATAGATTCGCAAATTCTTTTAGAGCAAGCAACTCGTTCCACTGCCCCAATTCCGCTAAAAGTTGTACCCGTAGAAACAGAAGATTCAATGTATCTAAACGATGCTGGTCTACGAGGTATTGGAGAGAACTTTCGGCAGCAATGCGATCGCTTGCTTGTAATGCCATATAAAAGTCGCGCAATACCCTACCTGTAGGCTGGGGGATATCTGCAATCCGCTTAACTCGTCTTTCACCGACTCGCCGCATTTGTTCTAAAGCTTCCCAAATATCTGTAGCTTTTCCAGATATTTTAATGGTAGCACCCTCGGTAAATTCGTAAACTGCCAACTCCACGGGGTCTACCAGATTTAATTGCGCCCTTTCTCCGCGAAATGTCGAATATGTGCAACCAACAAACCCCATTAATTCCTCACTCAAGCGGCATAATTGGCGTTCTGAAGATGCATTCTGGTCTTGAGTCGGGATGGCGTACCAATCGACAATGCCACCGTGCCAGTAGGGTAAAACAGTTGATTGGGGTTCGACTTGGGTCAATAATTCTAGCCAAGGAAGGATTTTTGCATGTTTTGCTTCATCGCCTTCAATTTCCCTCAAGTTAAATTTATTACTTGCACCAAAAAATCGTTCTAGGAATTGGCGAACATGTGCGTTGTTGGGATTTTTCATCATCTCGCCCCTCCCCATCGGTTAGTAAAAATCAACTTTTGTTCTGCGATCGCTTCTGTAGATGTTTCATATGTTACTCCTTCTTCGTTGATTGTAATACCGTTATAAGTGAAGTTCATCGAACCCGCAAAATAATAACCGTCTCCGAGAATGCCTTTGATATGAAGTTCTTCGGTAATGTGAATGTGGTAATTCATAGCATCATTTTTTACCTGAAGTGCTTCAATAAAACTGCGGTTGTGGGTATCGGGACGGGTGGCAATATGGATAGTGGTTCCCCTGGATGCTAGGGTGGTGAGGACTTGGGAAAGGCGAATACGGGAACGGCACCACAAGGGTTCTAAACATAAGAAAGTATTTGCGGTGTTATCGATAATAGATATATCGGATATCCAGGGGGAAATCAGCCACAAGCATTGACTGGGGTTGATGAGTTCGGAGATAAAAATTGTTTGCAACAAGTCGGGAACTTGGCGAGAACTTAGGCGAGAGTGGATATAGCGAGAGGGCATTTAGTTTGATTTACAGCAATTTTTCAATTCCATTTATTTTCAATTCCATTTATAAATTTATTCTCACAGGCAAGCGCTTGGTCACTGAGCTTAGGGAAAATAAACTAAAGCTATTGCACTGCTTCCCTGACTCGCAATCTCACCCCAAACCCATGCGAATGCCGTTGCACTCCTTCAACCAATGGATAAACCTGCAAAAATCCTAATTCCATCGGTTTGACAACTAAATCCAAAATTGCTGATTTCAAATCTTCCTTACGATCGCAATTAGCTATCAGCAAAACTGATGTACCTTGTGTAAATGCTTCCTCTACCTGTTTGCGCCAATCAGGTTGGTCTAAATATACTATGGTGTTGCTTGCCTGCAATAAACCAAGTAATGTTTCTCGATCGGCATCGACAAAGCTGGCAAAGGGGTTATAAATCGATAAAGCACGGGAACGAATTATATTTCCCCTTGCCCACAACAACCCATAAATTACTTGAAACCGCCAGTAGGGATTAGGTTGGACTAAACCCAGATGTAATAATGCTTTATCTAGCTTATCCGAGTTGCTGGCTACATAGGCAAAAACCCGCGCATCAATTTCAATACCCAATCTTTCTTCTTGTTGGTGCCATAGACGAATCAAATCTAATAATAGTTTATCGGTGTCTGGGGTACTTCCAGGACGCAAAATTCTTGTATTTATCGCCGTCATCACGGGATGGGTTACTAAAATTCCCTGGGAAGATAGGACTTTTCGCAGTTGGGTAGAAGCCTGTTTTAATTCCCCATATCCTTGAGCTAATCGCACATCTGCCATCGCGTCAATGATATCTGCACTGGTTTCCGTTAATTCCAGTAACCGCGTTAATTCCGAGTCCACAATCTCAAAATCTGAAGGTTCCAAAGCACTTTCAGCCAAGCGGAAAAAATTCGCCGGATCGGTTGCGTAGCGTCGCAAGATTTCCTCAATTACCCCACCTCCACCGATACTAGATTCGGTTATCCAAATTTCTTCGTACCCTTCTGGTATGCTAGGTACATCGGCTGGACGGGGACCAGGTTCGATATCTAAAATTAGTTCTCCCAGGTCAAAATGGGGACACAACTGGCTGCAAGCTTCTAATAGTGCCCCTCCCACGGTAGCTTTGAAGCGTAAGGCTGTCCAACTGTGCCATTGTTCATCGGGTTCTGACCAAAGCACCTTTGCTAATTCGTTTAATCTAGTTTGAATGATATCTGCGTTGCAAAGTAGCCGTAATTTGTCATGTACCTTTTGCCTAACTACATTTTGTGATGATGCTTCTTCCCCTTCTTCCAATAGGGTTTCTTCAACATTCAAGGTTTGGAAGATATTATCGAGAACTCTTGCCATTTCCTCGCCGATATTTTCACCCAAAAGCAGATTCAAGGCTTCTGACAATGATATATTATTTGCTAGGGCGCGGGCTGTAAGCATTGATAGATATATTTGATACAGCCACTCCCGTTGTAGAGAATTTGTTAATTCACATAATATTTCATCTGTCAATACCCGATGTTGAAAATAGGTAGTATCCCGTGACTTGACTTCAATGCTTGGGGGAAGTTGAAAGCGAAACACCAAACCATCAACAGATTGAGCAAATCCAACTGCGAAAGGGGTTCCATCCTGCTGGGTAAAGTGAATAGTAGTATCGAGTTCGTAACCTTTTTTGAAGCGGATATTGGCATGGGATGCGATCGCAAACCGTCGTGCTTCCACTGGTGACTGTTGGGTGTGGGTAAAGCAGCAAATTTCTGTAATAATTTTACACCAGGGGGAACCTTGGGGTAATTCGAGTTTAATACCAAAGTCGGGTGGAATTATTTGACTGCACCATTCTAATTGGGCATTGGAACGAATGGAAACGCTGGCAGGTACTTGGGTAGGATTGATTGCCCAAGGACGAATGCAACGAATATCTGCAATTTTCCCATTTTGCCAATGTTGAAAAATTCCGGCTGATTCAAATTCAGTACAGTAGTCTTCTATTGGTAAATTTTGTTCTCTTTCTTGCCAATTGGGGGGAGCAATCCAGTGAGTTGCATGGATGTGTTGTATTCCAAATCTACGACTAGCTCTGCCCGGAGTAAAGGTTTCCAGGGCTTGAACAATGGGCATGAGGTTAATATCGGACTGGCTACTACGTAATTGGGGAGGAGTCGTAATTATTACTTCTGGTAATAGTAAGTCGCTAAATAAACTGGGGGGAACGAAATCGGGTAAGGGGTAGTTGGTTTGATAATCTTGGTTTGATTCGTTGGGATGTAAGGGGATGCGAGACCAATTTGACTTTAAACGTCGCAGCAAAGTGGGAAGTACCACCATCATCAATGACCTTGGGGGTTCCCAGAAAATCGCTTCGACTTCATCTTTACTTAAATTCAAGGCTGATTGGAGATATACAGCTAATTCGAGTTGTCCTGGTTCGGTTTCGAGAATCTTTTCAATTAATTCTATTTCTAATTGCTGACGTGTTCTGTCGTATTCAGAAGCTCTGGCAAAATCATACCACACACTTCCCTTGATTGCTAACTGCTGTCCCACCCAATCCATAAAAGCGAAAACAGCCTGAATGCGGATAACATAGCGGTTTTGGATGGGGAGCGATCGCGATTGTAATACTGGGTTAAAAAGCAAATCATAACCTTGATAGGCAATGCGATCGCGTCCGTAGTCGGATAGTACCACCACTGTCCAAGGTCGCATAATTCGTCTTCGTCCCGCACGTCCTTTTCTTTGCAGAAATGAAGCCATATCCCGTGGTGACTTGTGCTGAATTACACCGCCAACCTCTGGGTCATTGAATCCGACTTCCAAGGATGCAGTAGCAACAGTTACATCCGTATTCGGGGTAACTCCGGTATCTTGGGAACTAGTACGACCGATACTCAAAGGTAATTCCAACCCATGACCAATTTCTTCACATAAAAGCCACGATTGCCCAGCTACCAAGCGATCGCTACTCTCGGATGCATTGTGCGATCGTAATGTTGCAAATGGCAGTCTTCCCCGCAAAGGACGACCCCAACTGTCACATCCTTCGGCATCTAAAAGGTTATGAAATAAGCGATTGGTAACATCTAAATCGTCAGTAAAAGCAAAAACACGGGAACCATAAAACCCTTGACTGGGAGGGTCTTGTGAGGGGTCAAGGACTCGTCTCAGCAGCATTGCAACTTGTATTGTTGTAGACAGTAAACTCGTTCCCGATACGGGGTCGCCCCTGAGAACTAATTGATATTCCGTACCTTCCGCAACTTGGTTCTCGCTGGGGGAAACTTCCTCAATAGAACCGGGATTTAAGCCTGTAAGTTGGCTAAAAAACTCTGCTGCATTTTCGAGAGTTGCCGAAAGTCCTGTAAATTGAACTTTTTTGGCAATTATTTTCTGCCAACGTCGCAACAAGTAAGCCACCTGTGCCCCGTGGATACCTGTATAAGTATGTACCTCATCCAGTAAAACTAACTGAGGTTTTTTCGTAGCTCCAATCCCGAATATATGACCGTAATAAGAATCACCCATCGATCGATTTAGCATTTCCGTACTGGTAAAAACCAAATCAGGGGGAGATTTCATCATGCGATCGCGCGTGAGAATTATCTCCGAATCTAGGATAATAGTACCGCATGATGGTTTTATACAAGTAAGTTTTTCTCTACCAGCTTCGATATCTGCGCGTTTCCAGGATAATATTCCCTCACATTCAGGACAACGTAAGTAAGGACAAGTAAACCCACCATCTTCAGGTTCCCATTTCTGTTGGATACTTTCGATGGTTGCACTTTTGGGAGTCAAGCCAAAAAATGCCCCGATCATAATTTGACGCTTTCCTTCAGCTTTCAAAACAGCATCAAGACGACGTGCTTCTTGATAGGTTTCAGAAAATTGGTCTTTGAGAAGTTCATTACGGGGATAAATTGCTAATCCCTTACTCCAATATTCATTGTTTTTTACCAAACCTGCAATATGTGCTAATGCTGGTAAATAAAATGCTAAAGTTTTTCCTGTACCAGTACCAGCACAAACAATCATTCCGCGACTTTTGGTATTATTTAAATCCCGCAGCATTCGACTTGTCGCACGTAGCTGAAAATCGGCAAGTAGAACTTCACCACGGTTATGAGAGTTTAATATCGAGATAATTGCTTTTTTTTTCAGGGGAGTTAGTAGTTTATCCGCTTCTAGCGTTTCAATTACTATATTTAAAGTGATATCTCTTTTTGGATAAATTCTTGGACGAATTTGCAAGCGATAATCAGCCACCAAAGTGGGGGAAATTTGCCAGGTATTGTTATGAAAAAGTTGACGAAGACGGGCAAATAATCTGACCGATTCTGCCATTCTGGTACGGAAAATACGAGTACATTTAATGTTAAATTCAAAGAGTAATTTTCGCTCAATTACTTCGTTGATAAAATCCCAAATATCTATATCAGCATCGGAAATATTTAAAAAAACTTCGACAAATTCAATAATTTCATCTTCAGAAAATCCACCATCAACGATACCCCAAGTAAGAAGTTGAACTTCTTGACGTTCTAAGATATCTAAAAAATCTCTAATTAATTCATTTAAGTTGAGAGTCATATTAATATTTTTAAAGAACAAATTATTTAAGAGAATAAACCACAGAAGTTAAATAGAATTGCGACTAGGGAACACCAAGAAATAAATTATCCCTTATTTATGAGTGATAGGTAAATCTATAAATTGGGATATTTTATTTTCTGGAAATCCCCTAAATCAGACTAATTTTAAAATTATCAGCAATCTCATGTTGATTAATCCAACTTTGTACCTCTGGAGTTAAAAGCTTTAAAGAAGTTCCTTGATTTGCTGTAACTCGGATAAAATCTAATACAGCATCTGGAAAATCATCAGACTTAAGAGTATCCCAAGACTGTCTTAATTGTGCGATTTTTTGCTCATATATTGCGAACTGAGAATTATTTATAGGGTAAGCAATCTTTTTTATTTCTGCATCGAGATTGCGAATTTGTTGCACTGGATATTTAAAGTTTTCAACTTTAGATAATACACTTAGTATTTCACTATTCGTACTAGGCATTTGTTGTCCCAAGTAGCTTCTCCAAGCTTCAGTTAGTAGCTTATCTATTGATGCTTTTAAGCCATCTACATTTTGTTTGAAAACATTACCATCAAACTTTGTATTATCGAGAATCCAATCAGGGTCATTTTTGAAATTTTCTTCAGCAGTAATAATAAAATTCAGCAGTGCATCTGCTTTTTTGGTTAAATTTTGGGTTAAAACTATATCTATGATATTCCTTTGACGAAACGTTACTAATGCTTCCACAGGGAGTTGAATAACTGCAACTGCATCATTAATTTGCTTTTGTCTAGTTTGGAAAGTTTTTAGATTATTCGCAAACTTTTGTAGGTCTTTTTTTTGTTTTGATAGCTCAATTAGTTCCTGTGATTTTTCTACTAGCATGTTGTTGTATCTCCTTTAATTTCATTCATCATATTTCGTAAATTAGCCAATCCATCGTTAATTTCTTTACGGCTAGATTCTAGTGATATTTCACCTGATTGTTCTAACACTGCAATGCCATTCTTCACTTCCAAAAGCGAGAGACTTAGAAAACTATCAGCATCATTGAGAAAATCCTTAGAATCAGTAATTACTTTTTGATAATCTTCGCTTAAATATGCTAGTAACTTACCAGTATTATTTTCTGAATTTTCCTTCTCATCTTGGATGCGTTTCATTAAATCTTGATACTTGGTAATTGCAGTGCGTCGAAATTTATTTAACATATCTTTCATGCCATCAAAATCTTTTCTACCACGAAATATACCCTCATCTCTGGCTGAACTCATTGCCATTTCTAGAGCATCAATAACTTTGTTTTTATTAATATCCTCTCCCAACTCAGATACTAAAGATTGATAAATATTAAATTGCCGTTCATACTCTTCTTGAATCGCTTTTTCTAACAATTCATCTACCTGTTGGCGTACTTTTTGTAATTCTGGAAACCCATCTCGAACATCTTCGGGAATTTCACATTGAGGTTGCCAAGATTTACGCACTTTTTCTAAAGGTTCAATAATTTGAACTGCATCAATAATTTGAAACGGTGAAGTGCTACCTTTGGTACAAGCAATTCGACTTTTGACAATATCTAATAATGCTTCTCGATTTTTAGTTTTCTTAAAAGTATCAAATAACGTTTTCCAACTTGACGCACGAGTTGTATCATCATTGCTATCTATATCTACAAACAACGAATTAATCAAATCTGTCAGCGTATTCGTTGGATGTCCTGCCATTGTGGCACTAATTGCCAGTAATTCCACCGCAGCAGGTACAGGATTCCAAGGTTCCCCAGATTCACGGGGATAAAGACGAATTTTTTCGACGACATGCTGACTCCAACATGACAAATACTTTGCATACATGCGAAAATAGCGATCGCCATTCGGAAATTTCCAGTGTTTATAGTGATTGTATTTTAAAATACCTTGAAAAACGTATGCTGTTTCCGTAAATTCATTCTTGTTATCTGGGTTAAGGGGAAGTGAGAAAACAACCCCTGAATAAGTCCCTCTTTTGACTTTAGGGTTATGGAAAATTAAATTTCGCTGTTGAAGTAATTTACCACCACTACCGACAAAGCTACCCTTAAGAAGCATTTCAGTATCCCATTCGATTTTTTCCATAATTGCAGGAAAAAGTAACTCCCGAATATCTTTTGCGATCGCATCTGGTAAAATTGCCTCATTATTCCAACTGTCGAGGATTTCTAGCTTGCTTTTCAACGTTTCTGGAATCTCTTCGACTAAAGTATCAATTTTATCTTCTTGCGGAGATTCTACAAAAATTGTTGTCTTGGAATTAAGTTTAGATTGCGGTATAAGCTGCTTTATTTCCGTTGGTTTAGTTTTGACATCAAGAAGAGGTAAATTAAAGGCTGTATGAACCTCTGGAGATAAATTACAAAGCTCATTACTATTATCCCACAAGTCTAAAAATATCTCACGACGCTTGGAATTTTGCGAATCTTTCTTCTGAATATCTAATTTAATTTCAGCACTCAATCGCATTTTCCCAAAGTGTTTTCCTAAGCTAACTGAGGGAAAATTCGCATTCTTAATATCATCAACAGAATTTTCTAAAGTGTATTTCAGGACATCTCTAATCAAAATTCTGGGGTTAAATTCATCTGGATTAACTCTACTAAACATCTGCTGTAAAGCTTTGGAGTTGAAAGGATAAAGTCCCATTCCTTCAATATCTCCAAACCCTGCATGGCAAGCTTGAGAGTATTCGCAATCTTCACAAGCACTTGCTATCTTATCCCGATTTTGAGAACTTGCCCAATCAATAATTTCTGTTTCTTTTAAGCGAACAGCATTGAGATATCTGGCAACAAATATCTGAACATCATTTTGGGTAATTAAAGATTTGTCACCAATTTTGTCAATATTCAGATTGACACTAAAAGTAATACGCTGTTGAACTGTATCAACTAAATTTTTAAAATAGCCTGTGGTACAAGCTAATGCTGTCCGAATCGCACACAATGGCTTATTTTCACCTTGTTGAGGTCGTGCTAAAACAGCTTCTAATACTTCCCGATCAATACCTTGTAACTTAGCAAAATCTTCAATTAACAGTACCAATTCAATATTCTTTTCTGCCAAAGTTTCGCGGACTTCACGCATCAATTTTTGTAAATCTTCCCGACCCAAATTCAAAACTTGGCTAATTGCATCATCTAAGTGAGAGTTTAACCAAGTTACAGTTTGTTGTTGGATATTCTCATCATTGATTAAGAAAGAATAAAAGTCCCTTGCTTTTTGTCCAGCTTTTTGAATATCTAAAATATTCAGTGGTAAATCTTCAGCAGAAAACTCACGACGCTCGTTGATATCTTCAATTTTATCTTTGTATCCAAGTGTATGAACTACTAAGCGATGAATAATTTTTTCATCTTGTAATAAATTTTCTCTAAAAAAATCATCATATAGCAAAGCTGGTAAATTTTTAATCAGATGTTCTTGAGTTTCTTCATCAGCAAGTTTAGCCTTTAAATGTTGTCCGTTTATCCCAATTTGAAAAGCTAAATTGTTTAATAGCTGTTCTCTTGCACCTTTATCTGTTAAAGTCCGAGTTGTTTGATTTAACCGTTTGCGATACTGATTTAATTTATCTTCTTCAAATCCTGCAATATTGAGAATTTTTTCCAGAATATCTTTTAAATTTGTGCCAATTCTGGGAATCAGTAGAACCTTACGTTTATCAGTTGATTCTATATTAGCCGACAACCAACGAATCAAATGGGATTTCCCTGTACCTGTCTCACCCAAAACAGGTACAAAGGCAAAATCTTTTTCAGCTAGAAAATCCTGAAGAAACTGCGCTTCGTTATATTCATTCTGTGATGATGCTTTAATTGAATCCTGACGATACATGGAAATAGGATGATGTGTAGCCAAAAATAAATGATTGGAGGTTTGGGTTGCTTCCACATTCATCACTTGACGAATCATATCTAGGTTCCAGCAAACATAATTTTTAAAGGTCATGATTTGTCCCCTTTGCAAATAATGTGAGAAATTCGTCCATCGTCATCAACTTGATTATTTGCTTTTGGTAAAATCATTAAATCTGTATCAGATTGTCTTTTTAATTCAATATCACCCTCATCTTGAAGTCGAAATAAAGCAAAAGCTGTAGTTGTGGAAAGATAATTAGTTTGACGTTGACCAATTTGCGCTTCGATTTCTTCCCGAAATTTACCGGTTTCAAACAAAGGACATTGTGTTGTCAATCTATTAATAAAATCCTTTATCTTAATTTCTTCTTCCCCATTAAATAAACACTGAAGATTACGTTTAATATAAGCTGTTGGGTCGGGAACTGTGACTGTTTTTCCTGCTAAAGTATGACCCCATGCAAAACCCATGTAACGCATCCAATCATCCATTTGACTAAAGAAGCGGTTACTCGTCATTTTTAAATCACCAACTTTTTGTTCGCTAATCAGCTTTTCCACTTCTTCCCAAGTTCCAGGAGCATCGTAGATATCTTGCGCTAAATACCAAGCACAAACCCGACCAAAATCTTCTTCATCTTCATTCTCAGATGTAAAAAACAAGTGATTGAAAGTATCGGGTAATAGCTTGTCACCAGTTTGAGGATTTATTGCGTCTTTTGGTAAATTTTGGTTAATTCTAACTTCTTCGTCTTCTTCGATTAAAAGATTGCATTTTATGCTTTCTCTAATTGCGTCATTGAACATGGGATGGGAGCTTTTTTTATCTTTTGATTTTTCTTCGCTCGCTAAATGTTCCACTAATTTATCAGGAGACAATATTCTTTCTAATACGTCTCTCTTCTCACTTTGTCCTTGAACATGAAGTAAGTATCTAAATATTCCCCGCATTCTACTAGGATTTGCTAAACCTGTTTTTAAAACACTCATATACTAACCTCAGTACAAAATATATCGAATTTAAAATATTTGCCGGGAAAAATATTAATTAATAGCCTGTCTTCTCTATCTGGATCGGGTGTATTTTTAGAAAGTAGGATAACTCGCATTATATCTGATGTATTCGATAAATAGTTTGGAGATAACGGGTTCCCCGGAGGATGGAAAATTAAAGTAGGAATGCGTGGTATTAAGTAAGGTTCGTAGTTATCAAATAGAAAAGTAAATGAATTATTTATTTTAGAATTTTCTTTGATAAATTCTCTATATTCTGGAGAAATTATGATATTTCTCATACCCTGCTCAATTAACCACTTAAATATTTTTCTTCCTCTTTGAAATTTTTTTAATTCTTCCACAGAATCATAGAAAATAAGCAATATTTTTTCACCTGCAATTAGCCTTTGTAATTCTCCACCGAGATAAAAATTTGGATTTTGCCATACTGCTCTTGATGCTGGCATTATTCCGGCAAAAGCTGTAACTCCATTTTTTCGACAAACTGGACAACCTCCACAAGCTTTAGAAACTATTACCGAACTCCTATTTCCCATTGAACGTGCAGAAATGTTATAAGCTTCTGCAAATATTTCTGAAATACAACGTTTAGTTTTTAAAGCTTCTTTCATAAGTCGAAGATTTTTATCACTCCAATTTTGCCTTTGCTTGCGAACTGGTTCAATGTCATCTTCCCAAGTTAGTTTTTTATCGTGAGATTCATTGCGAATGCGAATAATGCGACAATTTCGGTACAAATCCCAGGCTTTTTGATAAACTTCATCAGATTCTGACTCAAAGTTTTTCTTCAACGGAGGTTCCTCCGAGTCTATTTCAATTAGATTTGCTCGGTTCATCAGCGTTAAAGTGCGGATATTCCAAGCTCTATTTTGTTCATTTTGCATATCAATATCTTTTTCAGATAAAGAGGGAGGATTATTAATAGGTATCCGATATCGTCCATCTTGTAAATTCTCTTTTTTTATAAACATACTTTGCCAGCGCTCCAATCCCCTCTCGACAGTAATTGCCGCATCTTTCTGTAAACCAAGAGCAATATTAAAGTCTTCGTCTGTATATAATGTCAGCGACATACATGCTTTACCATCTCTTCCTCCTCGTCCAACTTCTTGATAGAAACGATCGATGGTTTCGGGTATACAAACGTGAATTACTGCCCTCACGTCAGCTTGATCTATACCCAATCCAAAAGCAGAAGTTGCAATCACTATATCAATCTTTTTCTCTTGCCATTTTTTAATTAGTTTTTCCCTCTGCCTAGTAGTTGATTTTCCTGTCATAGTGTCATGTCTTTTAAATCCAGCCCGGTTTAATTCTTTTTTCCAGTATTCTACATCTTCAACTTTTGTAGTATAGATAATTAATGGACGAGGCAGGTGAGATATGGCTTCTATTAACCTCTGTTTCCTAATTTCAGAACTTTGACACCATTTAAACCAATAAGCAGGTTCTGGACGCAACTGGACGGCGGATATGACTTTTAAATCCTGACCAAATAATGATTCTAAAGTATCTAAACAAGATTCTGTTAAGGTTGCTGTTAGTAATAATGTCGTGAAAGAATTAAGACGTAATAAATCTTTTCGCAAACCCGGAATTTCTTGAAACGCAGGACGAAAATCATCGCCCCATTGCTCAACCATATGGGCTTCATCAATGATAAAATACTTCAACATGCCCGATTTTGAGGCTTCATAGAGCGAAGAAGCGAGAGAATTCATTAAACTTTCCGGAGAGGTAAAAACAATTCTTTGGGTTCCGTTGCGAATGCGATCGCGTATTCCCTTGTTCTTCTCTTTTCCTTCAACCGAATCATCACTATAATAAGCTGTAGGATGCTCTATTAAAGGTTTTAATGCCCGTTCTTGGTCAATCGCTAATGCTGTAGTGGGGACAACTACCACACTCACCCCGTTATTGTTTCGAGAATTTAATAAAGCTGGTAATTGAGCGCAAAGACTTTTTCCCGCACCTGTAGGTAAATTAATTACTAAAGTGCTATTTTCTGGTGCTGTTAATATGCCACGAATTGCATCTCGTTGTCCGATACTGAGGTAGGTTTCACGATTCACTAGTTGTAAAAAAAGGTCGCCAGTAACGGGTTCATAATTACGGCACTTTTTCTCATCAAATAGTGGTTTATCTGGGGGATATTCCTGAGAATCATCAAGCCATTGGGGTTGCCAAGCAGAAGCACTAATTAGATAATAATCTTTACGCTCGTTAAATGTTTGTATACTGGCTTGTTCCCAATTAATTTTCAGAAAAGGTGCTTTTCGAGGTATTTGCAGGTAACTTGGAGAACTTCGACCCTGCTTTTCATCTTCCCGTCGCAAAATATGCCGCACCAGACTAACAACATCTCCAGAACCCGGTGAGTTACGTAATGCATCTAATAAACGCTGGTGGCAAGGTTCCGAAATATAGCTAATATCTTCGGCGATGTTACCAGTTTTAAGAATTTCTCGCAGTGCTGAAAATGAGTCACTCATCGATTATTCTCCTTCAACTGGAGGTAGATGTCGTCCAGAAATGATAATAAAACCAACAGAATCGAGACGAATTAAAGGTTTGCGAATTCCTTCGATAATGACTTGGCTTAATTCTCTTTCATTATCAAGTTCTTGTTGGAGTTTCACATTAGAAACTTGTCCCTGTTCATTAAGCCGATTAAGACGCAAACGTAATTGTTCCAATCTCCTACCTAAATTTTGTTCGGCATAGGTGCTACTTTTATCACACAACTTACTAAAATCTGGCTGTTGAACCAGCAAATCTAAAGATGTTTGCCGAGCGCGATCGCATATTTTCTGCCACTTACTAGACTCAATAAAATTATCAAGAATATACAAACGATTTTTTGCTAAGTTGTAATCCCGTAATTTACTTCCTTTATATTGATAAGGACATTCTAGAATCTTTAAAATATTTTCATCTTCAACAATAGTCATTGGTTCATATCTGGCATCAATGAATATACTTTTTACAAATGGAGCAAATAAGCCATCTACACGTCTTTGTAAAACTTTAGGATTGGCGATATTTTTTTGATAATTAACTATGTCTGTTTCCACAACATAATTAAATCTAAAACCATACCATTCCTCACCCTCACTCGAATCCCAATTTTCCTCAAATCGCCACATTGCATATGTTTTACCCCTATCATCCCAATTTAGATAAGATGACAGTGATTCTACAAACTTTTCACCAATGCGGTAAAGTTTTAATCCTAGTTGCTGATTTGCTACGCTACGATTAAATGTACCAAACCCATCTAAGGTATTTGCAAAATTGTTTCTTAAATCATCGGCTGGAATTAATGTACGTTCGGTAGCTCGATATCGCTTTGCCTTTGATATATTGGGGTCATTAATATCCTTAAATTGTAATGCATCGCAAACCCAATCTTCGGTGAATCGCTCCATATCTTGATGGCAAGCGTCATAATCATCTAATTTTTGGAAATATTCGCTAGAACTATCATCAAGAGCATCAATTTCATCAAGGGCATTTTGTTCGCTAATTTTGACCTGCTCTTGGCTAATTTCTTCCTTAACTACTTGAATATTTTCTAATAGTCCTTCTGCTCCTCTTCTAAATAAAACTTCTGCCAATATGGGCAATTTTTCATCAACATAAAACTGAAGACTAGCAATTGATTGCTGAAAAATATTAAACCCTTCTTTAAAAACACTAAACCATGCATCGTGGAGGCTATCAGGTAAATCGACACCAGCAAATACCGTAAATTCTACTTTCAATGAACGACCAATTCTATCTACTCTGCCAATTCTTTGTTCGAGACGATTTGGTGTCCAAGGTAGATCAAAATGAATTGTATAATTAACAAATTGTAAATTAAGACCTTCTTCGCCGGAAAAATCACAAACTAAAATAAAGCAATTCGGGTCTTTTTTAAACCGATTTAAGTTTTCTTCACTTTGAGAACGAGTTTGCCCGCATTGATTAGCAGCAACAGCATCTTTACCAAAGCAATCTGTCAATACGCGGACAATTTCGGTACAAGATTGCACAAAACTAGTAAATACAACAATTTTTGGCAAACTGTCACCCGGTACAGGTCTTTTTAACCGTCTTTGTACCTCTGTCAATAATTTAGGTATGTTGGCTTTCAACGATTGCAGCTTCAACGGTTCGCAGAGATGGTGAAGTATAACTATTTTGAGTAATTCGAGCCTGTCCCCATCTTCCGAAGGTTGTTGGATGATTTGTAGTAAACTTTCTAAAATTTCTTCTTCGTTATTAAATTTTGGGGTTTGAGTCAGAATTTTGTCGGATTCTGCACCAAATTCCTGGATTAATGCCGCAGAGGATATACCCAAACGTACTTTAATTAACTGCTCTAAAATACCTAACCAAGTCCCAGCAGCACGAAATAACAATAGAAAAATCTGATGATATTCTTGTTTATCCGGTGCTGCATTACGCCATCCCTCAAGTATTTCATGGATGTCATAACTTCGTTCATCCAAGTCATACTCAGCTTTTGGGGTAATTTTGCGGTCAAAAATAACATCTTCTACAGATGCACGACGGTTGCGAAGCATTCGACGGTGAAGTCTGTAGGTATCGCTAATATGGGTACGAATCGCTCGCACAATCGTCACCGTATCGCCAACCTTAGCTGCGAGAATACTCTCTAAGCTATCTATCAACTCTAATAAATAACCATCTTCGGGAAACAGGTTACGAAGTCTTTTGAGACTATTTTTCAGAACAAAGGAATCTGCATTTTCCTTAAACGACAGCAGTATCCTACCAATATCCTGCCGTCTTGCTACCTTATCCCGAAAGCTTGCTAAATCATTAAGTTGGTAGGTACTCGGATCGAGAAAATGCAGCATTGTCAGAAAATCTTCCTCATGGTTGAGAACTGGAGTTGCCGAAAGTAGTAGTAAGCGATCGCATTTATGTGTCAGATTTCTGTAAGCCTCGAAAAGCTGGAGTTTTGCGGCATCTTTGGAGCTTCCCATTGCGGCAATATGGTGTGCTTCATCCAAAATTAGTAAGCCAATTTTTGCTTTTGGGTTAATTTTTTTGATATCCTCAACTGCAAGTATTCCAACCCGTTTGGGAAAATGGGAAATATAAAATTTATTTTCTAATTCAGTTTTCCACTGTGATAATAAATACTGCGGTACTATAACCACCGCATATCCAGAAGGTTCATCCAAAAGATATTGACGCAGGATTGCACCAGCTTCTATAGTTTTTCCTAAGCCAACTTCATCTGCTAATAAATAACGTTGAATTGGGTCTTCAAGTACCCGTCGGACAACTTCGACTTGATGAGGGAAAAGTTTAATGTTGGCAGATATTAAGCCCGTCATCCCGCGACTGACAGCACGTTGCGATACCAAGGACTTAATAAGAGCAAATCTGCGATCGTAAAAATAGGGCGTTTCTTGTCCCTTCATTGCCAAAGTTTCAATCGGTTCTGCTTGGAGTAAATTGCAACGAACGTAAATTTCTTTCTCGCTGACTAGAATGGTTTTCTTACTGGGTAAATCTATCCGATACTTACTAAATTCCGCATCCCACTCATAGATTCTACCTATAATCCAAGTTTCGCAACTTTCTTGGTAAATATAGCATCGAGTTTGACGCTCTAGTCTAAACTGAGACAAGCAGTCTAACGGTAAGCTTTTTTCTATACGTTGACCTACTGAGCAAAAATATTCAATAGTTACCTGAGTATCTGATATATCAATTACCTTTCCTATACCCAAACTATTATCTTTAGAACGTACCAATGAACCGAGTAATATCATGATTTAAGCCTACTCAGTACGTTAGCATTTACTTTGCCATAACATAAGTCTAATTGTCCTACCACTTTGGTCAAAAATGGCTCATAGACTAACTTATCAGCATATATTTGCCAATTTACTAATTTTTTTAGCTTGGTGTGTAAGAACGTAATTTGTATCACAATTAATTTACCGATAGTACACCCGGAGGTAGATAGGTATACATATATTATGGTTCCTTCTAAAAGAAAAGCCAACATCTGTGATTTTTTTTACATACTATATTTAATGTTAATTATCAGTAAATAGATTTTTTTGTAAGTAAATGAAATAACAAGTATTTCAAAGCACACGTAAGGATATTCGACTGAATTACTAAATTTACTTGAAAATTTGCGCCCTTTTTGGCAAAGTTATACCATTTTAATATGAAGAGGCATAAAATAACC
>NZ_NTFS01000070.1 GCF_002289455.1 Brunnivagina elsteri CCALA 953
GAAATATACCGATATGGGGGCACGAAGCAAGCCGGAAGGATTAAATTTAAATAGGTAGTTATTAATTAGTAAAAAAGCAAACTGCAAAGAATAACAGCGTAAATCTCAAAGGAAAAAAATTATGGGTTTATTCGATCGGATTAAAAGAGTTGTCGGTGCCAATCTCAATGATATGGTGAGCAAGGCTGAAGACCCGGAAAAAATGCTCGAACAAGCTATCCTGGAAATGCAGGAAGATTTAGTTCAGTTGCGTCAAGGGGTAGCTCAGACGATCGCAGCACAAAAGCGTTCCGAAAAGCAATATAGCGATGCCCAGAACGAAGTCAACAAATGGCAACGCAACGCTCAGTTAGCCATCCAAAAAGGTGATGAGAATTTGGCACGTCAAGCATTGGAACGTAAAAAAACTTTTAATGATTCCTCTGTTGCCCTTAAAGCAAGTTTAGATCAACAAGTTGTCCAAGTCGAAGGTCTCAAGCGCAATTTAATTCAGCTAGAGAGCAAAATTTCGGAAGCTAAAACCAAGAAAGAAATGCTCAAAGCCAGAATTACCGCAGCCAAAGCACAGGAGCAACTCCAAGGCATGGTGCGCGGAATGAATACCAACAGCGCTATGTCAGCTTTTGAGCGGATGGAAGAAAAGGTATTGATGCAAGAAGCACGCGCTCAATCAGTCGCAGAATTAGCCAGCAACGATTTGGACAGTCAATTTGCCCAATTAGAATCGGGTAGCGACGTTGACGACGAACTCGCAGCGCTGAAAGCCTCTCTTGCTCCTGCGACTCCAGTAAATCAACCCCTATTAACTGAACAAGCTACAACTCCCCAAAATCCTCCCGCAGCATCCGCACCAAAATCTGAACAAGTCGTTGATTCCGAATTGGATGCACTCCGCAAGCAATTAGACCAAATGTAGGTAAAGAATTATTAAATTTAATTTAAAATAATCCCACAATATGCATTATATTGTGGGATTTTGTTTTTTCGGTAGAGACGACCCGGTGGGTCGTCTAAATATTTCATTTTGATGTATCGTTTCGGTAGGTCGTCTTTATTTCCAAAGGATTTAGGAACACAAAGGAATATCAGAAAACAATACCCAATACCCTACAACCCAAACAAAACATCTAATTCTTGCTTAAATTTCCGCCATCTCGTTTCCATGCGATGTGCGGTTTGCGGTTGTTTAGGTTGTTGAGATTGCTGTCGTTTTGATTCCATTAACCTTTGTTTGAGAGAATTTGTAGCAGCGCTCGATTCATCATTTGGTTTGCGCTCCAATGAAGTGACATCTTCCGCAACTGGAACTTTTGGAAGTTGTGCGGAAGCCGGAATAGTAGTAATGAAATAGCTGGATAGTATTAACATTCCCAGCAAACCAGAGTTTTTCAACATTTTGGATGTATTAGAAATTGAACTATGGCGGTTTTTGGTTGCATCCAATAATACACTGACCTAACCCCCAACCCCTTCCCTTGTAGGGAAGGGGAGCAAGATAAACGTATTTCACTCATCTGAAGCTACGATCGGAAAAATTGGAACCAAGCACCTTCATAGATATACAAGATAGCAGCGTCTGGGGAACGTCGGAACCCAGAAAAAGACAATTTTCCCAAACTTGCATTTTTCTTTATGCATGGGAAAAAGTCAAAAATTTCCTCTCTAGTGGTTTCCTAGCAACAGATTGAGATAGAGTATTTGGTGTATAAACTTTGAAAAAACTGCCTGAATGGAGACTGCGATGAGTACGGGTGTAATTATTATTACAGATACAGAATTTGAAACTGAAGTTTTAAAATCCGAACAGCCCGTGTTAGTTTACTTTTGGGCAGCTTGGTGTGGTCCTTGTAAATTAATGGCACCTGTTCTCAATACAGCAGCGAATAACTATGGCGATCGCCTCAAAATTGTCAAAATGGAAGTCGATCCAAATCCAGTCGCCGTTAAGGAGTACCAAATCGAAGGAGTGCCCGCTTTTCGGTTGGTTCGAGATGGTCAACTTTTAGCTGCAACCGAAGGTGCGATCGGCAAAGAGAAGCTTTTGGATTTTATTGAGGCTAATTTAAATTAGGGAATACTAACAAATAAATTATCCCGACAATTGCGAAGGTGGGGTTTCCCCACCCCTACTAACTATAATTAATTAAAAAATGCAGTTTGCAAAACGTCTACAGCCCTTGCAATCCAATGTGTTTGCGGATATGGATATCGCTAAAACAGCAGCTTTGTCAGCAGGACAAGAATTAATTGACTTATCGCTGGGTTCTTCCGATTTACCCACAGAAACCCATGTAATTGATGCGATCGCACAGTCTTTACATGACCCAAGTACCCACGGCTACTTACTATTTCACGGAACCCAGGCATTTCGCAAGGCTGTTGCAAATTGGTATGAACAAAAATTTGGTATCCCTGTAAATGCGGAAACTGAAGTATTACCCCTGATTGGTTCTCAAGAAGGAACTGCACATTTACCCCTAGCTATCCTCAATCCGGGGGATTATGCTTTACTTCTCGATCCTGGTTATCCCTCCCACATGGGTGGAGTTTATTTAGCATCTGGGCAAATATACTCAATGCCATTGCTAGCTGAAAATAATTTTTTACCAGTATTGACCGACATTCCCAGCGATATTGTCGCCAAATCAAAAATGATGGTATTAAGTTACCCACATAATCCTACAACTGCGATCGCGCCACTTTCATTTTTTCAAGAAGCAGTCGCATTCTGTCAAAAACACAACATCGTCCTCGTTCACGATTTTCCCTATGTTGATTTAGTATTTGAGGGCAGAGGGGACAAAACTTCCTTTGCTCCTTCAATTTTTCAAGCAGACAGAGAAAAAACCATCTCCATCGAATTTTTCACCCTTTCCAAATCTTACAATATGGGCGGTTTCCGGATTGGATATGCGATCGGGAATGCAGAGTTAATTCGGGCACTACGTCAAGTTAAAGCAGCAGTAGACTTTAACCAATACCAAGGAATTTTGAATGGTGCGATCGCGGCTTTAACTGGCAGTCAAACAGGTGTTGATACAGCCGTAAATATTTTTCGTCAACGTCGTGATACCTTTATTACTGCATTAAATCGCATCGGTTGGCAAGTCCCGACACCCGCAGCAACCATGTATATCTGGGCAAAATTACCCTCAGTATGGAGCCACAGTTCAGTAGATTTTTGTACTAAACTCGTCAAGGAAACTGGTGTAGCTGCTTCCCCTGGTTCGGGTTTCGGAAAATCTGGTGAAGGTTATGTTCGTTTTGCCCTTGTCCATAATCCATCCATCCTCGAAACCGCAGTAGAACGTATTGCCGAGTTTTTGTATTAAGTAGAGACGACTCGGTGAGTCGTCTATATAGAAATTTTGTCGTCTATATAAAAATTTTGTATATAGAAATTTTGAATTGTAAAATCTTTATGAGAACTTCACGAAAAGTTTATTAGTGTAACTTTGATTTTCAGTAATCCCAAGCTAGACTACAAGAATAATACTGAATTATTATTGTTGTAGATAATACAATCAATTAATATCTAGCTACTAGAAATCTAGTATAAAAAAGGATAACTGTGCATGTGAAAGTCAGCAAAATTACGATAATTAGCGCAAATATATTCGCGATCGCACTAGTGGGAACAATCACTTCTAACCCTGCATGTGCTAACTCGTTTAAGAATACTTCATTTACAGATAAACCCAATCAGAATAAGTTGTTAAATAGGGATTATGTAAGTCTTTTCTCTAGAAAAAACGAAGAACTAAAACTACCACCAAGTTTGCAAAAAATACTTGGTAAAAATGATGAAATTAAACATAAAATTAAATCTAACTTGTTTCAAGAAGTCGAAAACGTGATTAGTGAAGCGAAGCAAGCAAGTACAGTCACACAAGAGACAATCGACGGCAAAATAATTTACTTATATAATCTCGAATCAACAAAACCGGGAAAATCTTATCAAACTAATCAACTTTATTCGAGAACTTATTTAATTCGTTATAAATTACCAACACCACCAATAAAACGCAAAGTTTCCGAACCAACAAATGTCATAGCTTTGATTGCAACATTTTGTTTTTTTACAACTCAACAAAAATTATTTAAACGCGGTTAAACCATCTAAATATAATTTGCAATCGAAAATACCATAGGGGCAAACGGTTGTTTGCCCTAGTTTGTGTTGCATCCAAACGAAAAGAACTATATACAATCGGGATATTTTATTTTTTAAAGTCCCAAATTGACTTGTTGTTCAACTATTTTTTTGTTGAGTCGAACCAACTCTTGATGATGCGCTTTTAACTGTATTTTGAACAGTATTTTGAGATGATGGTTGATTAGTTGTAATCACTTGATAGTCAAATCCGGAAATAGGTTTAACAACCGGTTCTGTGGCAGGTTGTGCTAATAGCTCCCGTGTAACAACTTGACTATCTTGCGAGGATGTTACATTATCATCTCCATCAAGAAACCATTCCAACTTAGAAAGCATTGGACTTGATGGTGCTACCTTGAGTTCTTGAATTTGAGCATCCTTATTAGATATTTGGCTTTGCATCTGGAGTACCTTTTTTTCCAATTCTGACCTACTTTTCCTCGATTGCTGCCATCCAAGTAATGATGCTGCTCCCAATGTCACTCCGACAGTAACTAATGCTCCAACTGGTGGTGAAACTACGTCTCTAAGTTCACCATAAAAAACTTGCTTGTTTTCAAGTTGTATTTCAATTTGTTTTGAACCTTGGGTAGCTAAGAGTATTGCAAAGGAAGCCAATAATGTACCCGAAATTACAACGGTTGGGAGTAATATTTTTTTGAGCATGTCGAAATTATACTGATATTCAGTTTGCTAGCTGGTTGGTTATTGATAAAACAGCACCTTGATGAAAAGCTATATTCGCCGATTCAGTAGTCCCTATCTACTAAAATTCGGTAATTAATTACGCAAGTAAATTTTACTTACTAATACAAAACTAATAACTAATTAAACCATTTTTTGTATCATTTTCATTAAAGATATAATTTTTTTTGTAAAACTTTTACGAACAGTATCGTGAATATACATAAGTATGCTTTTTTTATGGGCTTAAAGATACTTTGTATATATTTTTCTACGGATACGGAATTAATAAGTTTTCCAATCTACCGCAAGCAAGTTTTAAGTAAAATTAGAGCAAAATAGAAAAGCGATATGGAGCAACCACCACATTCATCAGAATATGGTGGGAGTATTATTGTTGTGAAACGATAGCAAAATGCCGCAGAAGCGTTTTGACAAAATCCGATAAGTCGAAGTCTAGTCTGATTATTATTTGTGCGATGCATCAAGGATGCCGCTTCGCGAACGCGAGTAAACCCCCTCTTCTCGGTTCATTAGCTGATAACCAACTAATTCCCGTCGCAGGGTTGCAAAGTCAGGATGGTAGCGCTTGATGACTTCATTTACAACACGCTCTGGGTAGTTGACATTTGTATCAAACTTAAGTACCAACCATTTGAGAACAACAAATCGCTTTTTTCGACTCGCAGGAATTTCCTTGAGACGTTGGGGTTCTTCGGAATTATGAAAATCTCCTTCAATGTAGGTTTTTAATACTTTGTTTTCCCATGCTTCTATATTGACATTCTCAACCAAAGAAGATATTTTTTCAGGAGTAAAAATTTCCTGACTAAGATTTTGCAATACCTCATTATCTAACTTATATAAATGAGCATTTCCATCTGGACGCATATGAACCAAATTTAATTCTTTTAATCTTGATAAATGATGTGATATAGTTGGCTCCTTTAATTGCAGTAGGGCAGCTAGTTCTTCAACGCTACATTCTTGATTTGACAAAATTCCGACAATTTTTAAGCGACTTTCATCTGCTAACACTTTGAAAAAGCGCAGCAAAATCTGAAATTTTTCACTATTCATACTTTGGTATCATTGATTCGATATTCGTCGAATTAGAAATGAATTTAATTGCGCTGCTGTCCCCCTTTTGTGCAGCATTATTTTTTTACTTTTGTGTATTTTTGTAGCTATCAATCGTCCATTTTCTAGTCTTTTTCAGAGGAAAATTTAGTTTCTTAATTAGTTCTTTATATTTCAATGTTAGAAATGACGAAAAAAACACTTAAAATATCAAAATTTCAGTTTTGGCAATAGTCACATATATAAGTAATTCATAATCTAACTATTAGAATATTAAAAGTCACTGAATAGTTGTGGAGATAGTTAGGTCAAATATCTGTCTATTGTTCAATCGATATGTACGTACAAAACAAGAATGAATCCCCCCTAACCACCCTTTTCAAGGGTGGAAAATAAAAATCCAGTTCCCTCCCTTTGTTAAGGGTAGGGTTGTTTTATTTGGGGTAATTTGAGAATTTATCTACTGTACCGGACGAATAATTGCGGGAGTTGTGGGTTTAATCGGTTGAAAAATTGCAGCGAGAGCCTGTTCTAGGGTTTCAGCCATGACGATACGGTTTTGGTAGACGACGATTACCCGCACTAAGGTAGGAACGCTATTTTGTTCGGCTTCTAAATACAAAGGTTCCACGTAGAGTAGGGATTGTTCGATGGGAATTACGAGTAAATTTCCTTGGATGACTCGTGAACCTTCCCGGTTCCAGAGGGTGATTTGTTGGGAAATTACTGGATCTTGATTTATTAGAGCCTCGATTTGTTCTTGTCCGTAAACTAACTGCTGTTTGGGAAATTCGTACAACAACAATTTTCCGTATTCTTGACCATCGGAACGTGCAGCTAGCCAAGCGATTAAATTTGGGCGCTGTGTTGGTGTAAAAGGTAACAGCAAGATAAATTCTTCGCTTTTTGCCGTTGGTAGTTCTGTAATTAGGTAATAGGGTTCGACTGAACGGGGTTTACTACCATAAATTTCCGTTGGTATCTCCCAGAGGTCTTCACGATTGTAGAATACTTGGGGGTCAGTCATGTGATAAGTTCGTAAGCGATCGCTTTGAACGGCAAATAAATCCAAGGGGTAGCGAATATGACGAAGGAGACTTGCGGATATGGCATCGAGTGGTTGAAAAAGCTTGGGAAAGATTTTGGTTAGGGATGTAATTATTGGGTCGCTACTATCGGCAACGTAAAAATTGACACTACCATTGTAGGCATCGACAACGACTTTTACAGAATTGCGAATGTAATTAAATTTATCACTTCCCGGTTCCGAATAGGGATAGCGATCGCTTGTGGTGTAAGCGTCGATAATCCAGTATAAATAAGTCTTTTCCCCTGTTAAAGTTGTTCCTCCTCCATCAGCAGCAACTAAATAAGGATCGCGATCATAACGTAAAAATGGTGCGATCGCTTTGACTCTATTTTTAATGTTACGGCGAAATAGTAGTTTAGTTTGTGGGGTAAAATTCCGCGTCAGTAACATTTGCCAATCTTTGAGATACTCAGCAAAAAATAACTTTCGCCATATAGAACGAATTGAAACTCCCCCTCTACCGTCATAAACGTTGTAAGCATTATCTCCACCACTGGGATAGTCTAATTCTTTCGTTTTTGTACCCGTCATCACGTAATTATTACTGATTTCACCGTAGTAAATACGCGGTTGACCAATGGGAATACTATCACGAATGACTTCGCTCGATAACTTCAAGGAACCCTGTTGACTTGCATCTGTAACCCCAATATCCTGAACGTAGTAATTTGGTAATCCACCCACACCAATGCTATTAACTGGACTCAATGTAAAACCGTAACCATGTGTATAAATTAAATGTTGATTGACCCAAGTTTGTGCTTGTTTGGGTAAACCCTGAGAATCTAATTCTCGTGCAGCAATAATGGTTTGTTGTCTCTCGGTTCCCCCTTCTCTAAGTAAGTTGTAGCGGTCAATATCTGCACTGGGAAACTGGTAATATGGTCTAATTTGCTGCAATTGACGGTTAGCATCTAACAATGGACGGACATCCCAAAGTCGAATATTGCGAATTGTTGAGGCATTATTTTTTAAGTCAGCAGATGTTAATGTTCCTTGTGGAGCAAAAGTTTCCGTTTCAATATCGTCTAATTTAAATCCTTGTCGAGTCAGGGCAATAGTACGTTTAATGTAGGGTAGTTCTAAGCTGAGTTCGTTTGGTTGGACGATAAAGCGCTGTACAAGGGAAGGTAAGATTTCCCCAGATGCTCCTGCAATTGTAAAATATGCAGTGAGAAAATATATTAGATGACGGGGATAAGGAAAAACGGAGGAAATGGGGGAAGGAGAGAAATAACTTCTGGCTTTTTGTCTCTGCTGTAATTTTGTTTCCTTTCTCCTGATGGCTCGATATAAACTGAGGATTCGTAGGAGGAGATAAAATGCGATCGCGATCGCTAACCAAGTCAGTGCTGTGTAAATTGGTAGCTGAACCTTGACGGATGTGAAGCTAGCACCATAATTAACTCCCCGTTGGGAGAAAAGTAAGGAGTAACGCAAAAGCCAGTAGCGTAGGGCAATCGAAAGCATAAATAAACAACCTAAGGTGTCTAAATGCAGTCGTTGTAATATGGAGAAACCGGGAAAGTTTCCTTCGCTGAGGCTATTTGCTGAACGTAAGTAAATTAATCCAACTGCGGCAATGCTAAATAAAAATGTTCCCAGAAATAAGGATTGCAGCAGTTCTAAAATTGGTAGGGAAAAGACGTAAAAGCTAATATCAATATTAAATAATGGTTCGCTCTTGTTGAAGCTAATACTATTAAAAAACTGTAGAAATTTATCCCAATAATTTGAAAATATAAATGCGAGCAAGGAACTTAGAATAAAGGCGAAAGCATACAAACTAAATTCATGAAATACTAAAATTACCAATATAGTTAATAAAGATAAGCCAATTTGGAGGATTGGAAAAAAAGTTTGCTTAAATCCCAAAATCTCTCCAAATTCCGCCAATGGCTTTAAAAATTCTAATTTTTTAGTTGGTAATTCTAGATTTGGCTGCCAAATCCTCAAAGCTTCCTGGCTGTAATAAGCAATTACTAAAGATGCAATCCCACTCAGAATAATGACGGCAGGAAAGAGAAAGCGTAATTTGAGTTGGTAGGAGGTATTATTTATTAATTTCCCACCTTTATTTTTTACCTCTTCTCCTCTTTTTCCATACTTAAATCGTTTCGCAATCATCAAATTGAATAGTAAAAAACTAGCTGTGCAAAAAAATATTCCAATCCACAGCCATAGTTTTGTACTTAAGCGCAACAACAAAACTTGTAAATATCCAACTTCACGAAACCATAAAATTTCTGCTGTTAAACGTGAAACTAAGTCAAAAATTAGCCACATGCCCAATAGCAATAATATCAATCTAATGCTTCGCTTCATAATGTTTTGAATTGTTGCATTCATATCCCCAATTTATTTTAAGGATATTGCTGGCAAATTGGGTGTTATATCTTTCATTTTCCCATAAAACTATGGAAAGGGTGGGAATACCCCACCCCTACAATTGCATGGGATAACGAAAAATTCTGATGTGGTGTCATACTACTGAATAACCAGTAATATTGTTTAAATAAGTCCAATTCTTGGTAGTAAGCCAACATCAATTTACACAATCAAGAGTCATATTTTATTTAATTCAGTTCCCTAACCATTAACTAAATATCTCCTCTACATCCAGGTTAAACAACATTTGCAACGTTTGCATACATTTACGTCTAGCTTCTACATCTTGTTGGGCGCGTAACTGTACCATTGGGTCATGTAGAATTTTGTTAACAATACCTTTTGTTAAAGCTTCGATGACTTCTTGATGTTTATCGCCAAATTCTGAACCCAAACGTGATAGAGCTTTTTCTAATTCTTGTTCGCGGATAGTTTCGATTTTATTACGCAAACAGCTAATAGTAGTTACAGTTTCCAAACTACGTAACCAAATATCAAAAGCTTCTACTTCTTCTTCCAAAAGTACTTCTGCTTCCTGTGCCATTTTGCGACGACTCTCTTGGTTTTGAGCAACTACAGCCTTCAAATCATCAACATTAAATGCTTGAACATGTTCGAGTTCATTCACATCAGTATGGACGTTGCGGGGTACAGAAATATCAAAAAGCATCAAACTACGGTTTGGCTCGATTACCATTTCCAACTTAGCGCGATCGAGAATTGGTTCAGTTGCAGAAGTGCTAGTAAATACTATGTCGCATTCGGAAACTACTGCCATCATCTCAGTGAGTAGATGGATTGTAATTGGATAATCAGAGAAGGTTTTGGCAAGTTCCTGGGCACGTCCAAGGGAACGATTAACAATACAAATTTGTCTAGCACCCTTAGAAACCAAGTGTTGCACAAGTAACCGCGACATTTTTCCCGCACCGAGAATTGCGATCGCACAGCCACTTAAATTTTCTACTTTCAGGTGTGCTAATTCGACAGCAGCCGAACTAATAGACACAGCACCCGTACCAATGTTAGTTTCAGTTCGGACTCGTTTTCCGGCTGTAAGTGCTTGTTTAAATAATCGATTTAAAATGGTTTTTATCCCATTGAATTGCTGCCCTAGCTTGTGGGTATTTTTGACTTGGGCAAGGATTTGACCTTCACCAAGCACGAGACTATCTAAACCCCCAGCAACCCGCATTACATGCATGACAGCATCTTGATGGAGCAGCATAAATAAATGCGATCGCAACGAGGTTATAGGTAATTTACTGTGTTCGGAAAGAAACTGCGTGACTTCGCGAATCCCCATCTCGGTTTCGTGGGCAACAATATAAATTTCCAAACGGTTACAAGTGCTGAGAATAGCGACTTCTTCAATATGAGGATAACTAAGAAGCTGTGCGATCACGCTTTCAACCATTGTTTCTGGAATACTCAATTTTTCCCGAACTTCAACGCTTGCGGTTTTATGGCTTAAGCCTACTACTGCTATATTCATTTGCTAAAACGTAATATCCTAACAGTGTTTTGTAATTGGGCATGGGGAATAGGACATTAGTAATTACAAATTACGAATTACTAATTACAAATTACGAATTACTAATTGCCCATTACCCCTTGCCCATTGCCCTAATTAATTAATGCAGTTGGATCACTTTTGATTCTTCAGACATATGAATCGTGTCCACAAAGCGGGCAGTTTTCGATTGGCTGGAAATTACCAAGCTTTGAGTTCTCATACCTCCGTGGAAGAAACGAACACCTTGCATTAAGTTACCAGGTGTGATACCACAAGCCGCAAACAAGACTGTGTTACCCGATGCTAATTCATGAGCATCGTAAACTTTATCAGGGTCATTGATATTCATTGAGGTTAAACGATCAATGTTAGCTTGCTTGCTCTCACCAATCAAACCAGTTTTAACCACTTCTGGATCGTAAATCAGTTGCCCTTGGAAGTGACCTCCCAAAGCCCGCATTGCCGCAGCCGAAATTACACCTTCGGGAGCCGCACCAATACCCATCAAACAGTGGATATTTGTACCAGCAAATCCACAAGATACCGCAGCACCAACGTCACCATCGGAAATAAGCTGGACTCTTGCACCTGCTTCACGGATTTCTTTGATTAAATCATTGTGGCGCTCGCGTTTCATCACGACCACAACCAGTTCCTCAATGGAACGGTCTAGACACTCAGAAAGAATCTTTAAGTTTTCTGTAGCAGACTTGTTAATATCCACTTTGCCCTTCGCAGCTGGAGGAGCAGCCAATTTCTTCATGTAGAAATCTGGTGCAGCAAACAAACCACCTTTTTCAGAAATTGCCAATACAGCCATTGAACCAGGTTGACCGTATGCAACCAAGTTTGTACCTTCGCAGGGGTCAACAGCGATGTCAATTTCGATTAATTCATCGGGGTTACAAAAATCTTTGGCATCAGTACGGGAGCAAATACCCACCTCTTCACCGATGAAAAGCATAGGGGCATCGTCCCGTTCGCCTTCCCCGATTACAATACGTCCACGCATGTGAATTTTATTCATACGTTCGCGCATTGCTTCCACTGCAACTTCGTCGGCGATGTTTTTCTCACCTTTACCCATCCAACGAGCAGAAGCGATCGCTGCTTGCTCAACTACCTCAATAATTTCTAACCCAAGAGTATTTTCCACAGAGTCTGCCCTCGCAATAGCTTGATTTTGCGCCGTTTCCAACAGCCATTTCAGTTTTCAAGTCTACCAAAGGGCGGATACTTCGAGGAACTAATCTTTACTATAAGCGATACAAAGCTTTACCTAAACCACCAAATACCCTAATCTGTATATAATTTTGTTGAGCAATCCTATGGTTGCTCCCCAGCACAGATTACTGCAAACAGGCAAAAGGAAAAAGATTACTGTATAAGCTTTTCAAGCATTTTAAATGGTAGTTTTATTTTCATGGTTATGTATTAACCGTTCACAAATAAATTTATTTTCATAACATGCTAAATTTCCTCAATTCCCTTCTCGGTCGCCAGCCTGAACGTATTAAGGCAAACATCGAAATTTACACTTGGCAGACTTGCCCCTACTGCATCCGCGCTAAAATCCTACTTTGGTGGAAAGGCGCAAATTTTACTGAGTATAAAATAGATGGAGATGAAACAGCCCGTACTCAAATGTCAGAACGTGCTAACAATCGCCGCACACTACCACAAATTTTTATTAACAACCAACACATTGGCGGTTGCGATGACCTTTATGAACTCGACAGTAAAGGAGAACTCGATTTATTGTTAATTGGGGAATAGGGTATTAGGCATTCTGGGAGGCAAGGTATAGTTTTCTGATTAAATTCAATTTTGGCTACTTACTTTGACAACTATCGAATTGCCCGTTCTTGTTGCCTACAAATCTTTTAGAATAAGCATTTTTCTAAAATTATTATAAAAAAATGTCATTTGAATACTCAGAGTATCTTATACATCGACAATGGATGATGAAAGCTCTACAATTAGCTAAATTCGCAGGTGATGCAGGTGATATTCCTGTAGGTGCTGTCATTGTTAATTCCCAAGGGGAGTTAATCGCAGAAGGGGAAAATCGTAAAGAACGCGACTGCGATCCAACTGCCCATGCGGAGATTGTAGCGTTGAGGAGAGCAGCAAAGCGGTTGCAAAATTGGCGTTTACATGAATGTACTCTCTACGTAACCCTCGAACCCTGCCCGATGTGCGCTGGTGCGATAGTACAAGCCCGGATCGGAATTCTTGTTTATGGAGTGGATGATGCCAAAACTGGTGCGGTGCGAACAGTCGCTAATATTCCCGACAGTGGGGCTTCCAATCATAAATTGCGTGTGATTGGAGGCATCCTGGAGTCGAGTTGCCGTCAGCAATTACAAGAGTGGTTTGCCAATCGACGACATAGTACAACTTAAAGGACAGAGGTAAAACTGTCCAGCTGGTGTGACAAAAGTTAGGGAAGAAAATCTACGGTGTATCTAATCAATGTTTTTATCACATCTTACCCAACAATCAGCAGCCGTCGTTATGATCCAATTTCTCCCTTCTTCAGGTAGGAGCCTTTTTCAATCTACCAAGACTCAATCTACCAAAACTCAATCTACCAAGACTCAATCTACTAAGAATCAAGCGACCAAGAGTGCTGTTCATCCCCAGGTTGCCCAGGTTGCTTATCCTACCTCACAAGTGTCCCCTTGGTTGAGTCCTTTGGCTTATTTTTTGGGTCGCCATTTGATTTTGCCTTTATTCTTTGGAAGAATTGCGATCGCAGGACAAGAGAATATCCCAAAAACTGGTCCAGTTATTTTTGCTCCTACCCATCGCTCGCGCTGGGATGCTTTGTTAGTTCCCTATGCGGCAGGACGTTGCATCACTGGACGCGACCTGCGATTTATGGTAACAGTCACAGAATGCAATGGTTTACAAGGATGGTTTATTAAACACTTAGGTGGGTTTCCTGTGAATCTCAAGCGTCCATCAATAACGACTCTTCGCCATGCTGTTGATTTGTTGGTAAATGGTGAAATGCTAGTAATTTTCCCAGAGGGAGGAATTCGCAAAGGTGAACTTCATCCTCTCAAACCGGGAATTTCCCGTTTGGCTTTGACTGCTGAAGTCAATAACTCGAATTTAGGTGTGCAGATTCTTCCTATCAGTATTGACTACAGCCAAACCAACCCTAGTCGGGGTACAAATGTATGTATTAATATTGGTGAACCAATTCAGGTTGCCGATTATATTAGCGGTTGCATCAAAAAGGATGCAAACTCTCTCATGCAGGATGTCGGCAAGTCAATGCAACAATTAAGCGATCGCAGCTTTACGGAAACGAATTTGTGAATTATTGTTTGTTAGTTGTTAATTGCTAATTGTTAATGGAAAATAATTATTAACTGTATTACTAAAAATAATTAACCATTAACCACTAACCTAAATTCCCAATTTTAATTCCCAACTATTCAGTGTTCCCTTGTCTTGCTCTACATAATCAATTACCCAAAGTGTCCAACGTCCCCTAGCTGGAATATTCAGTAATTGCGATAAAATTGGATGCGATCGCGTAGCGACTCCGACGGAGTATCGCACTTCGTAAGTTTGTTGTAATTCCTGACGACGACCTAAAGTACGGCTTTGTAATAAACATGTTTGATTATTCGGCGCAATTAAATAAATTTCTAAATCACCCAGAAAATCGTGGGTAATACTAACTGTCACTTGAATATCTCTGACTAAACTAGTCTCAGTAATAATATTTATACTTCGGATTCCTTGCCTGTCATTATCTGGAATCGCCAATTTATTATTATTCCGTCCAATAATTTCCTTCGCTGCAACCGCACCTGTAACACCCGTCACACGTAACTGCTGGGCTGCTTGCACCGCTTTAAAAGCATTCACCTTACCATATCCAAACCATTGGGAATGACCGCTATTGTCGTAGGTTCCTGCCCTCATTCCTAATTGGGGATCGGGTTCGGTATCGACAATTTTATCTGCGGTATCCTGTAAAATTTTTCTTACCTGTGGTGCTGTCAAGTCAGGATTTGCTGATAATACTAATGCTGCGACTCCCGCAACCACAGGTGTTGCACTCGAAGTTCCCCCAAAGTCTCTAGTAAAGTCCTCTTTGTCGTAACCCGCAGCACCCAATTGGTCGGCAGTCAAAACCCCTAATCCTGGTAAGGATACTGCAATCCCTGGTTGGGTGTAAATATAGCCCGTCGTTTGGAACCACATTCCTGGTGGTGCATTATTGCTTGGAGCGCAAACTGAAATATTTGTCCCCCAATTGCTGTAAGCTGCCTTCTTGCCAAAACTAGTGGAAGCTGAGACTGCGATCGCATCGGGATGTACTGCAAATCCACTGAGCCACTTTGTATTTCCATTCAAAACATTTTTTACCCAATTTTTCTCGTTGACGCTGCCATTAATTGGACGATTGGCATTACCTGCGGCAAATAAAATTACGCAACCTTTACCATTTCGACCTTGGGTAGCTGCACGGGAAATGGCAGCACGCTGACGTATGGACAAAGGGAAATAAACTGCTGCTGCTCCCCAACTGCAAGAAATGACACTAGCACCTTTTTCTACTGCCCAATCAAAAATTTTCTCTATGGATTCGTCATCTAAATCCCCCGTGGTGCGAATCGGCATTAAAGCACATCCAGGGGCAACTCCAGCAATACCAGTACCGTTTTCTTCCGCAACTGCTACCCCAGCACAGGCAGTTCCGTGACTAGTCTCAGTTGAATTCGGTAGGGGTAAAAAATTATTATCCCGCAAATTCAGGGGTGCAACTATTTTTCCATTACCTTGAAAATCGGGATGATTCAAATCAAACGAGTCATCAACCACAGCAACGACTACGGAACGCAAACCACGGGTAATATCCCAGGCTTTTTCAACGGAAATATGTGAACCTGCTGCCACTTCTCTACCATTGTTGTGGTTGAGATACCATTGTTCGGGATAAAGTAGGTCGCGAGGTTTATAGTGGGGTTCGGCACGGATAATAATATTCGGTTCTGCGGCTAAAACTTCGGGTTGAGACTGTAATCTATTGGCGATTTTGATCGGATTCTCTGTTGCATCCTTACCGACTCGGAATACAAATGTATTCGCTAACCCGACAACGGGTTTATCTGCGACTAAGCTAAAAGCTGCGGTAATGGTTTTAATTTTGCCAGAGTCAACCCCCAGGGCAAACTGAATTGTAATTTGGTCGTCCACATGTACAAACGTACTGGGACTATTTTGACTATTACTATTTTTAATTTGGTAAACATGACTGGCAAAAGCGACATTTTCCGAATTGCGGGCATTTGCGATCGCGGCATCTAGCTGACTTGCTTCCACAGTAAATACTTCGAGATTTGCCTGGGGGATGCTACGCTGCCATTTGCCGATACTTAATCCTAATTGTCCTGGTGATGATAGATTCTGCTGGGGACGAACTGTAAAGCGATCGCTCACTTTTTCTAAAATTAACTCTTCACCACCACGCTGTAAAATAATCCCCAAGCTATTTGCAGGAACACCCACACTTGCAGAAAAATTAGATTGATTTAGATTCATAGTTTGTAAAAAATGTCAACTCAAAATCAAAAATAACTACGGGAACTTGATTAAATCAACCACCAGTCTAAGAAAGTAATAACTTAGTATGTAGCTTTGCTTTGTCAAAAGCCCAAACAGAGTTAAGATACCCCAAGTTTCCATTTTGTTTTATTTACTTTTATTGAGTTGTTGCACCAGAAAAACCCATGAAATTTGCTACAACTGTTCCCTTGATTCGCTTTGCTTGCTTATCACTGATAGCAGCCCTGTTCTTGCTACCACAGGTACAAGCCCAGACACCAAAGCTTACACCTAATTCTAACCAAGCTCAACCAATTGACCCCAACGACCCGAACAATCTTCGTCCCGTGTCTCAAACCAGTACAGTGTTAAGCATCGATGGTGGCAAGCGACTGATGAGTGAAGCGGCAAGTGCAGTTTCTTCCCAAAACTTCGATAGCGCAGCTAAGAAACTTCAAGAAGCACGAACTGTTTTTAACCAGCTATCCAACTTCTACCAAGAACTTACTTCCAGTTTTTCTGGAATTGATAACCGCATAGCTGATTCCCAGCGTAAAAAAGCACTCGAAACTGCACTATTACGCGATGAAGCTACCTATCAACTAGCGCTAGTACATCGTTCCCAAAATAAACCTGAACTAGCAGTTCCTCTACTCATACAAATCGTCAAAAGCCAAAATCCCACAAGGGATATGGGTAAAAAAGCTTACCAACAACTTTTGGAATTGGGATTTGTCGATTCTCCCTTTCCCCGTGGTGGTAGCACATCCCAAAAGTAATCAAGCTCTCAAAAAAATACCATTTTAACGTAGAGATGTTACATGTAATGTCTCTACGTATTTTATTTACAGCACTTCCGGCTATTATAAAGCCCAGTTTTACCCACATCCCTTTCCCATCCTAACTTCTGATACTGTGCCTGTACCTCATAGCAGGCGTAAGTGCTGTATGGTTCCCATAAGGTAAAACATATATTCAGACCATTCGCTATTAACTTACTTCATGCCCTAAAATGACAGAAGTTAGTAGTCAATATTTGTTAAAATTTAGCTACTGTTAAAAATTGTTTCTTATAGGATTGCGATGATTAATCCGCAGCAAGTGGAGGCAATGATCCAAGCAGAGTTGCCAGATGCCAAAATAAACGTGCAAAGTCCTGATGGTGAGCATTTTGAGGTGACTGTCGTTTCATCGCAGTTTGCTGGCAAAGGACTAGTACAACAGCATCAATTAGTTTACCGTGCCGTGCAAGAAGCCATGTCTACCGAGGCAATCCATGCTTTAGCATTGAAAACATACACACCGGAAACTTGGCAAAGTAGTCAATAGCTAATGGTTATTGGTTATGGATGAGTGGTAATTTATCCCGATGCCCAATGCCCAAAACCTACTACATAATTTAAGCAGCTAGTCCAATCGTAAGAGAAAGAACATGACACCTGAAATTAAAGAACGGATTGATAATTTAGTTACCCAAAATAAAATCATGGTTTTCATGAAGGGAAACAAATTAATGCCCCAGTGCGGGTTCTCTAACAATGTCGTCCAGATACTGAATACATTGGGAGTGCCTTTTGAAACAGTAGATGTTTTGGCTGACTCTGATATTCGTCAAGGTATTAAAGAATATTCTACCTGGCCCACAGTTCCCCAAGTTTATGTGAATGGTCAATTTGTCGGTGGTTCTGATATTTTGATTGAAATGTACCAATCGGGTGAATTACAACAAATGGTTGAAGTAGCTTTAGCTTCGTAGCATCCGTACAGCGAAAAAGCTGAATCGAAAAAGCTGAATCGAAAAAACCCAGCCGTTATAGTGCAATAACAATGTGGCTGGGTTTTATTTTAGAGAATTTTCTGCTGAAAAACTCCCAATTTATAATTGAAGACAGATTGAGTCTAGGCTGTTGACTTTGATGGAATTTTTACGCTTTTGGCTCATACAATTTTTGTGTCGCATCTCGTTCCCAGTCTCTGGCTGGGAATGCATTGCCAGAGGCTCTACCTCTTGTCCAGACTGGAGGTGGGGTTCCTCCAACGCTGTATTCCTTGCCGGAGACAAGGGACAAGTTATATCACAGATATTGGATGAAAATCTAACCCCCAAAAAGGTACAAAGTCAACAGCCTAGATTGAGTCTCCAATTTCGTATTTCCAAAATTTATACATTTGGCACTAGTCATTAGAGCAGATGTGATGTTATGATCGCCCGCATTAATCAAAAATTTGGCTCATAATGACCAGGTAAAAAAGCTTAGTAATAGCGGGGTTCTGGTTCCGGTTGCGGCATTGCGATCGCAAAGTTTGAGACATCGTACAAATAGCGCATTGCTTCTTCCTCTAAACGATGAATCAAATATGGTTCAATAGCATTGCTATTTCGCAGGGCAGCGAGGTAGCCATCTAAATACATCCGCATATCATCCGTGCGATAACCGCGATTCCATAGCTCGACGAAGGTGTCGGTGAGTTTTTGGTAATAGCGAATGGTTTGTGTGTCTTGGAGCATAACTGCTGTAGAGATATATTTGGAATGAGGATTGTAAAATATCTGAGCTAATAAAGTGAAGTATTACTTCTTTGTAGTCTGACATCAATTCAAAGCCGACATTATCTCCCTTGTGAAGAATATCTAAAAGTAGCTACCGTTCAACTCCATCCTATTCCAGAGCTTGGTGAATTGAATGGTTGGTTTTGTTGTTTTTAGGCTTGTTTGTTTTTATCTATTATGCATGGAAAGTTGCTGAGTAGATGATTGACTTGTGAAAGAATTATAACCTCTTTGTATTATTCAATGAAGGTAGGCGCTTTTCAGGAAAACCTCATCTAAATAAGTTTTTAAGCTTAATGCTTTGGGTTAAAGTGTATTCAAGGCAACAATTTGGCTAATGGTCTAATAAATTGTAACAAAAATAAATATATTCGAGTTATTTACTTGGACAATACGCTCTCCATCATCAAAGTCGTATAATACACAAGGCAAATATAATTAAATCTTAACAATTCTTGAGGTCTTGATTGATTATTGACTAACTCCGCTTTGGGTAAGGGGTGGATTCCCAATATTGGGAGTATAAATATCATTTAGTAGAAAACTTATTGGATGTGAAGTAGCAACGGTTACAAAACCAAGTGACTAGGCTTTGATACTTTGTAAATTCATAGATGCTAAGGGGTCTTGACGCTGTGGGTTCGGTTTGTATTGAAATCGTTGAGGGAAATCCCCATCTGAGGTCTTTGTTAGGTTGGCACTTGCAACAGCTGAACTATCGAGTACATCAATCTGCGAGTATTTATCAAGCAAGGGAAGTTTTTTTAAGCAATCAACCAACGTTAGTTATTCTTGATGCCGATTTGCCAGAGGGTGATGGTATGGAGTTTTGCCGTTGGCTATATCAGCAACAGCAACCACTAATTTTAATGTTATCAGCTCGCAATAGTGAGGGTGATATTGTTGCTGGACTTAAGGCTGGTGCTGATGATTACCTGAGTAAACCTTTTGGGATGCAGGAATTTTTGGCACGGGTAGAGGCATTAATTCGTCGCAACAGAACTCCTGCGGCACCAGCTTATTTGGATTATGGGGCATTACAAATCGATTTAGTCCAGCGTCGGGTTCGTTTTCAAGGTGAATTTATTGACTTAACACCGCAGGAATTTAGTTTACTTTATGTGTTAGCTCAAGCTGGGGGGATAGCGCTGAGTCGTTCGGAACTTTTACGTCGTGCTTGGCCTGATGCGATTGATAATCCCCGGACAATAGATACACATGTATTATCGTTGCGGAAAAAGGTGGAACTCGATCCACGTCAACCAAGTTTGATTCAAACTATTCGTAATGTTGGGTACAGGTTCAACATGGAGATTTTGAATGTAAATATGCCGCAGTCGCAAGCAAAGGTAACTCCTGAGAGATTTAGCAATTCGCGATCGCCTTTGAGTACTTCGGTGTAGGTGATTTATTAAAATCCCATTTTCTCAAAATTAATACTAAGTAGTAGATTTTATGTATCCGCTCGGTAAATCGGGGTAGAAAAAAAATCAGAATGTAAATTGGTACAGACTGCATTATAGAATATGAGACA
>NZ_NTFS01000700.1 GCF_002289455.1 Brunnivagina elsteri CCALA 953
TGAGAAAGATGGTTTTTTGCTGGCATATGGCTGATAAAAGCTTAGTTACTTAATTCCCTATTATACAATTAAGCTGCGTAGCAGCTTACTGTAGAACAATTAAGACAAGTTTATCAAACAATCAACGAGTCGTTTGGTTGCGATAAGCGGAGCTTAATGCCAAGGGCATATCGCACATCCACCAAAACCCAATCGCACTCCCACCAAAACCACATGCGATAACTAGCTCCTCCGGAGCGGCTTCGCCAAAGTTGAGCTGAGTCCCAAACCCAAAAGCGCACGGCACAAATATCCCCGACTTCTTCGTTTATGTTTTGCTTATCACCCCATTATTCCCTAGAAGTCGGGGATATGTTTATAGCACCCCACAAAACCAAAAGCGATGATAATTCATACTTCAATCTAAAGAAGTCCACCAGAATCTGAGGAAATGCTTAATTGTCAAGCAGCATTAATAAGTCCACGATCGAGTGAGAGAAGATTTTCTACGCTGCGATTGCGAGCGATCGCTAAATGTAAAGCATCTCCTGCTCTCAACCCAGTTTCCCATTGTTGAATAAATTCGGCTGCGAGAATAAAATCAGCAGTTGTCACCGTGAAAACTGTGTAAGATTGGTCTAAATCTTCTTTAAATGAGTGTATTACCGCTTCCATTTGTTCTAAATTCAACTCGCTCATGCGAACACGACGGGACACAAGGCTGGTAAACTCGACTGTTGTCCAATCACTAATAGCTAATCAAACGATAGGAATATTAAGCAGGATTGTCTCAACTGATGCACTGGTTGCTTCTTGTATGTAGAAAGGTGCAAGAAAGCTTGTGTCTATGTAGATCAATATCTTGCCTCTTGGCGTAAACTTTGGATGATTTCGAGATTGCTGGTTAATGCTTGAGGTTGGGTAGCTCTCAGTTTATGGCGAGATGCTAAAGGTTGAAGGATATGTGAGATTGATGACAAGCGAGCTATGGGCTTACCATGACTAATAATCACTATTTCTTCGCCATTTTTAACTTGGTTAATCAGTTGATTTATGGTAACGGATGTGTTGGTAATATCTATTTTTTGCATAAAATCAGGCGATCGCGTGAGAAGCTGTATATATCACTTTCTAAATCCTATCTCATTTTGTAAATTGAATGCGATCGCACTTCTCACCAAAACCCAAAAGCGATAAGCGGAGCTTAACGCCAAGGGCGTTAAGCACATCCCAAACAAACCAAAACGCGATTCCTGCGGATAGCTACCCTACGGGAACGCGTATAGCGTAGCTTGCTTCTCCGTTTCGGAGTACGCTAACGCACATCCCTACAAACAAAATGCGATAAGCGGAGCTTAATGTCTTTGGCATATCGCACGACAGAAATAAGTTATTTTAAAGGATTAATAATTGTGATTTTTCCTTCAATGAGTAAGCTATCTTGCATATCTTCTGAATAAATGATGTCAGTATTTACAGATAATGCACTCGCAACAATTAAACCGTCCCAAAACGAAAAACTGTATCGAGTCCGTAATTCGGTTGCGTGTATAAGTATTTGACTATCTAGCTCTACTACAGCAACCCGACTATAGAAAGATTCGATAACTTGTTTAATTTTTAATTCTGTAAATGAGGCTTTTCTTTTTAAAACAGAACAAACTTCATTAATGACTTGAGTGCTGATAACACCGTTAACATCATTAATTAGGGCTTGCTGAATAAGTTAAAACCCAATCAAAATAAGGGTTTCAATCCTTTTTATTCCAAGCTGATACAAGATTA
>NZ_NTFS01000701.1 GCF_002289455.1 Brunnivagina elsteri CCALA 953
AATCGCCACCCTTACTTAGATATTTATCGCTAACTATCTTGACAAATCCTGTTTAAAAGGGAACGAAACAGCCCTGCCTTGGAAAGGGGGGGGATAATTTCCGGGATATCGAAAGAAATCGGGGGAGAATTTATTTCAGAAGTGTTCCCTTAGCGTAAAAACTCCGAAGCTTTTAGAGGTGCGGTGTTTTGTCTGGATTTTGTGGGTGGAGCTGGAGCAGAACCAGATGCGATCGCTTCCGGTTTAATTATGTATCTGTCTCCCCATCCACCATTAATATCTTCGGCTTGTTGTTGTGGTGGTGTGGTTTTAGCGATGGGTAATGAAACAGATTGTGACAAGCTTGCTTGGACGTACTTTTCACCATTATCGCTAAAGCGGAGGGATTTACCTTCAAGTTCTTGAATTTGTGGTTGAGATTCTTGTATTTTCTCATTGCTGGGCTTTTCGGTGATATTAGCTTGACTTCCAGGATCGAAAGTTGCGGTGAAAGTCACATCGCTTTCAGGAGTGAGTGTTGTTTGCGCTTGATTTACTTGCCAAACCTCTTGGTAGCTACCATTTGGGGTAACTTGCCAAATATTTAGATTTGCTTCCCATTCTCCTTTATCATTAACCTTAATCACCTGGCGATCGAGAATTGAACGGTTGATGTTTATATCCGTATTTGAGTCAATGGTTTGCTCTTCATTTGCTGGACGCAGATAACGTACTGCCGCGATCGCAATTCGACTGGCTTTGGGCAGGTTGGTACTACCAATTACCTTGTACTGTCCGTTGCTACCTGTGGATTGTACATTTTTAATCTCTAACTTGACTTCATTCTCTGCCTTCTGAGTGCAACCATAGCTGGTAGCTAGCAACACTAGAGAAATCCCGGTAAGTACAGTCTTTGTCCAGAACTTCTGAAAGCTTTCGCTCATGCTTATTTGATATAAATAGACCATAAAATGATTACGTAGACGGAAAAACTAGATAAATATATAGACCCTATTGTGGATGAATTAGTTAAATTTTGCTTTTTTGCCGTAAAAGCCTGACTGGTATGAGATGTAGCTTTTTTCCCTTGTCTTCCTTGATAAATAAATGAATTTTCTAACTGATTAATATTTTGACTTGATGACAATTCTGGTTTCATCACCGAATTTGATGAAGCAAAACTATTACTAGCTGTAGGAACTTGATTAGACAGCGATTCCCCTGGTGGTGGAACTGCGATTAAACCGGAAGTCGCTTGATTACTTGCTGCTGGTAACTTCGGAACAGGCAACAATCCCGCAGCATCAAACTGGGAATTATTAGCTTGTTGGTTAGCAAAATTTACCTGTGCAAAGCTTGCTTGAGTCGCGACTAACACCCAGAACATGGAGGTGGAAGCAGCAGACAACAACAGATAAAGCTTGGAGGAATGTCTTGAAAAAGAAAGATTGTGGCAATCAAAAATTTTTGGCTTCATTAGCCGACTTCACAGTTATATAAGTTTTTAGTTGGTAGATGTCGCCACTTTAGCAAATAATGAATGTATATTCGAGGACAGTGTACAGATTTTATTACAGGAAATCAATAATGCCTTAAATCTCATATACTTATTTGATTTAGATATAATCTTATACAGTGACAAGAATAAAGCTTTTTCGTCTGTAGAGCTATTTTTTCACAAACTCAGCCACAATAGGGTCTATATATTTATCTAGTTTTTCCGTCTACGTAATCATTTTATGGTCTATTTATATC
>NZ_NTFS01000702.1 GCF_002289455.1 Brunnivagina elsteri CCALA 953
ATCCCCAAGAGTCTTGCTATTAAAGGCAAATTATGAATTCTTGTTTAAATTTCAGCATAACATCTACGGAAGAGCCATAATTATAACTTCCGCATAAATATCTAAAGATGGCTCTTGAACCCGATTTGATAATTTCAGTGTTCTCACGATAGCTATTATTGGTTTCGATGGCTTAAATTGGTTGCAAGTCGAAAGTAAAAGATGAGTATAAAGCAACTAAGTGAGGTTAGTCACTAATCGTGCTAATTACAAGCTTAGTGAAGGCTAAGACAAGTGTATTGCTTTAGTCTCTGACCCAAGTTTTAGCTTGATTTTATACTCGATATCTTGATTATTTCAAGATTTTGACATTACCAGATATCTGCTTTTGTCGAATCTGAGAGGTGATTAATAACGGATAACAGCTTTAAATTTTAGGCTGTATTAAATATACCTTGCTGACTGGATTGCAGGGATTTTAAAAGTCAATTTCTATTTTGATGTCATTTTGGACATTGAGAGATTCGTTTGTGTTTTTTCGATTTATAACCCGTTTCTTTTAGATATTTGAGGATTCAATTATGTTGCGTCGTTCTTTGTTAGTTTCTGCTGTTTTGTTAGCTGGTAGTTTTGGTTTTGTAGGTAGTGCGAAAGCAGCACCAGGACCATCTGTAGATGCGACTGTTCAGTTTGGCGTTAGTTTGGGTAACACTTGTGTCTGGGGAACTACTCCTACAGTAGGAGTTTTAGCAGTTAATGGTGCTGACGATGGACTTGAAACTACTACTCCAGCCTCTGTTAATATTAACTGCAACGGGTCTGCACTTCTTACAGTTGCTGCTCCTACACAATTACCAGGTACTGGTGAAACAACAACCAACAATATTGCTACATTAACTACATCTATTGGTACTACAACTGATACGGGTACAGGTGTTTCAGTTACAAGCACTGGTATAAATGAAGATGTAACTGTATCAATGACAGCAGATACAGTTGCATCACCCCAAGTTGGAAGTTATAGTTACGAGGTAGTAGTTACTGCTGCACCTCTGTAAATTGCTTTCAGTCAAGAAAGAAGCCCAATTTTTCATTAGAATCCCGACTTTTTCAAAAGGTCGGGGTTCTTGTTTTTCAGAATTTATCAATACTTTAGTTAAATACTGTAGATTACACGGTTAACATTCATAGATAAATATTGCTACAAAAGAATCGCTAATTAGTATTTACGGAAAAGTTCGGAGTGAATACTGAAGAAATGAATAAGGGAAGCTATTAATTAAACTCTGTACGTACGAGTATAAGGGATTCTGGACAATTAAACAGACTTGATATAATTAGTAAATCGAAACTTTATTTAAAAAATAAAGTCATTTGATATAAATCTTAATTAATAAATAAAGATAGGATTAATAATGTTAATTTCTAGTCTAAAAACGGGATTATTCTCTATGCAGATACGCTCTACATTGTCATTTTGCACTGGATTATTATCTACAGTTATCTTATGGGCAGGAACTGCTCAAGCTCAGGTGAGTTTATCCCCAATGATAATTGAAGCCCAAAGCAGTCGAGGACAAGCAAAGGGCATAATTAATATTACCAATAATAGTGATGAAACATTTCGCGCTCGCGTTTATGCAGAGTCTTTTACTTATGACAAAGAAAAAGGTTTTCAAACAATACCATCAAGTCCAAATGATTTAAAACCTTATTTGCAATTTTCACCACGAGAACTGGTTGTGCCACCCAA
>NZ_NTFS01000703.1 GCF_002289455.1 Brunnivagina elsteri CCALA 953
ACTAATGATTGTATGTCCGATATTTAACTCCTCCATTCCCGGTAAACAGGCAACGGGGTAAACATTCCAATAAGTAAGTCCATGTCCTGCATTAACTCGCAATCCGGCTTTTATCGCTTGTTCGCACCCAATCGCTAGCATATCTAACTCATGCTTACGAGTTGTGTCGTCTTTTGCTTCTGCATATTTACCAGTGTGCAATTCAATAAATTGTGCTTGCACCTTGACAGAAGCTTCGATTTGTGCAGGTTCGGCATCGATAAATAGACTAACCGGAATTCCAGCAGATTGTAGTTTATCAACAACCTCTTCCATTCTACCAATTTGCCCGACAATATCTAAACCGCCTTCGGTTGTAACTTCCTCGCGTTTTTCGGGTACTAGGGTTACATAATCGGGTTTGATATCAAGTGCGATCGCAACCATTTCGTCGGTAGCAGCCATTTCTAGGTTTAGGTGTGTACGTACAGTTTGCCGCAAAATTCGCACATCACGATCTTGAATATGCCTTCTATCTTCCCGTAGATGTGCTGTGATGCCGTCAGCACCAGCTAATTCTGCCAATGCTGCTGCCACTAACGGATCGGGTTCTACCGTGCGTCGTGCTTGCCGGATTGTGGCGATATGGTCGATGTTTACCCCAAGTGTCAGAGTCACCCTAGTTACTCCTTGTCCGCAGTCTGTAGGATTTGTATTTTAGCGGAAATTTACTCAAAAATAGTAATTTATTCAATTTTTTTAGTTCTGCCAAAGAATATATAGTAGAAAATTGCGCTTTGGATTAAAAATACTACCAAGTCGATACCAGGACTTCCTGTTTGTTTGACAGTCCAAATTGCTGGTGTGGGAATTACAGAATCTTCGGTGTTGATAATAACTAAAGTTAAGTTATTTGCGGCATGAACTCCTAAAGCAAGTTCTAAGCGGTTATCTTTGAGTGTTAGAAAAGCTGCAAGTGCCCCAAAACTAAAGTAATACATTGCCATTAATACTGCTCCCCTTTGGACTTCTGGGTTGAGAAGATGGGGAAACATGAATAATAAACCTGTGATAATTATGATTACATATTTATTTTTGGTTATGCGACTAAATGCTTGAATTAAGTAACCACGAAAAAATAATTCTTCGCTGGATGTTTGAATTGGGGTCAGAATTAGTGCGGCAATTAGGAGTGGGAACCATTGAGCAGGATTAAAGGTAAATTTGTAATTTTGGGGTTCGCTAATGAGTGCGATCGCAATTAAAATTCCTTGGAGTAAAAACCAAACTCCAAACCCTGCAAAGAAGCGTTTAAAGTTAATCTTTGATTCTGCACTCACTAAACTGAGAATTTTTCGATTATGTAATAATTTTACTGCTACAAGTATGCCGATTAAAAAAAAGATAAACTGGAGATTAATGGCAATAAATGAATCTAAGGAGGCACTCTTTACAAATGTGTCAAATTGCCGTTCTATCTCGGAAAATGGCAATCCACGATTGGCAAAAACAACTCCGACAAATACTATTGTGGCAATACTACCAACAATCATCCACATGAAGAAAATTAATATAATTCCTAGTAAGTAACGCCACCAATTATTTTTACCTTGCTGGGCTATTTCCAGATAGTTTTGACTCATATATTTTAAGAATTAAAAGTTATTTTTTGTACATTCAGTAAATCACAAAGTTTTTTCCAAGGCTTATGCTCATTCAATCACTAAGTATAGTTAAGTAACTTTATACA
>NZ_NTFS01000704.1 GCF_002289455.1 Brunnivagina elsteri CCALA 953
TTTGTGTCTACCTTACGTCGCAATGACGGATTTGAATCTTAAAAAAAACTCCGGGTTTCATCATGGACGAGGTTTAAATAAGCAAATAATAGTAGAGACGACCCGATGGGTCGTCTAAAAATAGGGACAATTTGTAATTGCCAATGCCAAAAATGTTACACATAACACAACCATAATTTTTTCTTATTCCAATCTTTACCCTAGTCAGCTTAAGTTTTATCTAGTCCTCAAAAAAACTGCCAAGATGAAAGTAATGAAAAACACCTAAACTTAATAAGTAATCAGGTCGCCATGCCTCTGGGCAAAATTATCAAGCTAATTACGGGAGGATTTCAAAAAAGAACTTCCGAGCCAGCAAATATACTGAAGTTGTCAGAAGTTGAAAAATCAATAGTCGAAGAACCAGTAGTCGTAAAATCAACCTCATTAATACCAATAGAGTCAGATAATACGACATTCGCGATGGTCGATAAACCACTCCTACGGAGTATCGCAACTGATAATTCCTTTTCTTCAACATTCTCGACAACTACATCTTCTGTAGACACACCTTTACCAATAATTTCACAAGGAAAAAACATGATTAATATTTCGATGCTGCAAGAAGAACTACAAAGCTTTGTTAGTGGAGCTTCTGACGTACAAGGTGCTGCCTTGGTGACTCCCGATGGTTTAGAACTCGCATCGGTACTTCCTGGGGGAATGGACGAAGAACGGACTGCGGCAATGTCTGCATCAATGCTATCACTAGGGGAACGTATTGGACGTGAATTAGCAAGGGGTGTTGTAGAACGTATCGTTGTCGAAGGTGAGAAGGGTTATGGTGTACTAGTTAGTTGCGGAAGTGATGCAGTACTACTTGTACTTGCAGGTACAGGAGTAAAACAAGGTATTTTGTTTTTGGAAGTTAAGCGAGTGGTTGCAAAACTAGCCCCTTTGTTGGGATAGTCAAAGCTGAAATAGCCAAAAATAGCCCCTACTCAGATTTTTGGATTGCTGAGTTTCAGTGAATTAGCATTTGATATTTCACTTCTTTTCATCTCTGATTTGAGGGGAGCAATTCATAAAAACAATTCATAGGAGTATGACAAATGTTACGTCCGACTTTGGGAGATTTTAGTAGCATCATCTGTTTTAAAGCTGCGATCGCAGGAATGGAAGATGCATTAGGTGACAAAACAACTGCGATCGCGCTCACCACAGCAGGTAGAAGTCGGGGTAAAAATTTGGCACAACAATTGGGTTTAGTCAATTCTTCAATATCTCTTGATGATTTAGCATCAAAGCTCTGCCATGCTTTGGGAAAGGATGGAACTTGCCTGTGTACAGTGGAGAAAATAGTAGATGAAGGTGATGTCATCAAAGTTTACACCAGCGAAACCTTATGTTCTGCGGGTGAACCTCAAGGTTCGGAACGTAAATGCACTTTTACCCTTGGTGCTGTGTGGGGAGCTTTAGAACAAGCATTCGGCAAACGCTTTCAAGGTAAACACACTGAGTCAGTATTACGTGGTGGCAGCCATGATGTGTTTGAATTTACTGAGTTTGGCAAGAGTAAATGATTAATGAAAATTAGGTAATAGATAATGCAATACTGCTCGGTTAAGGAAAGAAATTAGCTGTAACCCTTAGAGGATGTTTGAAAAGTACCCCGAAATGTCATGCTGAGGCACGTTCGCGTAGCGTGTCCCCTTGGGACTCAGCATCTCAAT
>NZ_NTFS01000705.1 GCF_002289455.1 Brunnivagina elsteri CCALA 953
TTTGGTACAATTTCGGCTAAATATTGGAGAGATTGTTTACCTAATAATGGGAATTTATCTAATGTAGAGGTATTGGGTATATTAATCGTATTGAGAATGTTACTTAAACTGAATAATTGAGGCTTTAGAGCTTCATCGATATCACCCAAAGTCAAGTATTTATCTGGTGTATCTCCTGCATTCCATTGACGAGAAAATCCGTTGATTTTTATCGAGCCATTTTTTTGGATTGTCGGCATTTGGTTAAATGAAATTCTCTGCCAATCAGGCAGTAATATTTGTTTACCCGTGGCAAGAGGTATTAAACGAGTGGGTAAATTTGATTGAGTTTGGGCTATGGATAGAGACGTTAAGTAAATGCTAGTTGTGGTAAAGAAAAGAGAGAATACAAATCGACTAATTTTCATAAATCAATATTCAGAGATTTTATGAAAAATTATCGGTTAATATCTTTAATTTGTGTACTTGACTATTGACGTAAATAGTGATGTTCGCGTCAGATTTCTAAATAGTTTATTGATACTAAGGATGCTTTCATTTTCAGAGCGATCGCGCTAACTATCTGCCCCAAACAAAACCTCTGGTTCTTTTGCCCAGCGACTTGTATCCGGTGAGGCAGCAGGACGAGCGTAAACCGCTTTATTGCGAATCTCCACAATTTTATCTTCTTCACGAATCATGCTAGGAGTAAACTGCGATACCTGCGGTCAGCTTCGCTAACGCACCTCTAAAAAATCCCTCACAGTCACGCTTAGAGGCTTTTCCCCAAGCTCATCACTAGAAAGCTCCTGCGTATTCCGATAAAAAGCATTCTCCGCAGTTTTCCTGACCATCAAGGCAATTTCTGCTGGGGTTAATAACTTCGTTTCCCTCAACAAACGCAACCAATCCTTTTCGCAAAAATCCAATCCTGGAAAATATTTAGCCAGATGTAATTTAAAAATTTCATACCTTGCACCAGCATGGGGTAAATCTACAAAAATAATCTCATCAAAACGACGCACTAATTCGGGTGGTAAAAACTCCAATCTGTTCACTGTTGCCATCACTAAAACTTGGGATGTTCTCTCTTGCATCCAAGTCAATAATTTCCCTGCAAGTTGACGCGATACACCACCATCATTATCTGAATCAAAACCAGCAAAACCTTTATCAAAATCATCGAAATAAAGAACTAAACCATGCTCTCCATTGGCATCACAAAATTGTAAAAACTCCCTTAAATTTTTCCTAGATTCATAAGCAGTTGTACCCCGTAATCCAGCCCAATCAGCAGCAACCATTGGTACACCCATTTTCTTTGCTGCCAATTTCGCACTGAGTGACTTCCCGGTTCCTGGTGGTCCCCAGAGTATCATACCCTTGGGAAAGCTGAGATTATGGTTTTTGGCTTCTGGTTTGAGTAACACCGCAGCGCGTTCTAAAATGTTTTCTAATAAATCTAATCCACCAGCTTGGGGTACATCTGGCTCGCTAATAAATTCTACACCCTGATTTTTGAGCTTACTTTTTTTGTAATCTAAAACCCCATCAATTAGTTCTTCGAGAGTGTGAGGCAATCCCAATAAACGAGAAAATAACATTTCCAATTCGCCCATTGGTAAACCTAAGCAAGTTCGGACTAAAGTTTCAAATTTATGTATGCTATTTGGTATGCGATCGCAGCAATTATTTACAAAGTTTTGAATTGTGATCG
>NZ_NTFS01000706.1 GCF_002289455.1 Brunnivagina elsteri CCALA 953
CTAGGCTGTTGACTTTGTGAGTTTTTAAGGAACTTTTATCATACAATAATAGTGTTGTATTTTTTCGAGGTAAAAGTTAATGGAATTTAAAAGCCCAACTAGCAGGTTAGCCCGTTTGTTTCGTGCAGGTAGAGATAATTGGAAAGAGAGAGCTTTGGAAAAACAGAAAAAACTTAGAGCTTCAGAAATAAAAGTAAGAGATTTACTCTTCTTCACGAGAGTATTGGAAAAAGCGTGCTATCGCTGCGGAGCAAGGGGTATCTCAAGAGAATGGAGAGGCTGAGACAGAAGAAAAAAAGCTGAATTAGACTTAGTAAAGTCTAATATTGAAGTGACTAAAGAAACAGAAGATTTAAATGCTAAAAATCATCACTATACAGTTGATATCGTACTGATAACTATAGAACTTTTAATTAAATGTGGCATCAGCTTTAGAGGGGTAGAAAAAACTGTAGAGTTATTTAATAATATTAATAATTTAGAACTGGATAAGATTCCAAGCTTTACTTGTATAAGAAAATGGTTAGGGCGGATTGGATTATACGAGATGAATCGTGAAAAAGAATACCGAAATGATTGGATATTTATTATAGATTTTACGTTGGAGCTAGGAAAACAAAAAGTTCTTGTGGTTTTAGGGATTTCACAACAACAGCTTGAATCCGAAATTATTCCTGACGGACGAGGACTTCATCACAAAGATGTAGAACTTTTAGGCTTAGAAATTATGGACTCAACAAAAGGAGAAAATATAAAGCAAAAACTGGATGAAATTACTTCACGGGTTGGCAAACCAATACAAATAGTTGCTGACCACGGTAGTGACCTTGCACGCGGTATAAAGCTTTATCAACAAGAGCATGAAGACTTAATTTATACTCATGACGTAACTCATGCAATGGCTTTACTTTTGAAACATGAGTTAAATTCTGATGATAGATATCAGTCATTTATCCAAAAATGTAATATGTGTAGGCAACAGTTACAACAGACTGAATTATCTTTTTTATCCCCTCCGACACAACGCTCACAGTGCCGCTACTTTAATATTGAAAGGTTGACTGATTGGGGATTAAATTTATTGAATTGTAATATAGATACTGTGACTAAATTAGTTAGAAATAGTGACCCCAGTGTGATTAATAAAAAAATAATAGATAAATTGGGATGGTTAGTTGATTATCAGGCAGAACTAATTCGTTGGAATCAAATGACTGTGCTTACACGTACTCTTGAAACTCAAGTAAAGAAATTAGGAATTAATCAGCAGTCTCTCACTTGTTTTAAGGAAAATGAATTTGATATACCTAAGGGTGAACTATTAGATTTTCAGCAACATATTTATGATTATATAATCACTCAAAGTTCCCATATAAAGAATGAAAAAACTTTTTTATCAACTTCTGATGTAATTGAATCTCTATTTGGAAAATATAAACAATTCTCTGCACGTGCCCCATTTAAAGAGATGGGTCAGATGTTGCTAACTATTTGTTTATCTACGATGAATCTAACAAATAGTCTTGTTAAAAATGCGCTTGAAACAATTAGTTTTACCGATGTTGAAATCTGGTTAGCTGAAGTTTTTGGTCAATCTATGCTGTCGAAAAGAAAAACCCTATTTTCTGATTTAGTGGACGACACAGAAACTGTATGAACCAAAATAGCCTAAAAAGGCACAAAGTCAACAGCCTAG
>NZ_NTFS01000707.1 GCF_002289455.1 Brunnivagina elsteri CCALA 953
CACACAAGTATGTTTTCCCCTGATACCTCGGAATTACCCCCCTTAATCCCCCCTTGGAAAGGGGGGAAACTAGAAATCCAGTTCCCTCCCCTTGCTAAGGGGAGGGTTAGGGTAGGGTAAAATTTTATGCAGCTTCATAATTCAGATTCCTAAGAGCATGTTTGAAAAGTTTTAGGATGTATAAATTGTCATTCTGAGTGGAGCTTTGCGGAACGAAGAATCTAGAGTTTAGCCTACGTACTGAGATGCTTCGTTCCTCAGCATGACATAGAAGGAGACTTTTCAAACACCCTCTAAGTAAAAACTTTTCTCAAACCATTTTGTAACTGCCGATCGGAATCTCCTTTAAAGAACCAAAGTGTTGTTTCCCAGCAAAAGAAAGATACACCACTATAATTATATTTTTGGACTACTTGAATTTCTCGTTGTAGATTTTTAATAGACTTTGGTGATAGAAATGGTCCTGTATATAAACCAATTGCAATAGGTAACTTATTTTTTATCTTTTGTAATTCACGATTATTCAATTCATTGCTAATTGCACTTAAATCTTCACGATAAACCTGTACAATTACCTCATCTAATAGACCTAAATCTACCCATTTTCCCCAATCCTGTAAATACTTATTGTAAGCAAAACTTAGGGAATTTGGAGATAAGGAAATTATAGTATCTTGATTTTCAGCCTTAACAGACTTACTAATTTTTGCCATTAACTGTGTTAACTTACCAGCCCTCCAAGCCATCCATTCAGGGTTTTTGGGGTTTTGCGGCGGTGAATTCCCATTATGTTCTTTGCGGTACAATTTCGCCGTATAAGCATCATAACCAAACTCCACAGGTAAAGCAAAATGGTCATCAAGTTGAATTCCATCAACAGGGTAACGTTTGACAACATCAACAATTAAATCGGTGAGAAATTGTTGTACTTGGGGATGACAAGGATTTAACCATGCCATATTATCCTTTAAAGCTACTTTTCCGCTTTTAGTAACTGTTAACCAATCAGGATGTCGTTTTGCGATCGCATGATTTTTGGGAACTACTAAACCGTATTCAAACCAAGGAATTATCCGTAATTTTTGCCGATGTGCTTGTTTCACTAATTCCGAAAGTGTATCTTGAAATGGCAATAGTGGTAATGAAGTCATATAATTCTGGGAAGAACCACTTACAGACTCCGCCACAGTGCTAGGATGTAGGGTATAACCACGATTCCATACCGCAGGATAAATTGTATTTAAACGGTGTTTGGCAATATTCGCGATGACATCATCAAGACGAGTTGTGTAGTAACTCAATGCTGCACCATAATTAGTCATCCAAACACCACGTATTTCATTATTGGGAATTACGCTTGTATTAATAGTTGGTGCTTGCCAAAGCGAAGTAAATAGCAACAAAGATACTACCGCTAAAACAAACCAGCGATAGCGAATACCAAACCAGCCTTTTCGAGATTGCGATCGCGTCTTCGATGCCATTAATTTTTAGATTTAAGTTTAATGTACATATCTGCCAAAAATAGTATCAGCCAGATACATTAAACTACACCAATTAAATAGGCTTTTTCTGAAACTAAAAGCTCAATTTTCCAAATAAAACCAAGATTTTTGCTTAAAAAAGAAATTCCCAACCTCTTTTCTAAGAAATTGGGAATCTAAAAACCCACATTCCGCAC
>NZ_NTFS01000708.1 GCF_002289455.1 Brunnivagina elsteri CCALA 953
CCATAAGACAACCCCATGATTAAATATCCCAAATTCATCGATAGCATCGTACCGTCACCGAAATAGGCAGGAATATCCCATTTACCCGATCGCAAGATAAAATAAGCTTGCTCGATTCCTGCTAGTTGCATTTTTTCTAATAGGTAATGAGACACAACCTTTGGACGCAGATTAATTTGATTATTTTGATTGTTTTTTGAAAAATGGAACCCGATTGGATATAATTCCTTACTCAAAGGTAAAGGAGAAATACGTGTAGCTTTTCCTCCAGCAGGTAACAATCCGATTATCCTTCTTTTATGCATCAACTTATTCGTGAACTTATTCCTAAATATCTGATTAATTAATCATTATTATGGGCAAATAACCCGACTCCGAAGTCTAGAAGCAATATACATTAAGAATATCCATTAATTATTAACCAATAACCAAATAAAAATATCCCCTTCTTTACACATCACTTTTGAGTAACTAATGTAAAAAGGGGTATACGAATTGTATTTTGTTGTGAATAATTATTCAACCGATACAGCATCAACATCAATCGACTCTGCTTTCGATGTAGACTGCTCAGATGTCTGGGTAGTAGTCGATTCTGCGTTGCCTTTGCGTGCCTTAAAACCCTCAATTGCAATTTGGGATACTTCCGAAACCAATAACGTCAAAAGCAAAACATCATCAATTTGTCCGACAATAGGAAAAATATCAGGGGCAAGATCAAACGGACTAACAAGATATAAGAACGTTCCGAGAACAACCCACCAGCGATATTTGGGGTTGCGAAGTAAACCACGATACCAATTATAGAGAGCCTCAAGAGAGAATTTCATTTTTTAACCTCCAGTTACCTTTAATTTTGACTCAGATTGTCCTAAACTTCCTGTGGGAATAACCGTCCTAAAATTGTCTGGAAGATGCTACATATGTGTTTCTGTAAACCGTAATAATGCGATACTTAACACCTATAAGGTACTCATACATTTATTTCCAGAGTCTCAATAGTTTCGGGATAACCTACGCAGAAATCAAGGGAGGAAAGTTACCAAAGTGAATATATTAGCAGAATTTCAAAAGGGTGGGATTGCAATGTACCCCCTGGCAGCCTTGTGGTTTTTGGCTATCAGCGTGATTTTGGAACGACTTTGGTTTTGGTTGCGACTTTTGAACCAGGAAAATCAAATTGTGATTCGTGTTCTGGAAGCAGCACGGGAAGATTGGACTTTGGCACGGGATATTGCCCAACGTGCGATCGATCAACCAATTGGTAGATTTTTGTTCGCTCCTTTAAATTTACCAAGAGCTGATGCTGAGACATTTAGATTAGCATTGGAATCCTCCGCAGACGACGAGTTATCGGGAATGCGACGAGGTGATAAACTTTTGGAATCCGCGATCGCACTAGCACCACTTTTGGGATTGTTTGGTACTGTAGCTGGTTTGATTCAGACTTTAAAAGCAATCAATATTGGCGAATTTTCCGATCCAGCCAAACTTCAAAAGGTGACTGAGGGGATTGGAATATCTCTCTACAGTACTGCATTCGGAATGATTGTAGCGATTGTCAGTCTGGCATTTTATCGTTTATTCCAAGCCTTTATTTTCAACCAAGTACGAATTTTTAGCCGTGCTGGCAACGATTTAGAACTTCTGTATCGTCAATCTCCTCCCGACTACGATCAAC
>NZ_NTFS01000709.1 GCF_002289455.1 Brunnivagina elsteri CCALA 953
CTTCTAGACAAGCGGTTGAGCGTCCGCCACCGTAAAAGGCAACGTTCATCGTGCGGAAACGTACTCAGTATCCGCAAAGTGCGATCGCTTATCCCAAAATGCAACTTCCCCGGAGTATGGTACTCATCACCTACAGATGCAATACTCTTTATACTAAGTTGTGTAATGTGCGTGAAGCTTACCGTAAGGTATCGCATAAACCAACAGACTAACCAAATCAACCAATTCCAGGAGAATATGTCATCATGTCCGATGAAAAGATTAGATAGCTTTCTACGGTAAAGGCGGTATTGGTAAATCTACAACTTCGCAAAATACCCTCGCAGCAATGGATGATACCAAGCACGCAGATATCATCGGTAAACCTGCCGAAGCTACCAAATAACTAATGCGGTAGTACAAGGGATAAGGAAGATGAGGAAGATAGGAAGATAAACAAAATTTTCCTTTCCTTCCCCCTTATCTCAACATGCAGACGAAAATAACAGCAATTATCTCCACATACTTAGTTACAAGTAACAGAGAAAAATATGACACCTCCCGACAAGAATCTTGTAGAAGAACATAAAAAGCTGATTGAGGAAGTTCTCGAAGCTTATCCTGAGAAGTCCAAGAAAAAACGCGCAAAGCACCTTAACGTACACGAAGAAGGCAAATCCGATTGCGGCGTTAAGTCTAACATCAAATCCGTTCCTGGTGTTATGACCGCTCGTGGTTGTGCATATGCAGGTTCCAAGGGTGTGGTTTGGGGACCAATCAAAGACATGGTTCATATCAGCCACGGTCCCGTTGGTTGTGGTTACTGGTCTTGGTCTGGTCGTCGTAACTACTACGTAGGTAAAACAGGTGTCGATAGCTTCGGTACTATGCACTTCACCTCCGACTTCCAAGAACGCGATATCGTGTTTGGTGGTGACAAAAAACTCACCAAAATCATCCACGAAATTGACGAGCTTTTCCCCCTCAATCGTGGTGTTTCGATTCAATCTGAATGTCCAATCGGTTTGATTGGTGATGACATCGAAGCTGTAGCTAAAAACACATCTAAAGCAATCGGTAAACCCGTTATTCCTCTCCGTTGCGAAGGTTTCCGTGGTGTGTCACAATCTTTGGGACACCACATTGCTAACGACGCAATCCGTGACTGGGTATTCCCCCACTTCGATAAAGCGAAGAAAGAAAATAAACTCACCTTTGAACCAGGTCCCTATGATGTTGCTTTAATTGGCGACTATAACATCAGTTGTATTGGACAACAGAGGAAGCGATGAAAGCATCAATTTTGTGTCTAATTCTTTAAGATGCTCCAATTTTTAGGACTTACGCATGGGAGCATCCCAGTTTTTATTTAGTAAACAAAGATTAATCCATTAAGATTAAGCACAACGCTTCCCTAGAAGTCTTATGTTTCAATGAACCTAGTCTTTTTATAAATGCGATCGCTCCTTTATGAACCTTCACTTGGACATTAGTGGGTTGGCAACAGTCCCTCCGGCAGTGTCGCTTAATACATCAGCATATCCCAATTAAAGTGCCAGGGCTTTTCAATCGCTCTAAGCCGATATTTCTAAATGCTTGACTTGCTGCTCGATATCACGAGCATAGATTTGTTGTTGTAGCAAAAACTCCACTAAACCATCTATTCCCCGTTGGTTATAAATAGCAGCGTAACCCTTGAT
>NZ_NTFS01000071.1 GCF_002289455.1 Brunnivagina elsteri CCALA 953
TATTGATTGATAGAATGCTCGCATAGTAAGGTTTTCAGCCTTAGCGTAACTTTCTGTACGATTGCTCATCTACCCCCGTAGGCACGAAGTGACTTCCAAAGGTAGCCGCTCCGCGTCTAAGAGCATGTTTGAAAAGTTTTAGGATGTATAAATTGTCATTCTGAGTGGAGCTTTGCGGAACGTACGCGCTACGCGTTGCCGCAGGCTAGAATCTAGAGTTTAGCCTACGTACTGAGATGCTGAGTCCCAAGGGGACACGCTACGCGAACGTTCCACCCTGCGGGAAGCAAGCTACAGCATGACATAGAACGAGACTTTTCAAACACCCTCTAAGGCGTTCTCTGCGCCTACCTACGGTAGATACGAAGTAGCTTCTGTTGGCGATAGCCGCCCTGTAAGGGCTAAGTAGCCACTCCGTGTCTATGGCGGTTTAAAATATTGAATAGTTTAGTCTTAGCTGAACCGTATTGGGGTATATCATGAAAAAGAAAGATAATCAGGTTAATGAATCTCCTGATTTTTCAAGTAATAAGCGTAAAACTGATAGCGCTAAAATAATTAGAAATAATACCAAACCAATCGTACAAGCATAGCTAATTTCTAAATTAGTAAAAGCTTGTTCATACAAATAATAAACAATCGTTTTAGAACTATTTCGTGGACCACCTTGGGTCATAATATAAACTTCTTCAAATACCTTAGTTGCAGAAATTGCGGAAATTACCGCAACTAAAGCTAAATAAGGACGCATTAATGGCAATGTAATATCAAAATGTTTGATTACGCCATCAGAACCATCAATTGATGCAGCTTCGTAAACATCAGCAGGAATGGATTGCAACCCAGCAAGATAAATCACCATGTAGTAACCCAAACCTTTCCACACAGTTACAGCCATCACACTATACAGCGCAAACTTGGGACTTGTTAACCAAGGAATACCTTCTTTGATAATTCCTAAATTCATTAAAAACTGATTAATTAAACCTTTTTCTTCATACAACCAATTCCAGGCAATTCCAGCAACAACCATCGAAATAATAACTGGTGTATAGAATGCAGCCCGAAACCAAGTTATACCCCGTAGCTTTTGATTTACTAATATTGCTAAACCTAAAGGTACAATCACTAAAATTGGAACTACAATGATTAAATATAGGAAAGTGTTTCCCAATGTTTTCCAAAATACAGCATCATTCCATAGTCGGATAAAATTAGCAAACCCAACCCATTGTGTTTGTGTACCGCTAATATCTTGAATTTGATTAAAAGTTAAATAAAATGCTTGCAGTGCCGGAATAAATACTGTGAATCCTAAGATAAATAATGCTGGTAACAAAAATAAATAAGGTGTTAACTTCTGATTATAATTAATCCAATTTTTGTTTTTATTTTTGGTTGAAATATTTTGCATAGTTGGTAAATAGTAAATGGTTAATAGCTAGTGTTTATTTGCTGACAAATTATAACTTCCGATTCCTGATTTCCTAACTCTGGGTAGATGGGTGAGAAACTTGGCTTTTGCAAAACTGGAAATGCAAACTTATATTACACGAAGGCTTGAATTTATTTATGATAGTTAACCAACATGAGAAAGGCTGGAAGATAATTTATCATCGTGCCCATGCTTTGCTTGCTGCCCAAATTGCTGGACATTGGCATCCAAAACTGCGTCCAAAACGTTGGTTAGAAACTATTGCGGCAATTTCTCACCATGACGATTTAGAAAAAGAATGGGAAGGAAACCACCTTACCACAGTGGGGGCACCTCGCGATTTTACCTTGGAGAAGGAGACAGATTTAGACCGAATGCACCAACATGCTCAAAATTCTCGCTATCGTGGACGTTGGGTAGCAATGTTAATTTCGATGCATTTAAGCTTTTTGACTGAGGGTAAACGCGGAGAATCAAAAGAAATAGATGCCTTCTTAGACGAGCAATTGCAAAATCAACAAGAATGGCGCAAAGAATTAAATATTACTAAAGATGATGCTGCAAAAGCCTATGCATTCTTCCAGTGGTGCGATCGCCTATCTCTAATCCTCTGCAATAATGAAATTCCTATGGGCGATCGCGCTTTGGAAATTGCTAAAGATGGTGACGGACAGCGTTATGATATTTTACAGCGTAGTGATGGGAATTTAACGGTGATGCCTTGGGCTTTTGCTGAAGATGAGTTTACCGTTCATGTGGAAGCTTGTCAGTTGGAGCAGTTACAGTTTGAAAATAATGACGAACTCGCAACAGCACTGCAAACAGCACCAATAAAAACATTAGAGTGGACTTTTAGCAAGTAAAATGTTCCAATAGACGAAGCTTGAACCACAATGGTCATTCGCCGTGCAATCCTTTGACTTTACCACCCTGACTGCGGTTTGTAGCGAACTGCGCCAGAGTTTTTTACCATCCCGTCTCGAACAGGTTTACCAGCGCGATCGCAATACAATTAGTATTGCACTCCGCACGCTCCAGGGAAGGGGTTGGCTGGAAATTTCTTGGCATCCCCAAGCTGCACGTCTACATATTGGTGATGCTCCTCCCCGGATTCCTGATACTTTCGCTTTTAGTCAGCAGTTACTTAGTCAGTTAAATGGTTTAGCGTTGGTAGCAATTGCAGCTACATCACCTTGGGAACGGGTTCTTGATTTGCAATTTGCCCGTCGTCCTGGTGAGGATGCGTTGTACCATGTTTATGTGGAAATCATGGGTAAGTATAGCAATGTGGTGCTGACAAATGCCAAGAATGAGATTATTAGTACTGCTCACCAAGTAAATCAACAACAGTCAAGTGTTCGTACTGTACTTACTGGGCAAGGGTATGAACCACCACCACGAATGACGAACACCATACCTAGTTTGAGCGAATCTTTTCAACGCTGGCAAGAAAGGGTAAGTTTAGTACCGGGTACATTAAAAAAACAATTACTTAAAAATTATCGTGGTACATCCCCTGCTTTGATTCAATCGATGTTATTTGCTGCAAATCTCGACTTGGAAGCAAATACCGACTCGCTCAAGTTGGAAGAATGGCAAAGTTTATTTCAAAGTTGGCAGGAATGGTTAACATGTCTGGAGAATAACCAATTTCAACCAGCTTTTTTAGAATCTGGTTACAACGTTCTTGGTTGGGGTGGAATCGAGAAAGCCAACAGTATTCAAGAGTTAGTAAATAACTACTATACAAGTCAGTTTAATCAATTAATATTTTCCCAGTTACGCCACCAATTGAGTCAGAAGCTTAACAATTTTTTAGAAAAGCTGCGACAAAAGGCAAACACATTTACCGAAAAACTCCAACAAAGCGATCGCGCTGATGAATACCGCGAAAAAGCCGATTTATTAATGGCATATCTCCATACCTGGGAACCGGGAATGAAGGAGATGATACTGGCAGATTTTGAAACCGGGAAACCCGTCACTATAAACCTAGAACCCGATAAAAACGCCGTAGTTAATGCCCAAATGCTCTACAAAAAGCACCAAAAATTAAAAAGGGCACGGGCAGCCGTAGAACCATTATTAGCAGAAGTTAACGCCGAAATTACATATCTCGAACAAGTCGAAGCTGCGATCGCACAACTTGAAACCTATCAAACAACCGAAGATTTACAAGCTTTAGAAGAAATTCGCGACGAATTGGTTTCGCAAAAATACCTCGAAGATACTGGTTACAAAGCTCGCGATCGCGATGAACCTAGTGTTAATTTTAGACGCGATCGTACCCCCAGTGGGTTTGAAATCTTTATTGGACGCAACAACCGTCAAAATGACCAACTGACATTTCGTGTTGCTAACGATTATGATTTATGGTTCCATACCCAAGAAATCCCCGGTAGTCATGTTCTTTTGCGACTCCAACCCGGAAAAGTCCCCGACGAAATCGATTTACAATATACTGCTAATCTTACAGCTTACTACAGTCGCGCCCGTCAAAGTGAACAAGTTCCCGTCGTTTACACCCAACCCAAACATGTCTACAAACCCAAAGGTGCAAAACCGGGAATTGCTATCTATAAAAATGAACGCATAATTTGGGGACAACCGCAATTAGCAAGAAATAAATAATTGGTTATCAATGGAATTACGACCGCTATTTTAGACTCATACCCCACAATATTCACAAAGACGGAGAGCGATCACAACAAAAAAAGACTTTATTTTAAAAAAGTCAACTAAAATTCTGTGTTGGATGTTACAATATTGTTAAGAAAAGTTTCCTGGTGCGCTTTGAGACGCGTAGACGGGACATACTCTACTGAGAAGATAAATTAGACTTAAGCTTGACCGGTTGTGGTAAACTGGTCAGCTTTATTTACTTTTTCGTGATAATACTTACTATATCACAAATACTACTGAAGCTATTACGCAAAAACGAAAGTTTATTATACTTAACAGTACAAATACTTACGCATTTTTATTGAAAAAAGTAAAACCAAGACGCAAAGGGAATTTTCTGCGACTTGGCGATAGTTGAGGTGTAAGAATCAAATCCAAAATATTGAATGAAGCGACGTTTGACTAAAAACTAAATGTAGTCCGCAACGCACCAATGACAACATCATCGTTATTATTGTTGTGGTCGGGTGCTGTCAGCCAAATCACACCTGGGGTAATGGTAATATTGTCAGAGACTTTGTATTGATAGAAAGCTTCAATGTGATAGGAAGTATCTTGGTCTTTACCATATCCATCAATGCTGGAACCTGTAACTTTAGGCTCCATACCGATAATTACACCAGCCAAGTTACCTTTTTTACCCAAGTCTGGGAAACCAAGAGTTACTGCCCAATTCCAAATATCAAGGGTTCCACGGTCTACCAAACCGCCTTTGGTGGAAACATTTCGAGAATTGGTGTATCCAACCCAACCGCCTAAAACAATATTTTCACTGATACCTAACGAAGCCTGTAAACCATAGGAATTACTGGAAAATGGCACTTCTAAACCATCTTCAAAGCCATCTCCATCAAAGTCTACCGTACTCAGTGCAGAAATGGGATTTGCGCGGAAACTACCTGCACCAAGTTCCTGTCTATAGGAATTAATGTAGGTTAAACCCACCGAAATGCGATCGCTTGGTTTAAAGGTTAATTGTGCTAAAGCACCATAAGCTCCATCAGTTAAGCCAGATTTTGGCGCGGGATTGTTCGACTCACCAGCCAAATATCCTAAACTCAGAGACAACTTATCTCCCAAATTTTGGGTTATACCTAAACCCGCACCATCCATTTGATAGTAAATTGGGTTACGAGTACCAAAAGTGGACAGCGCACCAAATGCACCATCTCCATCGAATATATTGATAGTGCTAGTTATATCATCCGCAGCACCAGCATTTGCGATCGCAATTACTTCCGTACTCTTACCCAAGGGGAATTTGTACCACAAAGCATCGATGGAAGCGTTCAAATTACCTTCATCCTCTGCAAAGAACAAAGAACCTTCTGATGTACCAATATCGGGGTTAAGAATGTTATTCGCTTGAATCCGGGTAAATAGGGTATCTTTCCCAGAAAAACTAGTAACAAATTCTATCCGTGCCCTAGCTCCCAAGGTGGTGGTATTATCATTTTTAGGACTAACACCATTAACACTGTCACCGCTAAAGACATCGCTAATGACACCAACTACCTGACCTTGTAACTTAGTCGTAGTCGAAAATTGGTTCGCTTCCAACTCAGCAGTTTTTGCCTCGACTCCATCCACACGTCCACGCAATGTAGCCAATTCTGCCGAAAACTCTTCCTGCAACCTGCGTAACTTATCTAAATCTTCCTTACGTACCAAATCAGCAGTCGCAGTCGCAATTAATTCATTTACCCGTTCCAAGCAAGCATTTAAACCTGCGGCAAACTCGTAGCGTGTCATTGCTCTGTTACCACGATAGGTTCCATTCGGATACCCCGCAATACATCCATACCGCTCTACCAACGATTGTAAAGCTTGGAATGCCCAATCTGTCGGTTGTACGTCCGATAACTGCGACACAGAAGTCACCTGCGCTAACGTAGTCGGTTGGGTAAAATTCCCCACTAGATGAACTGAATTGTCAATTGCTGAGGTTTTTGATTCCTGTACCATTTCTTGGGCAAGAACCGTTGAATTTACTGCTATGCTTGCTAAACAAAATACTGGACTAACAACTAAGTATTTCCAAAAAGACATCACAACTCCTCACATCCACTATTAATTGTTACCAGAGATGCGCTAAATACAGCACACGATATTAGAATATATTCTCAATAAAAATAGAATACCAAAATTTAAGTCTTACTGAACTAAATTCTTGACAAAAAATCTAGAATTATTAACTCAATATCCGAAAAATGCGGCAAAACCATGTAAATCTCCTGAATCAAGATTTATTTAAACCTGGATTCAGATATGATATCACTACATAGAGAATGAGAATAGTTATTGTTGTATATTTGGGTTAAAATTTATGTGGGTTAAAAATTGCGATCGCGTTATTTAGAGAACTCCACAGAAAGAAATGCTCTTCGGTCATTCTGTAGCTTGCTACTTACAGAAGCCGCTTGCGCGTCTACCCGCAGGGTGGAACGTACGCGCTGCCGCAGGCTAGAATCTCGCGTAGATGCTACCCTACACTTCGGGAACCCTCTACCCTACGGGAACGCCAAAGGCGAACGAGGGAACGGGAAGTCTTTCGCCTACGTTCCTCAGCATGACAACACAGGATCATTCATTTTGTAGCTTACTCTTACTAGAACCAAGCCATAGTTCATGCAGGTCATGCAAGAGCATCACACTTGGATTTGGTGGGGATAATATTACTGGTGTAGCGCAAATGTTTGTTCGAGCGATCTTTTATTTGGAGATGCGATAGACCCCTTATACAATGCTTATTTCTTTTGCCGAGTAGCATCCTCTCCCTAATTTTTCACCACCAAGAGAAGAACATTTTAGCAATACTATTGACAACTTTGCCAAGTGTGCTGTTTTCATCAACTATTTTGCCAACCATTTTCCCGAAGTCTTTTCCTTCTTTTCCCATAAACCGATCTCCTAAAAACTCTCCAATTGCCTCAAAAACTCCTCGCTTGGCTTCCTCTTTTGCCTTCTCCGAACGATTTTCATCTTTTAGAGAATTGACAAAAGTTACCTTTTTATCCTTTGGGAGTGCATAAGTAATTGTCTCCACAAGTGTTATCAAATTATAGTTCTCATTAGCAGAGACAGGAACAACGGCTGTGATATCAATACCGAACCTTTCAGCAACGTGCTTGCTTTTAGCATCAATGTTTATTTGCTGCTGCTTACCAGGAAGACAATTTTCCATGTCCCATTCCTTATAGGGTTCAACTTTATCAACCTGATTCAGCGCAATAATAAAAGGCTTGCCTTGTTCCAAGTGAGGTTTGACTATGTTGTGATAGAATTCTTCGTCGGAACTAAAAGTTTTATCGTCTGCTTTGAGAACCCATAGAACTAAGTCAAATTCTGGTAAATGTTTAGAGTATAAGTCTTTATATTCTCGATCCCGCTCTATACTTTCACCGATACCAGGCATATCAACTAGTTTGATATTTCCAAGAATTTCTTGAGATATTCGCGTACAACTCCCAACATCAGTAACTTTTGCAGTATCTTTTCCAAAAAGGTCAATTTCTTGAGGTTTTCGCGTACAACTCTCAACATCAGCAACTTTTGCAGTATCTTTTCCAAAAAGGGCATTACAGAGGCTTGACTTTCCTACACCTGTTTTTCCGAGAATACCGACTTTTGGCTCATAACTGAATGTTTGAGAAAGCCAATGTCTGAGTTTTTCTGCTTTTTCTTGTGGTAATTGGCTAAATTGACTTAAAAGTTCTAATATGTCTGCCTGTATATTCATAGCTTAGTACACTACTCTAAAGAATCGTTAAGTCTAGTGTTCCCAAAATTTACCTCATCAAATACCCATCAAGTTCTAAATATTGCGAAAATAAACCATCTATACTTGCCAACTTAGCCTGATAAATAAGTGTTGTAGCGATAATCAAGCGGTCAAAAGGGTCTTTATGAACAGGAGATAAAGCGACAGCTTTATACGCAATTTCAGCAGTTATCGGCAACAACTTCATACCAGACGGTTCTAAAGCATCCCGAAGCCAGTCATCAACCGCACAGGGTAATTCCAACCGTCCCCGTTATTGTGCTAAAGCTACGTCATAGCAGGATACGGATGAAATGCCAACAACATCGGCAGTTTCAATAATTTCTTGCCAATGAGATGGAAATTGCTCAAATTCTTGATTAATAAACCATATCCAAATATGAGTATCGAGGACGATTATTTGAGACATTCCCAATCTTGTTCCTCAATCATGGGACAAACCAAATCGCCCAAAGTTTTACCTTTACCTGCGATCGCACTAGCAGGAGTTCGTCGTGATGGTTGTGGCGTGGTATCCGAAAGAATCGTTACAATTACGCGAGCCTTGGATATTTTTGGTGTATCTGTCAGCCATCTAACTTGACCATTTTCAATAATGGCTTCGTAGCTTTGAAGCATTACTCACTCCGAATTTAAAAGCTAATTAGGAAGATAAAAAGCATCTCTACATCTCCAAAATTAGCATGGAAAAAGACTTACGCACTGTACAAAAAAGCTATGTTGTGTATCAACTGGTTAATACATTTGTTTGCATAAAGAACAGAAATTGCAAATATTTAGTTGTCAGCGCGATCGCAATTAAAAATGCTTGGTCAAATGTTTGATTTCATCAAAAAAAAACAACCCCTCCATCAAACGATAGAGGGGTGAATGGGGGTATTTTAGATGTTACTATTACGACTCCATATTTTCTACGTAGAAGCTGTTACTTAGTAATTAATAAGCATCTTGCAACTCGTAGAAATCTGGCGAAATGTAATCCTTACGTAACGGATATCCCACCCAATCTTCCGGCATCAAAATTCGCTTTAAATTCGGGTGTCCGTCGTAAATAATCCCGTACATATCGTAAGATTCACGTTCCTGCCAATCCGCAGTTTTCCAAATCCAATATACAGAAGGAACCCTCGGATTTTCGCGGGGAAGGAACACTTTAACACGTACTTCCTCCGGTCTATCAGCATTATCACTGACCTTAATCAAGTGATACATACTCACCAAATCAGACCCAGCTCCCATATCAATGCCACACTGGCACTGTAAATAATTGAACCCGTAGGCATACAAAGCCGTACAAATTGGCAGCAAGAAATCAGCTTCAACCTTAATTATCTCAACACCACTCTTATCTACGTCCAACGACTCATAAGCAAAGCCATTACCCGCAAGCCATTGACCGACTTTACCCACTTGTGCGTTGGCGTAGCCCGTCGTAGACATCGCTTGTTCTTCAGCCACGTTCGGTTGCCTCCTTCTGTTTTTGCGATGTTAGCAAAGCAGGTGGTACAGCCATACCCATACCCTCAGTTAATTCCTTCGGTGGTGTAAAGCGAGCATCTGACTGCATGTACTTACCAGTCAAAATTGGTTCAACCAACTTCATGTTGTGAGTAGTACTGTAATAGCGGTGAGTTTGTCTGATGGTTTCCCGCTCCTGCATCGAATCATCAGAGATTTTCTTCCGCAGCTTAATAATCGCGTCCATAATCGCTTCTGGACGGGGAGGGCATCCCGGTAAATACACATCAACAGGAATGAGTTTATCCACACCACGTACAGCACTTGGCGAGTCAACGCTGAACATCCCACCAGTAATCGTACAAGCACCCATTGCAATCACATACTTGGGTTCGGGCATTTGTTCATAAAGACGCACCAACTGGGGAGCCATCTTCATGGTAATTGTGCCTGCTGTGATGATTAAATCGGCTTGGCGGGGACTAGAACGGGGAATAAGTCCAAAACGGTCAAAATCGAATCGAGAGCCAATCATGGCTGCAAACTCAATAAAGCAGCAAGCCGTACCAAACAACAACGGCCACAAACTCGAAAGCCTTGCCCAGTTATAAAGGTCATCAACAGTTGTGAGGATGACATTTTCCGACAGTTCTTGGGTAACAGTCGGACGTTGAATTGGGTTGAGAATACGCTCTGTCTGCTGCTGGGCGTTTTCTTTCGCCGAATTAGTATCTAAGACCATTCCAAAGCTCCTTTACGCCATGCGTAAACTAGGGCAACTACAAGAATTGCGATAAATATTAGCGCTTCAATAAACGCCAACACACCTAGACGATTAAAAGCAACCGCCCAAGGATATAGAAATACAGTTTCCACGTCAAAGACGACAAAAACCAGCGCAAACATGTAGTAGCGAATATTGAATTGAATCCAGGCTCCGCCAACTGGTTCCATTCCACATTCATAAGTTGTACGCCGTTCAGGGTTGCGACTGCTGGGACGCAGAAGCTTAGACGCGCTCAGAGCGAGGGCTGGTACTAGGCTACAAATAATTAGAAAGCCTAGAAGGTATTCGTAACCGCTAAGGACAAACACAATAAATATCTACCGCCAGAGTGAAATTAACTTTGTTACCTTCTTTTACATACATTATATCGCCTTGGCTTTTTTGAATCTTATAAAACAGATGTGGAGGTAATTTGAATCCTTTTTGGTTGTGATAGAAAAACCTTACAGTTGTGTCATAATTTGTAACGTATATTTAATATTTCATCTCGCCTGTCAACTAACTCCGGCATTATGAGCGAACAAGGTAACGAACAACCAGTCGAAATGACGGTTGAGACAACTGTTGAGATAGTAGAGTTAGACCGCCACGAGTGTCGAGCCTGCGGTTATGTTTACGAACCAGACAGAGGAGACGATAAACGGGATATTTCTGCGGGTACTCCTTTTGAAGAATTACCGATAACTTGGCGCTGTCCAGTTTGTGGTGCAAAAAAAGCCGCTTTTGCCAATATTGGTCCTGCTGGTTTGGCATCGGGTTTCAAAGAAAACCTTGGTTTTGGCTTAGGTGTAAATAATTTGACTCCAACGCAAAAGAATATCCTGATTTTCGGCAGTTTGGGAATTGGGTTTTTACTCTTTCTCAGTCTGTATAGCTTGAAGTAAGAAGATTATGGGCAAAGGGGAAGGGGCAAAGGGCAATGGAAAATAATTTTAATTAGGGACTTCCAGAAAATAAAATATCCCAATTTAGGACTATCAATCGTACTTATAATTTTAAGGGCGGGGAGACCCCTACGATTGTGGAAAATTTATTTCTTGGTGTTCCCTTAAGTCGCTTTTTTGATATTCAGCTTCTAATACCCAACTCTCTATTAACTATACCTAATGCCCTATTCCCAAATTTAGATAAATTTTCATCAATTACTAACTACAAAGAATAATAATGCTTTCAATTTCGAGATTTTGGCGAAGAATACTGACTTTAGCAGTGGTTGTTTTGGCTTGCGTTGGTTGTAGCAGCGTGCCTTCAACAGCTTACAATCCTTGGCAGGTAATTTCTGTACCTACAGATGCAAAACTGCTCGACATTAATTTTGTTGATAATTCCCCGCATGGGTTTGTTGTCGGTAGCGATTCCACCTTGCTGGAAACCAAAGATGGTGGAGATAGTTGGAATGCGATCGCACTCCAACTTGATGACGAAAATTTCCGCTTTGACTCGGTGAGTTTTTCCGGTAAAGAAGGTTGGATTGTTGGTGAACCTTCGTTAATGTTACATACCAACGATGAAGGAAAATCTTGGTCACGCATTCCCCTGAGCGAAAAGTTACCTGGTAGCCCCATAAACATTGTCGCTTTAGGTGCTAACAACGCCGAGATGGTAACAAATGTTGGTGCTATCTACGAAACTACTGATGGTGGCAAAAACTGGAAAGCCCAAGTAGCAGAAGCCGTTGGTTTTGTTCGGAATATGAAGCGATCGCCTGATGGTAAATATATTGCTGTCTCCGCGAAAGGTAACTTCTACTCGACTTGGGAACCCGGACAAGCCGCGTGGGTTCCCCACAACCGTAATAGTTCACGTCGGGTCGAAAATATGGGCTTTACCAACGATGGGCAAATGTGGATGTTAGCACGTGGCGGTCAAGTTCAATACAATAATCCCGAAAAACCCGAAGAATGGCTAGAAGCACAATATCCAGAACTTGCAACAAGCTGGGGTTTACTAGATTTGGCATATCGTACCCCGGATGAAGTTTGGATAGGTGGTGGAAGCGGTAACTTGTTACGAAGTCCCGATGGTGGTAAAACTTGGGAAAAAGACCGAGATGTTGAGGAAGTCCCCGCGAACCTGTTTAAAATCGTCTTTTTATCACCCGAAAAGGGTTTTATTATTGGCGATCGCGGTGGATATTTACTTAAGTACCAACCCGACATCGCACCCGAAAAATCAGCCTAATCAGCAGTGTAGAATGTAGAGACGCGATATATCGCGTCTCTCTGTATTAAATATCCCAATTAAATATCCCAATTAAATATCCCATCCCCAATTCCCAATTCCCTGTAAAAAAAACTTTTCTGAGAAACACGTTGCAAGTTGTAACTCTTTCTTAACTTTGTAGGATAATAGACTCATTAAGCCATTAAACTATCAGCGTTTGTATTTTCGCCAAGTATCGCGAAATTACACAAGCGTTGTAGCTGGATGCATTCAAACGTTTAAAACGTAGGTAGGAAGAAAAATGTCAGGAACCACTGGAGAACGCCCCTTTGGGGACATTATTACCAGTATTCGTTACTGGGTAATCCACAGCATCACAATTCCAGCATTATTTATTGCTGGTTGGTTATTTGTACAGACTGGTTTGGCGTATGATGCTTTTGGCACACCACGTCCAGACCAATACTTCACCCAAACACGTACAGAAGTACCCATTGTCAATAACCGTTTTGAAGCAAAAAATCAAGTAGACAAATATATTGGTAAGTAGTGTCAGATTATGACTAGCGGAAATAACATAAACCAACCAATTCAGTATCCTATTTTTACAGTTCGTTGGCTTGCGGTTCATACCCTAGCTGTACCCAGCGTCTTCTTTTTAGGTGCGATCGCGGCTATGCAATTTATTCAACGCTAAGAAGCAGCTAGGAGAAAATCATGGATAGAACCCCTAATTCTAACAACCAACCAGTTGAGCTAAACCGAACTTCACTTTTTCTTGGTTTACTGCTCGTTTTTGTACTGGGAATTTTATTCTCTAGTTACTTCTTCAACTAAGTAGCTAGTTTGTAAATAAAACTGCTTTATTGTCTTTTGCTCTTTGTGCTTCGTTATTAAATCATTAATTTTTGTAAAGGAGGAAAAAGCTGTGTCTGAAAGTGGAAGAATACCTCTGTGGATTGTAGCTACAGTCGCAGGATTAGGTATAATTACTGTTGTAGGCATTTTCTTCTATGGAGCCTACGCTGGTATCGGTTCTTCGATGTAATCTAATTAGAACCGATTTTGTAAATGCTAATTGCTGATTTTAGTTATTGCTAAAGCTATCAGTAGTTAGCACTAAACAATTAAAAACTGATTGCTGGTTGCGACTAATTAAGAACTATATAAAATCAGCATTTAAAAAACCGCTTATCTATAAGGATAAGCGGTTTTAATTATTATTTAGGGAAAATAGCCATACCCTGGGGTTAGAAATGGGTGACTTCTGTTGTGAGAATACTTTGCTCCCCGTGAGAAGTTATTCTCCTTGAGAGCATCCCATAACAGAAGCGCATCCGAAACCATAAGTAGGCAGAACCTAATTTCGCTAAAGTGAATCAATTAGCTGATATCGTCGCTTTCCATGTATAAGAACATAAATGCCATTGTGACACTAGCAAAAACGTAACCGATACAAGGAACTAGGATTGAGGGCAAAAATGATGCTGCCATAGTAATTTTCCTATTAAAAGAAACTGCGATTCAAAACGAGCTTACTGCAAATTCAAACCCATTTTGCGAAATTCTCAAGATTTTTAACATGAATGTGGAATGGGCATTGGGTATTTTGTACAGAGAGACGTGATATTCGATACGGAGAGACGCGATATATATCTAAATTCCTAATAACTCGTCCATCTGTAAACTTGGTAAATCTGGGGGAATCACAGTACGTTGAATGCTAGTTTTGTGGCTTTCTTGTTGAGTGACAATATCGATCGCGATCGCTTCGATGCGGAGTTCTAGACAGCCAAAGGGAATATTAATTTCTGCGATCGCTTCCATTCCTTCACCGAAGGTGTTTGGTAGCAAATCTGTCAGGAGATGAGGTCCTTCAAGCAACCACCGAGTTTGACAATCCTCAATCCATAATTTTACTGCTGTCTGCGGACGTATCTCTGGAACCACTACTCTGACTCGAATTGTATTGCCCGATATCAATTCGCCAGTTGGCAAACTGAGTTGGGGTACTGGTAGCAATTCTATTTCTTCTTCGATATCAAGTCCTAAAGAAGACAATATCTCCGCGACTGATGAGATGGGTTGTTTTTGGGGTTGTTCTTGGGCTTGATTTTGACTATTGGGAACATTTTCGTTATCGCTAACTATATCATCGACAACTATTTCCCGTGCTAACCACGATTGAGGTGTTGCTGTATTACTAAATGAGTTTTGTTCCGTTAATCCAGAATCTTTTAATCCAGAAACAGAACTTTCAGGATTTGATTCGGGAACAGCTTCTAAAGCTAATTCGAGATTTAAACCAGAATTTAATAAGTCAGAATCTTCGTTAAGCAACTCTTGATTAGGAGATTCTGGATAATTACGACTAGTTTCCAGGGCACTAACGGGAGGAATATTATGAACTACTGGAATATTCGTATCGCTATTTTGATAACTTAAATCGAGGGTTTCCAACACTGAGTAACCCTGACTTTGCATCCATTTGTTGATGAGTGGGGATACGTAAGGACGATTTGTTAGGATATTCCCAGAGGTTGGAGAAGAATAAACTAGTTTTGATTGAGATGGTTTTTGGTCGTGCGGTGGATTATCTCTAGTTTGTGGATAACCTTTTACGAATAAGTCATTGCCCTCATTACCTGGATTGTGGGTTTGCAAATCGCTGGTAATTATTTGATTTACTGGTTCTTGATTTGGTTCTTGATTTGGTTCTTGATTTGTCTCAACAGGGAATTCATTATTTAGACTTTTTGGCAAGAAATCGACATAATCCTCAACATTCTCTAAATCCTTGGGGATACTCTCCGTGGGAGTTACTACATCTATTGATGGTTGAGTAGTTCTTCTTCTTAAAAATGGCAACCTACTAGAGGTTTTGGAAGTTTCAGCATTCCCAGCAACTACACCAATAGTTTCACTTTCTGGATAATTTAATTGAGGTGATATTCCCAAGGAATCGTTTTGCGTAGAGTTGTGCTGCAATTTTCGCGATTCGATTTGTAGCGGTAAAGCTCGCTTGGGAGATGGTTGTAAAACTAGAGGTTGGCGATTTTGATTTTTTGCCGATTTAACCAGATTAAAAAGTTCTAAATCTAGCGAAACAGGAGGTTCAGGTGTCATTTGGGCTAGCCCATAGTCATCAAGCATATCAGGTGCGCTTGGCTTAACTATAGCGCTAACAGCCAATAACTCAGTTACGTCAGCCGTAATTGTGAATGACTGACTTGCTAATAATTCCAAATCGCCAACACCACCAAGTACCCCGTATAAGCTAACATCAGCCAAAAGTAGCTTAGATGGACAATTTGCAGGAATTTCAATCGAAAAATCAAACCCAAATGGTAGCAGTTTTTCTGGCAAAGCTTGCTGTACCTGCATCAAAACTTCTAATCCTTCAGGAGATTCTCCAACAAACCTTGAACCAAAACGTCCAAGGGGCGATCGCAATTCCAATCGTAATTCACCTCTCGCCACACTTTCAAATTCGGCTGCATCATCGATCGAATTTCTACCAGTCGCTTCCTTTAATTGCACTCTTCCGTAAATTGTCAAAGTTCCTCCCCAACGTGCAACATATGTATGCTCGTCAAAAATTAGCGACAAGGATGAAAGATAATCATCTTTCGGCAATTTATCAACTTTTTCATCCGTAAGTAGTGGTTCGGTAGCAGGTAACGCCAACTCAATTAAGTTATGCAATATTTGCTCTGCGGTGTCGCCTTTTACCCAGACAGGGCTTACTGGCAAATCTACAATTATTTCTTCTAAAGCACTTGGGCGCGTCTTTTCTATAAAATTACTGATATTTAAAACAACTGGCTCATTGATATCGATATCAATATCAATATCTCGACTATTAGCCATCTCATTGCCAGGGTTTTCGCGATTATCTTCGTGTATAGTGCTGCGATTAAGTCTTATATTTTCCGAATCGGCAAAATTTTCTGTGGAAACTACTGGTAATTGGTTTTCGATTACTTCAGTACTTTCCGTATAAACTTGATTACTTGATACCAGAGTATCTTCGCCGAATTCACTAATCGATAACGGCTGTAATACTTCTAGCGGTAATTCTTCCGCTTCATAATTCCGTTCTTCAATTTCGGCTGCAATTTCCGTATGTTCTAGATGCAAATCAGCATCACGAATAATCCCATCAATGTCAATGTCAATATCGTGAATATCGGATATTGTGTCGCGATTTTGAATTTTTTCTACTGGGATAGTAACATTTTCGGAATCTACAGGAGTTTCGCAAACCTCAGCAGCAATATCAATAATACTAGGTTGCTGACTTTGTTCAGTTGGTGTAGAAATCCTGTTTTCAATTGAAGGTGATATCTCCAACTTCGTAGATAGGATTGTAGATGGGATGTTATGAGTGTCTGCGAAATTGGGAGGAATCGGAGGGATTGGAAGATTGGAAGCGGTAGAAACTTGAGATTGAGAACTGGCAGTTTCAACTTCATTGGGAGGAGAATCTGTATATTCTCCCGTATGGTTAATTATGGGAGATTTTTCTATTGGGTAGACGCGGGGGGGCTTGTCGTCAGAAATCGCTTCAGGTAGAACTTGTAGCTTGAGAGTATGCTGCCAAGACGTACCAAAAACATCAGACATTAAATCGCCCGAACAGCGTACTTCCCAAGCACCAGTAGCAAAATAAGTGAAGGGAATAACCGCCATTAGCCCCTCATCATCAGTACGTCGCAAGCGCTTGTGAATTCGTCGTCTTGGTGGTATTTCCGAAGGGGAAACGTGAATTACCCGTACTTCTACGTCCGTATTCGCACGAGATGAACGAGCTACAACTCGATACCGTCCTGCCAAAATATCTACATGGAGCGATTCTAAGGGTTGCCAATTGCGATCGCCCTGCTTCTGTATTAGAAATTGCCACTTTTCCATCATCCGTGATGCCAATACGTTAGAGCCAAAGAATAATAATTGCATTACCTTGCTAGTCAGTTTACCTCAGCAATCTGTAATTGCATCACTTATTATGTTGTTTTTATTGAAACACTGCCACTATTTTGCCTAACTGTGTTGTCTAATACCCTAAAGTCTTCTAATACTGGGAATTAAGTCGAGATATAATTCATCATTAATAATCTCTTTACACCATTATTTGCTCAAACGGAAAATCTCCACAAACTAAAAGCTGGGAAGAGATATACCCCACCCAACTGCATTTTGGAAATATGTTTATAGACTCAGGAATAGAAACTTCAGACAGCGATTTCGTGTCTATTGCCATAGCGACTTTCGTAATAAGCCAAAATTTCCTCAACTTGCTGCTGGCTGGAGTTGGAAGAGCTTGAGGTAAAATCAATCCACAAACTCTCTATTTGGCTTTGGTTGTAATCGAACTGCTGCGAAGACTGGCTAATCAAACCAACCTCTACCCCTCCTACTTGACGTAAATGAGCTGCTATCTCCCGATATACAGCTAAAGGTAATCCAACAAATTCGATTTTTCGACGTTCTTGCATAGTAAAGTCTTTCGCTATTTAGGAAGCTCCGGTAGGAACACTGCTTGGTGGTGGTGGAACTGCACCTTCGGCTGAAGCCGTTGTTGATGGTGCTGCTGCTCCTTCCCCTACCATTCTCGCAACTTCAATGCCAAATTGCTCAAAAATCACTATCGGATCGGAACCTTCATTCATCTCAATCCGTTTTACCAGCAATCCGTTAGAAAGCCGATCGCCTGCTTGTACGTAACGACTTGTTGGCTCATTTGGTACTTTAATAATTGCCTGTGGTTCTCTACCTGCCGAAACTACACCCGATACAAAAACAGCCCGTGCTAATTCTGGTTGAGGAGTCGGGGGAAGAACTGATACCAGGGAGGGATTGGGTACAACTTGCGGCATTAACCTTGGTAAAACAGGAGTAAATCCGCGATTGGGTTTGGGTAATTTCGCGATCGCAGTTCTGGGAATAGGAACTTGTATCCGACTCGAAATCACAGCACTTCTTGGTCTAAACGGATTTTGAGGTCTAATCGATACTGTTTGCACTCCTGAAGGTAACGGTGGCACTACAGGAACTGGTCTACGTGGTGGTATACCAAAATTCCCTGTTGTCACAACCCGAACCAGTGGAGGACTAACAATCTGTGCAAACGGATCGGTTCTACCCTTGGAAATGGCGATAAACCTTTGGGTTGCATCAGTCGGTTGGATTAAATTTGGATTCGCGATCGCAACCACACCTCCTTCTTGTTGCTGTTTACCCGCGATAACTGGATTATTAAACGGTTGAAGCCCAGGAGTCGTCGAAGTTGACGGATTAGCTGCGGTGGTTGCGGATGGTGTGGGAGTCGCACCAGGTGTGCTAGTTGGATTACTAGCTTGCTGTCCAGAATCGGATGAACACCCTGCGATCGCCATAACCATAATGGCTGAAACTGCTATGTTTGAATATCTGCCCATTAGTGTCAAAAGCCATTGGAAAATTTGTTTACTGAAATCTACCTTTGGATGGTTGTATTAAAGGCGAAATCTCATTCCGTTATAACCTAGCTTTTTCAAAACAAGAGTAACTTTTAGAACTCAAAGCTTTAGTAATCATACGGTTGAAGATTTTTTTAATTTGAAGTTTTAATTTAAAAATCAAAAACAAACAACTTTAGGGAAGAGCAAGAAATAAATTGTCACAAATACTTGTATGGCTGGTGTTTTCCCGCCCTTCTAAAGGATGCGATCGCCAGGTATATGATTAGGATATTTTATTTTCTGGAAGTCTCTTAGTGTTCCGTCGCACCCATCAAGTTTTTCATGACATCAAGTCCTTTTTTTACTTGCCGGGAAACAGTAACAACACTAATACCCAAACGTTCCGCGACTTGCTTTTGTGTCAAATCATGTAAAAACACAAATTCTAAAACGTCACGGGTACGCTTTTCGAGTTGAAGAAGTGCTTGTTGTAGTCGGATTTGGTCTTCTTGGGCAAGTTGGAAACTGTGGTAATTGCGATCGGGCACTAATTCACCTAAGCAAGCACCACCTTCTTCACCATCTTGTACAGGTACATCCAGACTCAAAGGTGAGCGATTAATCCAAGCCAGCTTGATTTCCTGCCATTCTTCAATGGTTATACCTAGCGCTGTTGCTATTTCCCCATCAGAGGGTTGACGGTTGTGCTTTTCCCGAAGCGATCGCGAAACACCAATAGCTTGTTGCTGTATTGCCAACCAGCGTCGAGGAATTCTGACTGTTACACCTTTATCCCGCAGGTAGTGCTGGATTTCACCACGAATGTAAGGAATCGCAAAAGAACTGAAAGCATGACCTTTGGAAATTTCAAACTTTTCAATTGCTCTGATTAATCCTAAACAACCTACCTGAAGTAAATCTTCATAGCTTTCTTGGCATTGATTTATCCAATAATGAGCTTCTTTCCTCACTAGCCCAAAGTTAAGTTGTACCAGTTGATTGCGAATCTCAGCCGAAGGATTTCGCTGATAATCCCGCAATAACTGCCAAATTTCATGTTTCAGTTCATTGGTGGTTATGGTAGTAGGCATGGCACCGCGTTCATTCTGTTTAATTTTTTTTTTCAAACAATCATCAAAAAATTCGCAAGCAAATCAAGCTGCAATTACCAAACATTTATGGCGGTTGAAGCAAGATTCTTTCTTCGCTGTTTGAATATTGTGGTTCGGGTAGATTTGGTTTGATCTGTAGATGACAAGACTACATAGACCTAAGATATAAATTTTGTTACTAAAATAGGAACCGAGATAGTACGTAATTTGTGCGCTTGATCCTGGAAGCCATCGCTAGATATAAACCGATGTTATGAGGAAAATATTTATTTGTGTAAAAATTTTCTATCAAGATAAGTACTTAGTATGTGAGAAATTGTTAATACCTGCTTTAAAGATAAAAAACCCAAATAATACCCATTCTTCATACAATAATTTGATATCTGTGCCTTGTAAGTTAGGAATTAGGAAACACTAATAAATAAGTTGTCCCAAATTATTGTAGGGGTGGGGTCTCCCCACCCTCACTTATTGAAGGACACAATTGATAAATTTATAGTTGGGATATTGTATTC
>NZ_NTFS01000710.1 GCF_002289455.1 Brunnivagina elsteri CCALA 953
ATCGCATCGTTTACCCAACCTTTTTTAAGTAAGTTAAACCCCTTTTGGACTGCGGAACTGGATTTTTGAGCAGCAGCCGGAGCAATTAAACTTAAAGGCGATACACTGGCAACAAAAGTAAACAGACATAAGTAAAAAGGAAAAAGTGAAAGAGGTCTAGTCGCTGTATTCAACACCCTATCTCTCTGGTTTTGACGCAAAATCCTTTTACCTTTTTGCTTCGGACTCATCTGGCAATTCTCCCTCTTGGGGTAACATCAAATTCTGATTTCACCCTGATACCTAAGACAGTTTCCTCGAAACTATCTCTTCCCTGCACGGAAAAACCAAGTCTTAGATTATCAAGTAATGGAAAATCATAGTATGCTTCCACCACATCTGGACGATAACTGGTACGACGCAAACTATCATTTGTCAAAGCTTGTCCGTAAGCTAACCCTAGTCGGTCATCTTTGGTAAATAAATCTACCAGTGTTGCACCCAGTACGTAGGTATCAGCACCCTTGCCTAAATCGCGGTTTTCATAGCGACCAAAACGACCGAAAAGACCCAATTTCAAGTTTGGAACAAATACTTCTGCATTCAAACCATATGCTTCTTCTCGGTCATCTTTGAGGATGCCAAAGGTATTATTTCCTCTGGCAATGCTAAAAGCCTCTGCAAAGGTATCGCGGTTGCCTCCATCACGGGAAGTAGAATAGGTTCCCCGCACAATCGCATTCCCAAAACGTACCCCAAGTTCTCCAGCAAAGCCATCTAGGGAAAAATCACTTAAGCGATCGCTTGAAGAAAATATTGCGGCTTTGGCATCTATATTGTCGGTAACGCTCCAGTTGAGAAGTAAACCAGGACGGGAAGATATTCCTGTGGCTGATAAAGCTGGGTTGGTTTGGAATACGGGATTGAAGAAATGACTGGCTCCATCTTTGGCAAAACTATTACGGTCAAAGTAGGATGTCAAATCCATCTGACCAACTACGAATCGCAAATTCGGCAAACTTCCTAAGGAAGTCGCAAAATATAATTCGTTAATATTCAAACCTTCATTCCGCGAGTCATCGAAACTGCTACCGTTACTGACAAAATCCAAGGTAGCTCCAAACAATACTTGTGGAGTTAATGGATAAGTTCCAGTTAACCTTGCCCTCGCAGATGTTTCCTCCTGGGTCACATACACCCCTTGTAGCCGTAAGGATGGTTCCGATAACGCCGTACTCTTGAGTAGGGGTTGGGAACGCTGGGAAGTGTTTCTTGGGGTGTTTGTGGGGAATTGTGGCTGAATTTGGGGGTCATTCGGTGATGGTAGGGTTCCACCTTGGGAATTGAGAATCTGGTTGAATGTTGGTGGTGTTGATTCAGCTACCGATGACTGCGTTCCCAAGGGAGAATTGAGAATTTGATTGAATGTTGGTGGATTACTTCCCATCTGCGATCGCGTTGCTGGTGTATTCAGAATTCTTTCAAATGCTGAAGATGCAGTAACACTATTCTCTGATGTTTGACCAAATCCTCTGTTTTCAGGTTGTTGAGCGTTGAGTAACTCGTTGAAAGTTGGGACTCTACCTGGTTGGGTTGCCGTTGGTGAATTGATTAATTGATTGAATGTTGGTGTGGAATTTACCCCTAACTGTGATTGGGGGGCTTCACCTACTAGGGGTGGCAGGGGGGCAACGGAAG
>NZ_NTFS01000711.1 GCF_002289455.1 Brunnivagina elsteri CCALA 953
GAATCAGAATACTATTACCCTGATTTTTATTGCATCCAGAAAAATAAAATATCCCAACTATAGATTTATCAATTCTATCATTCGTAAGAAAGGGCGGGGATACCCCACCCCTACAGCATCCTATATCTTTAAGTTGATGATTCCTGGTTTCCTTCTTTAAATGGTAACTCCGCATTAATTGCGTCTATTTCCCGTTGTTCGAGTACATTGACTTCGCTGATATAGGGAAGCAAAATCTGCTGTAATCGGGCATTATAAAAGCGATGTAAGCTGTAATTCGGCATTGCCGGAAAACCGCGACGTTTTTTATGACGACCACCAGCACCAGGGTCAAATAATTGGATACCATTGTTAATACCCCATTCAATTGGTGAATAATAACAAGCATCAAAATGGAGACAGTCTATTTCTTGAAAGCTACCCCAGTAACGTCCATATAAGCGATCGCTCTTGTACAGGCAGAACGACATACCTACAGGTTGAGAGTTATCTTGTTCGCTATAGGCAGGCACGAGCAAGACGCGATCGCGATAATTCGTATGTAATAATTCAAAAAATTGTTTTGTTAAATATTTACTACCCCACCAACCAAATTTATCGCAGGTATCGACATAGAAATCATACATCAAGGGTAATAAAGTCTGGGGAATTTCGTCACCTGTTACAGTTTGTAAGCGCAAACCAACTTTTTCGACTGCTTTACGTTCCCGTTTGATGTTGCGACGCTGGTTAGAATTAAATAACCCTAAATAATCATCAAAATTATTAAATCCCAGGTTCTGCCAAATATAACTGTGGTGTAACCAACCAGTAAAACCATGTTTTTCGATGGTAGGTTTCCATTCTGGGTCAACGTATAAAAAATTACAGGTTGCTATTCGATGCTTTTTGCAAAAACTGTCGATTTCATGCACCATTAACGCAGTAATTTCATCTTCATCTTCATTTGGTGCAATCAAAAATCGATATCCCTCCGCAGGGGTAAAAGGTGTCATCCCCAACAATTTGGGATAGTATTCTACACCAATACGCTGCGCTAAATCAGCCCATTGATGGTCAAACACAAACTCACCTTGACTGTGCCCTTTGAGATACATTGCCGCAGCCGCAATCAGGGTATTATCCCGCCAAATTGTGAGATGATTCGGTAGCCAGCCGTTAGGTGCGGTTGCACTGCCAGAAATCTCTAAATTATGCAACCATGTCCATTCTAAAAATGGGGTTTTTAGTGGTATTGCTAAAGCGTCCCAAGCAACTTGTGCTACTTCCGATATTTTGTTAACCCAAGTGGCTTTAGGGTGTGGTTTTACTTGTTTCAACATCTTACCTGGCTGTGTCTTCGCAAACAAGATAAAGCATTGCTTTACTTTTCTTAATGTAATCGAATCTGGCAAAACTTGCAGATAAATATTTAAACGATCAAGTGCGATCGCGCTAGCGATCCGTAGCTTTATCCCAGTTGTTCGCGGCTTGATTCAAACAAGTAAACGTGAATTCGACGAATAAAATATTACCCCACCCTAACCCTCCCCTTGCAAAGGGGAGGGAACTGGATTTTTATTTTTATTTTTATTTTCCCCCCTTTCCAAAGCAGGGCTGATTCATCCCCTAAAACACTTTAAAAATCAAGGGTTCTAGCAATTTAACACTGGTTATTTTGTTACCAG
>NZ_NTFS01000712.1 GCF_002289455.1 Brunnivagina elsteri CCALA 953
ACCCGTAAAGGCGTTAGCCGTAAAATTAAAGCTGCTGGCAAAATTACCAACAGCAAAGGTTTTTATTATTAGAAATTTATAGTAGGCATTTTTGCTAAAGCAACAGTTGTGGGCAAACTAATTCATCTACTGCTGCTAAATCCTCTTCGGTAAATTCTTCGCAAAATCCTTGTGGATAGTCAAAAACCACCGTGTAGTTCCAAGTATTTGGGGAGTGATAATCTAATCGCAATCCCGTAACTTGACCTGTTATCCATTTTTTGCGATCGCAGTTACTTTTAATTGCGATTTGTTCTCCAAAGGTGTACTTTGGTTGTTGGGCAGAAAAGTGAGTAAATCTGATTGTAATGATGCTCATAATTTTCTGAACTCAGTTATATCGATTTCACTCGTACTCTTGGCGTGAGCCGAAGTTTCAATTTATTGAGCTTACAGAAAATATCAGAGCAATATAGACAGTAGTATGTTGTATATTTCTTTATGCAACAACCTCAAATGGAATTGACATTACAGCTAACTTTGTTGCATCACTTCCACGAGTATCTGGAGGAAGTTGTGTATTTTCATTCCCAGTTGCTCCGCGTGTGCTTCTGTCTAAATCATCTAGTAAGCTATTAGTTAAATCTAAAAACTCGTCTCCATTAATAGGACTACGTTGACTGCCTATTCCTCTTGTATTTGCTAGTGTTTTGATTACATCAATAAAATCACGTAATGGTGCATTGCTGGCAATGATAACTGCTTCTGCAAAACCTAGTGGTTCTGAAATATCAAAGGTGGTAGGTTTTTCCCCTGGTTCGGGTGGTTGAGGAATTAAAAGTTTTTTTCCTGCTTGTACTATCGTCGCACCTTCTGAGCGATCGTAAGGGAAAATAACATCCATCCTTCCGGTGCTGTCTATGCCTAAAATACTAACGTGGAGGGGTACAGATTCGTTGTTTTGAATTTGGAAGGCTATTTCCATTCCTACAGGTAATTTTGGTACACCTGAATCGGATAAATTTATTGGTTTAGTTGGTTTTGGGCGATTTCCTACTCCTGTATTTTGTTTAACACTACGAGTAGTGAGAGTTTCAGCAAGTAATTTTTGATTTCCAGCAACAACTAGTGAGGCTATTATATTTACTTTTGATGTATTTGTATTGCCAAGTATATCTTTGACTATTCTGGCTGCTAGAAATGATTTTAGCTTTGGTCGTAAGCGTTCCACCGCATTTGTTACGCTTTCTTGTCCATCACCAAAGGAACTGGCAATGATTCCATCTAATGTTGGCGAAAATAGTCCAAAGCTGCCGATAGTAGGCAAATTTGATATGCGTTTTTGTTGTAGTTCTTGGTATTTTGTTTTGCTGATGCGACCGAAAATATAATGTACTTCTTTTTGCCCAAGGGGTAGTGTTTCGATGTGCTTAATTGCCTGTAATGCTTGTTTTGTTTGTGCTATCGTGTTGCTATCCAAAGAACTGTCATCTAGTCCAATTTTTAAAGTTAAATCTTTGGGAATCGTGCGGATGCGTTCTTGTAAAAGTGTACCTTTTTGTAATTGGGTGCGTGCAGTGCCAACCAATCTACCTTCAGTAAATCACAAAGTTTCTTTCAATAAAAGGAAATCACAAAAATCTGTAGCGAGATATACAATCAATTTAAAATG
>NZ_NTFS01000713.1 GCF_002289455.1 Brunnivagina elsteri CCALA 953
GTACATAATAACACTAGCAATAATAAATTAATCTTAAAAAATTAATTTAATCTTTAATTGATTTATTAAATTCTTTATATATTAAATTTCAGTAAAGTCATAAAATAAATAATTAAATCAGGCATAGTAATGCGATAAGCAGAGCTTAATCTCGCAGGTATATCGCACACCTGATGTGTAATAACTTGACGAAGGGAATATATTCCTTGCTTTAACTCGACTCCATTTAGGAGTATTACAGACTCTTTAGCAAAAGTAAAAAATTGAGATATGAATCAATATTCGAGTATCGAAATTAAGTATAAAAAGATATTTTCTCTCTTCTTGTTTTTTGCCAGTGTGTTTATTCTTTATGTTTCCTTTATTGTCGGATTTTCGTTAAATACAATCACAGGTGTAATTCTATTTTTGTTGAGCATTTTAATGCTGACACGACCAATAGCAGTTATCACCCCAAATAACATCCAAATGATGAATTTGTTGGGTATAACAGTCAAAAACTATCCCTACACACCTGACCAAATATTGATTAAAGATAACAGCATTTCTGTAGATGGTAAAAAGGTTATCTCTACCTTATGGGCAGATATAAATATTAAAGAAGCAAGGGAATTTTTCTTACATATACAAGAAGATTAATCTTCTTGATTAATCAAGAAGATTAATCAAGAAGATTAATCTCCACATCTGAACAGCAATAAATTATACAGTATTAGATACTTCTCGACCAGAAATTACATTCCCATCGACTTCTTGCAATGTTTTTCTGACAGATAAATAGAACAAAGCACCAAATAACGGAATGATTGCGATCGACCAAAATAGCAATGAAAATTTCATATTACGTCGTGTCATATCATCAGGAAGGAGCGTAGGAAATAGCAAACATAACATACAAAAATCCAAACTCATAACGTTAATAAAACGACTAGTTTGCCATTCTTGAACGAAATCATGCCAATTACCTTGAGTCAAACCAAAGAAAACAAGAATTAGTGTAGAAATAGTAAGAAAAACACCCGTTATTCGAGAATCTAATAACTTTAAGAAAGCATTTTTTCTGCCGATAAACTGAGGATTTTTATCCCGTAAAGCCAAATATGGGATTACGGCAAAAGCACCTACCGCAGATGATGCTGCTGTAAATAACCAAGCTGGTATTTTTTGTCCTCTACCATCTATAAATAGAATGCAACTGTAAATCATTGGGAGAATTCCCATAATATTAAACAGAGCAATAATTAATGGATTAATACCTTGCCATTGACCGAATAATAGATTTTTAATTAAATCTAGTGTATCAGGTCGATCGGGTGGCGCAAATATAACAGCATAAGTCACAAATCCAATCCAGATTAACCAAAATATAATTTTTCTTAGCATATTCCTAGATAGTACTTAATTTAACTAATAATTTATAATGTACCGCAACCCAACATCAGTTATTATACTTTCAAAGTTCAGATTCTCGAAATATGAATCAACGCAGAGTATTGCAGAGAAGAGAGAATTAAATGTCATGGATGTAGGGAGATAGCAATGCTATGTCTCTGAAAGTTTGGTTCTTCATTACTTGTTATGCTAAAAACGCTGATAAAATAGCTCAAATTCCTTACTGGGTAATAAAGATAGCT
>NZ_NTFS01000714.1 GCF_002289455.1 Brunnivagina elsteri CCALA 953
TATTGATTGATAGAATGCTCGCATAGTAAGGTTTTCAGCCTTAGCGTAACTTTCTGTACGATTGCTCATCTACCCCCTCATCCAAAGAAATTCGACTAGCCACAATATGGATGTGGTCGTTTTCCTTATCACCATGACGGTAAACCACATATTGATTGTTATGAAAATTCATCTCCCGAAGATAGCGATCGCTAATTTCGTTCCATTGCTCGTCCGATAAATATTCTCCTGGAGCCAGGGAAAGGGAAACATGGTAAACAGCCCGTTCCACATTTGGGTTTAACTGCCAGGAAAATTTGAACTCAGCTGCAAGTTCTCGCGGGTTTTGTCCCGACATGTTTCCACCAATGCGTTCTGCTTCCTCCTTGTTCTCCACATATTCAAGCAAACCGCGAAAACCTCGTCCTTTACGTTGTTTGGCAATCATTTTTCCTTCCTTAGCTGGTGCTAGAAATTATTTTCCCCTCACGATGAAACTAGCAACTGGGGAGATTGGACGGCGAAGCGGAGTGGGTTTGTGCGGGCTTTGACTATCTGGGCAGCCAACCCTAAATCTCGATGCCCGTACAAACCTACCGTCCAATCAGCGAAGCGATGCCCCAGGTGCGTCAATTTTGAAAAAAACCAACCCGTAGCTCAGACTTTTTAAAATTCATCTTCCTCGTCCCAATCCTCTCCATCTCCCAATTGTGACTTGTCACAACCCGTAATTTCCCGACGTATTTGGTGCAGTAGTTCTCCGAGCGCTTCCAACTTATCAATATCTATACGTGGTTTTTGTCCTAATGCGATCGCAGTATTTACAGCTTTGGTTAATTGGTTAATGTTATTCCCAATTTTCCCCAGTTCGACGTAAGTTTGGACGGCTATTTTTGTCGTTCGTTTGGGCAACGGACGCAATAGGGCATTACGCCGAAACAACTCCGAGCATGATAGCCCCGCTTGGGATGCTCGCGAATGAATCATTTCAAACTCCACCTCCGACACTCGAATTTGCATTATTTTGGTGCGAACTATTGGATTTGACATAGCTAAACCAAAAATCAAAGTGCGTTTGTCTATATGTTGCTAATGTTTGGATTTTAAAAACGCTCAATGTTTGTCTCGATACGTATCTAAATTAATACCCAAACCATCCAGTAATTGGGGGTTTCTTAAGGGGGTTTCCCCCTTGAGCCAGCCTGCCCGTACCGAGCGGAACGCTCTGGTAAAACGTAAGTTTTAGGGCATGGCTGGCTCCCCACCAAAACTCGCGCGTGAACGAGCAAGCCCCGAAAAACCTGGACTGTGAAAAAACGAAAAAGCCCTGAAAAACCTGGACTGTGGGAGAACGAGAGAAATGAGAATACCCAAAACGCGAGGGAGAACTAGGAGAACTCTTGAGGATGAAAAACATTGGAAATTTTTATCTTTTTGAGGATGTTGATTATTGATTTAATGATTCTTTGATTCGTGGGATGTTTTCAAATATTTTAGCCATATTTTTGGAAAAAATCTCAATTCTATTTAATCTCGATTTACGAGACTTCAGTTTTAGGCATCAGGAAAAAAAATACTACGTCTATAGTTATATTTTTTTCAATTTATTCAAAAATAAAGTAACAATATATTTCAATACAGTACAAA
>NZ_NTFS01000715.1 GCF_002289455.1 Brunnivagina elsteri CCALA 953
GAATATGTCACCGTTGTCAATACTAAAAAAGGTACAATTAATAACTTAACTGGTACTGTAGAGGGTAATCGAGAAGGAAAAATAAAAAAACAATTACTTACCCAGTTTTGGCAAGATGCGGTAAAGCAAAATACGTCATCAAGAAAAGCCAGGGTGATTGTTAATGCTGCTTTTTTTTCTCAGAACAACGAACCTACAGGAATTGCATTTGGTTTAAAGGTTAATAGTCGTTTAATTACCTATGGCTATGCAATTGGTAACGAATATCCGGGACAAATTCGCACGTTTGCTTTTAATTCCCAACAAGGATTTGCTGATATTGCCAATTATGCTCCCGAAACATTTGACAGTTCGACACCAGATGTAGTTGGTGGATTAGATGTAAATGCTAACAAATCTGCTGCAAGTAACTTACCACGAACCTTTGTTGGTGTGCGCGATGATGATGGCGATCGCCTAAAAGAAACTGTAATTCTGTATTCTAGTAATTACGCTCGTCAAATAGATGCATCTAATGTGTTGAAAAGCTTTGGTGTAAGCGACATGGTAATGCTAGATGGTGGTAGCAGTACCGGGTTAATTGTGGATGGGAAACCTTTGATTGCGACAAATCGACCCATACCTCATATATTAGCTGTTTATGCAGGTAAGTAAGAAGAAAATGGGCGATCAATCAATTTGTTAATTAGAATTAGGTGGCATCAATTACAGTCAGGATAGTTGTTGTGTGCGCTGGTTTTGGAACAACGTAAGTTAAATTTTGAGTGCCGATTACAGAAACATTTATCAATTTTCCGCCTGAAAAGTTGAACTTAACAGCCGGAAATTCTGACGATTTTTGAACATCTCCACAGACTTTAATACTAGCAATGTTGCGACCTTTTTGGTTTATAGAATAACTCAAGTCCACACGCGCCACAGTTTTTTTTGTAGAGTCTAAAACAATATAGGCAAAGCGTTTATTCCCCCCGCTATAAGCTGTGCTGGAATAAGCTGCCCCGTTTGTTTTTACCTCTACAATAGGAAGTTCGCCTAATTTGCGATATGCAGAGTTTAAACTAGCTGCACTACAAGATTTTGTAGTTTGGGCATTAGCACTTTGAATTGCAAGGTTTGGGGAAAAACCCAAAGTTAGACCAACTAAGCTAGACAAAGACACAAACTTACTAATTTTTTTCACGCTTATTGACTCTCTAAATATTTTCAACTAGCTTGAATATCTCATTACACTACCTCAATTACAAATTTATGGGAATAAATGCAATTTTTGGTAGTTTTTTCTTGAGCTTTTATATACGTTTATATATATCAATTTTAGTGGTCACTAATAATTACACACATACCCAAAGCTTGCCAAGTCAGAGGTCCGACAATTCCATCTACAAGAACTGTTGGGTCATGGTCATTACCTCTTTCTTGGAACTCTTTGACTACATCTTCTGTTTTTTTACCAAATAAACCATCAGCTTTTAAAGATTTGAAACCAAAGCTTTGTAGGCGTGTTTGTAAAACTTTAACAGACTCAGAAGCAGTTTTTTGGTGGTCATCACGGCGCAAAACGGGCATTCTGTGACAGGGGGTAAGTTGCTCTTTGTTTGCTGTTTG
>NZ_NTFS01000716.1 GCF_002289455.1 Brunnivagina elsteri CCALA 953
AGGGAACTCCAAGAAATAAATTATCCCTCAAAAATCAAGAACTGATATTACAGGTATCAATAATAATCATTATGCATTAATCATTAATAATATTAGTAATTTATCTTCAGCAACTTATTCCTAACCCAAAAGTACGCATTCTCAAGTTACACTACTTGACTTATCAAAAGTGCTTGAAGATTTATTAAATATGATTTTAATTTCCGGCAGGCTGTATCTAATTAATTACGTTTTTACAAAGCATATATCAATAAACCAATTACCTAGATTCGGAAAAGATTCATGATTAGAATCTGTTAGCCGTTCAATTTGATTTTCAATTTTAGACATCGCTTTTTTTGTAAGTTTAATTCCAGTTTGATAAGTTTGATTGACTAACTTAACAATAGGCTTTTTACTTTTCCATTCCATATTAGAAGCAAAATTTAAAACAGTTTCAACTTCATCTAAAATACTTCCATTCCATTGCTTCTCTAGTACTGCCCATGTTCTCTCTATTGGATTATATTTACTATGATAAGGAGGATAGTAAGCTAGACGTAAATTTAGTTCATATTTTTGAGAAAATTCAATTATACGTTTCATAAATTGAGTCCGTCTCGAATTGTTCTCACCCCCATTATCTTGATTCAATACTAATGTTTTTACTTCGGCAAAACGCTTTCTCTGTGATTCCCAAAAATCCGACAAAATATCAACGATAAAATCACTTGTTACTTTTGATTCTGTCAAATACAAAAACAATTCATCTAGCTCTGGAATGAATATACCGTAAGGAGTTAAAGTCGTTTTAGGGTTAAAATCATGGTCGGAAGCTTCAGTCAAAATTCTACTTTTACCACCTCTATCAAAAGACCCAACATTCACACGAGCTTTTGCATCCATACTCAGACGTAATATACTGGGGTCTGAATCTGCATCTTTATTGACAATCGCTAATTGCTCAAATATTGCGTCTGTTTCTGGTATTTTTTTTGAGGTTGAACTTTTGCTACTCGCTTTAAGCTATAACCTAAGTTGTTTAATTTTATCCGAATTGTTTCTGAAGTCGGCAACTCTTCATTACTGTAAATATACTTTTCTATCAGTTGCTTTCTCACACATGAAGCTGTGATTCGTGTATATAATCTTTGACTTTTAAAACTAGGGTCTATTTGGCTTTGAGAATCAACTATATCTTTGATGTCATTTAAAAGATTTGGTAATTTTTCTTCTATCTTATTACGTCCTTTGGCTGAATAATTATCGATACAAGTAATACCAGTTTTTAATTCTTTTATTCCCTTGCGAATTATATATCGAGTCCATCCCAATTCTTTAATTGCTAATTCTTGTCCTCCAAAACCTAATTCCACAACCGTTTTTGCTATAAAATTTCGCTTTGCTGCACCTTTGAGTTGCTTTACAGCTTCATTCAACAACTTTTTAACAGAATTATCTAACAGCATAGGTACCCTTTACTACACCCAATATATAGAAAATTTTACTCTTTTCTGGGGTCAAGAGGCTAGCGATCGCAGTTTCTTTGCTTCCTATTTTTTGATTATCATTTTTTTTAATAGGGCAATTTATTTCTTGGTAGTCCCT
>NZ_NTFS01000717.1 GCF_002289455.1 Brunnivagina elsteri CCALA 953
CGTAAACCTCCAACCCCTCCACCACCGCAGCTTCCTGAGCATTATCAGCAGGTACAACCAAACCAGTGATACCCATTTGTTGAGCCGAAGCTGCGATCGGTAATACCCCCGCAACTGGACGCAAACTACCATCTAAACTCACTTCCCCTAAGAATAAATAATCACCCAACAAATCGGCGTTAACCTGTTCGGTAGCTGCCAAAATGCCGATACTGATAGGCAAATCAAAACAGGGACCCTCCTTACGCAAATCAGCAGGAGTGAGATTAATTACAATTTTTTTTCATCGGGAAGGCAAACCCGGCATTTTTCAAAGTTGCCCTCACCCGTTCCTTGGATTCTTGAATTGCGGCATCGGGTAAACCTAAAATGACGATTCCTGGTAAACCACCAGATACATCGACTTCCACACCCACTTTTACCGCATCAATGCCGACAATCGATGCACTCCAAACCCTTGCTAACATTTTTATATAAAACCTTAAATATAAAGTTCAATTTCTGATTTGATCTTATCTAATTCTTGAAACTGTTTATCAATCCAATTTTTTTCTTCTCTTTGTTGCTTGAAGTTTTCGTCTCGATAGCGTTCCTGTAATTCTAGAAAATAATTATGAAACTCAATAAATTTTTCAATTGATTCAGCTACTAATTGGTTTAAATTATCAAATAATTCACAAATATAATTTTCTTGTTTTTGAGTGAATTTATCATTGAAATTCAGAAAATTGTCTAAACTAATTTCACCCCATTTGTTTTGCAGAAGAGCTTTTATTTCGTCATCAAATAGGTTATTTAAATCTATACATGGATTATTACATTTGTTTTCTATTGTATTTAAGACTGAGTTGATTTGGTTGAATATATCTATTTGTTTTTGTTCGCTGAATAAATTGATGAAATCTTTCAGTATACTTAAGTCCATTTTTTTATATTCTAAATAAAATAGTTTTAGTTTCTCTTCAAGTAATACCTTTGTGTAATTATTAGTCTTTTTAATATCAGTTTTTAGAGGACTTTCTATCTCGAAGTCGCAAGATGTTTTTACTTGAGATTTACTATCTAGGAATAATTTCTCTTTAATATATTTAAATCTTCCTCTCCATTCCTTTTTTGTGCTGATTATTACCTCTTCTCTCTGAGCAATAGAAGTCTGTTTTAATTTGATAGCAGAAGAGGAAATAAGGCTAATACTAGCCCATAATTTAGCTTTTTCAAACGAAGCAATCTTTGGTTTAGATAAGTATATATCATCACTATCGGATATGTTCTCATAACAAATTGATAGCAATTTTATTAAACGAGATGATGAGCTTCTTATCTCTTCAACACAATCATTTATTGATTCTTTAAACTTTATAGATGATTGTTTTAAATCTACTGATATTAAGTCACTTGTAAGTAATTTTTCAATTTCTGTACTAATTTCATAAAAGTCATCAAAAGTCTTTTTCATATTACCTCCAAAAATATCAAAATTAATTAACTTGTGAAGAAAATTTTTATCTAAACCTCGTCCATGATGAAACCCGGAGTTTTTTTTAAGATTCAAATCCGTCATTGCGACGTAAGGTAGACACAAAG
>NZ_NTFS01000718.1 GCF_002289455.1 Brunnivagina elsteri CCALA 953
GTGCAGCAGTAATTGCAGCTCGAACATCAGCAAACTTAGGATATTTACGAAGAATATTCTTCATTTGGTGAATCGCTTCATCCTTCTCACCAGTTTCATATAATGCGATCGCATAATTAGCACGGGCAAAAGCAAATTGGGGAGCCATATCAGCCGATTTCTTGTAATCTTCGATTGCTTTATCCCATTTTCCCAAACCAGCTTCCGCATTCCCGCGATTATTGTAAGCCATTGCGTCATTTGGATCGAGTTCCAGGACATGATTATAATCTGCGATCGCATCTTCCCATTTTCCCAAACCCTCTAACGCAGCACCACGATTCAAATAGGGGTCAGTCACATTCGGCGCAAGCTCCACAGACCGATTATAATCAGCCAAAGCCTCATTTAATTTATTTTGACTCACCCGCGAATTCCCGCGATTACTCCACACAGCAGGATTCATTGGGTCTTTTTCCAATACCTGTGTCCAATATTTCTCGGCAGTTTCAAAATCACCCTTGTCGGTAGCAGCAAAAGCCTTGTCACCTAATTCATCCCGTATTTGTAGCAGTTCGGGAGTCAAACTAGATGGTTGTGACTGGGCAAAAACAGGCAAATTCCAACCAAAACCTAAGCATAAACTGAGAACAATAGCAATTAACTTAATCATCTGACTTAAATTTAGCGTTCCATTACATATTGTGAGTCTAAAACTAAATTGTGACGATAAATTAAGAAGTTTTTGGTAAATCAACTTGCGGGAACGGGATTCTCATCAACCAAAATCCCCAAAAAAGTAGACTTATCTTGTACTAAATAGGTCGATTCTCTCGTCCGTGGTAAACACGCAAAATAATAATGTCATCCTCAAGAATAACGTAATGAATAATGTAGCCGTATTTGCCAAAATTCACTAACAGTTTCCGTAAACCAGCTATTTCGTCTACAATTTAGCCTCTGCGGGGGTTCTGCTGTAAACTTTCGCCAGAAGAAACAATCGCTTGTATTGCCCGTGCAGCAATATCAGGATTATTAAGTTTGATAAAATCATAATGACGATTTAAGTCATTGAGCGCGGTTTCAGTCCAAACTATTTGGGACATGGGAGTTCTTCATCAGTCCCTAAACTGTCTGCCCATTCACGTACTCGGTTATGTGCAACTCCTGAACCTTTGCATTGGTAAGTTTCCAGTACAGATTTACTTTGCTGAATCATTTGCGTTTCAGTCAAAGGCTGAAAATTTGATTCTGCGTCTATATCTCCGTACTCAAATGATTTTTCTATCTCTTGGATAGATTGATTAGTGAGTAACCGCTCGAAATCTTCTAAATCACCATCTGAACCAGTTAACCATTTTAAAAGAATAATTTTCACTTCTTCGCTAGGTAATGCCTCAAGATATTCTACAATTTGCTGTTTAATATTGCTTGCTGTCATAAGCTTTACTTTTTACAATTCCCAGTTGAATAATTATCTGTTTTGAAAATGCCTTACTTGTAATTTAAGAGGATGTTTGAAAAGTACCCCGAAATGTCATGCTGAGGCACGAAGCATCTCAATATACGCATGAAACGCAAGA
>NZ_NTFS01000719.1 GCF_002289455.1 Brunnivagina elsteri CCALA 953
GTATTACTCTCTGCGGCTCTGCGTAATACAAATTCATGCATTGAATCAGCAACACCAAAAAAGTGCATACCCCCTCAAACGTGAGAAATATACGTAATTACAACCACAAATACCTGGATTTGCTAGCCCCATTTTTCTGCCTTCACGAAAAAATCATTAAATTTTCAGTAAAATTGCGAAAACATCCTGATAAATACTGGGATACTAGCAATCACCCGGTTTAGGAAATTACCAAACCAGTTAGTTAGCACAAACCTATGCCTGCGAAATTTTCCCCTGTTAAATCTCTCCAATCTCGTCCTCAGATATTTTTATCGAGGTCAATTTCTTGGTCAATCTCTGTGGTAATGACGTTGGGACTATTGGTAAGTATACCGAAACAAGTTACAGGACAAGCCCAACCACCACTATCAGCCCAACAGTCCGCAGAGTTAGCCGAAGCCGAGCGACTGAATCAACAAGCGGAGCAGTTGTATCGGCAAGGCAAATATAGTGAAGCTATTCCCCTTGCAGAAAAAGCCTTAGCAATTTGGGAGAAGGTGCTGGGTCAAGAACATCCTGATGTGGCAGGTAGCCTGAACAATTTAGCAGAACTTTACAAGTCACAGGGGAGTTATGCCAAAGCCGAACCCCTTTACCTCCGCTCCCTGGCGATTTACGAGAAGGTACTGGGTAAAGAACATCCCGATGTCGCAACTAGCCTGAACAATTTAGCAGGACTTTACGGAGAACAGGGGAATTATGCCAAAGCCGAACCCCTTTACCTGCGCTCTCTGGCGATTTGGGAGAAAGTACTGGGTCAAGAACATCCCGATGTCGCAACTAGCCTGAACAATTTAGCAGGACTTTACGGGGAACAGGGGAATTATGCCAAAGCCGAACCCCTTTACCTGCGCTCTCTGGCGATTTGGGAGAAAGTACTGGGTAAAGAACATCCCGATGTCGCAATTAGCCTGAACAATTTAGCAGAACTTTACCGGGTACAGGGGAGTTATGTCAAAGCCGAACCCCTTTACCTGCGCTCTCTGGCGATTCGGGAGAAAGTACTGGGTCAAGAACATCCACTTGTGGCAGAAAGCCTGAACAATTTAGCAGCACTTTACAATGCACAGGGGAGTTATGCCGAAGCTGAACCCCTTCTCCTCCGCTCCTTGGCGATTTGGGAGAAAGTACTGGGAAAAGAACATCCCGATGTGGCACTTAGCCTCAACAATTTAGCTGTATTTTACCAAGCACAGGGGAATTATGCGAAGGCAGAACCTCTTTACTTGCGATCCCTGGAGATTTGGGAGAAAGTTCTAGGTAAGGAACATACATTGGTGGCAAATAACCTCAACAATTTAGCAGCATTTTACCGGGCACAGGGGAGTTATGCCAAGGCCGAACCCTTTTACCTGCGCTCTCTGGCGATTCGGGAGAAAGTACTGGGAAAAGAACATCCCGATGTGGCACAAAGCCTGAACAATTTAGCTGTATTTTACCCACCAAGATTCAAACTCATCTGTATATTCTACGTCCCAAGTCATTACTCTGCCAATTGCGCGATCGCAA
>NZ_NTFS01000072.1 GCF_002289455.1 Brunnivagina elsteri CCALA 953
GATGTTACTGGACATGGACTAGAAAGCGGGATGTTAATGTTAATGGTACAAACTGCCGTACGAACCCTGCTTATTAATAATGAAACTAATCCCAGCAAGTTTTTGGATACCATCAATCGCACAATTTACCACAACGCGCAAAGAATGAATACAGATAAAAATATGACTTTATCTTTGCTCGACTATCACGATGGTAAACTTAGGGTATCAGGGCAGCATGAAGAAATTTTGGTTATCCGTCGTGGTGGTTTAGTACAGCGAGTTGATACCGTTGACTTGGGTTTACCTATTGGGTTAGAAGAGGAAATTTACGAGTTTATCGGGTATGCAGATATTCATCTATACCCAGGTGATTTAGTTGTACTTTATACTGAATGGCATTACTGAGGCTGAAGATGAAAGCGGTATGCAGTATGGTTTGAAACGCTTGATAGATATCGCAAAAGCGAATTGGCAGAAATCCCCAGAAGAAGTCAAACAAGCTGTAATGGATGACTTGAAATTATTTATTGGCAAAAAGGAAGTTTTAGATGATATTACACTTGTGGTCTTGAAGCGAAAATATGAGACAAACACAAATGTGGAAAATACTGTTGTGTAAAAATACTTTCGGTGCAACAGCATTGCTGTTACACCGATATCGAACATTTATTTACACCATGCCACCAGCAGCTTGGAAGCGAGCGCGAGCGCGTTTAAAAGCTTGTGTTGCTTGGATTTGAGCTTGTTTATCGTCAGCAGCAACTTGTCCTAAACGAGTTTCTGCTTGGCTGTATGCAGAACGGGCTTCTTCGAGGTTGATAGTATCACCCCGTTCTGCACCATTGACGAGAATTGTTACTTCATTTTCTTCAACTTCTGCAAAACCACCCTGCAATGCGATCGCAATCCAAGGTTGGTTTTTAGCAGCACGCACACGCATCACACCAGTATCGAGAGCTGACAATAGTGGAGCATGTCCGCTCAGGATACCGATTTGCCCGGTAGTGCTAGGAAGAATTACTTCTTCAGCAGCAGCATTCCAGACAGTTTTATCTGGAGAGAGTACACGAACGGTTAATGTCATAAATTTTTGTTGATTTTAGATTTTAGATTGTGGATTTTGGATTCAGCCTTTTTCAAAGTCAGGGATTAGATTTTGGATAGAACCTAAAATAATGCGATCGCAAATCTTAGATTCAATCTAAAATCTGTCTTGAAAAGTTTGCCACAGAGGGAAACCCTCCTTGTAACTTTTCGCAAAATCCAAAATCCAAAATCTCCTTAGCCTTTCATTTTCGCGGCTTTAGCTTTGGCTTCGTTGATATCACCAACTAAGTAGAACGCTTGTTCGGGTAAATCATCCAACTCACCCGACAAAATCGCCTTGAACCCTTTAATCGTGTCTTCGATCTTCACATATTTACCAGGAGAACCAGTAAATACTTCGGCAACGAAGAACGGCTGCGACAAGAAGCGCTCAATTTTACGCGCACGCGCTACAACAAGACGGTCTTCTTCGGACAATTCATCTAAACCGAGAATCGCAATAATATCTTGCAGTTCTTTATAACGTTGTAGTATCGATTGTACCGCACGGGCTGTATCGTAGTGGTCGCTACCAACAATTTCGGGTTGCAGCATTGTCGAAGTCGAATCTAACGGATCGACCGCAGGATAAATACCTTTAGAAGCCAAACCGCGAGATAACAAGGTTGTACCGTCCAAGTGGGCAAATGTAGTCGCAGGTGCAGGGTCGGTGAAGTCATCCGCAGGTACATATACAGCTTGAATAGAAGTAATTGAACCTTCGTTGGTTGACGTAATTCGCTCTTGCAAAACTCCTACGTCAGTACCCAAAGTGGGTTGATATCCTACCGCAGAAGGCATACGACCTAAAAGTGCGGATACTTCGGAACCAGCTTGGATGAAACGGAAAATGTTATCGACGAACAGCAATACGTCTTGCTTGTTAACGTCGCGGAAATATTCAGCCATTGTCAAACCAGACAAACCAACACGCATCCTAGCTCCAGGTGGTTCGTTCATCTGACCATACACCAGCGCAATTTTAGACTCGTTGAGGTCGTCTTTGTTGATTACGCCAGATTCCATCATTTCATTGTAGAGGTCATTTCCTTCGCGGGTACGTTCGCCCACACCCGCAAATACTGATACTCCACCATGCTGTTGAGCAATATTGTTAATCAACTCCATCATGATTACAGTCTTGCCTACACCAGCACCACCGAACAGACCGATTTTTCCACCACGACGGTAAGGAGTTAAAAGGTCAACCACTTTAATCCCGGTTTCAAACACCGAGGGTTTAGTTTCCAATTCGGTGAATTTGGGTGCTGGACGGTGAATGGGGAGAGTTTCGGTGTTGTTGACCGGACCTCTATTGTCTACAGGCTCGCCGAGAACGTTGAAAATCCGTCCTAAGGTTGCCTTACCAACGGGAACGCTGATTGGCGCACCTTGGTCTAAAGTCTCCATTCCACGGACTAAGCCATCAGTAGAACTCATGGCAACAGCTCGTACTTGTTGATCGCCCAGCAACTGCTGCACTTCGCAAGTTACGGAGACATCTTGTCCCGCTTCGTTCTTGCCTGTAATCTTCAAAGCGTTGTAGATTGGGGGCATTTTGCCGCCAGGGAATTTTACGTCTACAACCGGACCAATGACTTGGGTAATGTAACCGATATTTGTTTTGTTTGCAGTGGTGACCATGCTGGGTCCTATTGATTGAAGCTATGTTTCAGATAGGGTCTTGTTTATGCTTGAGTTCAAGCTATATTCATCTTCCAGAGTAGCACTCAACGGCATCACTCTTGAGGATAAATTCATCCCTAAGGAAGAATACCCTTTATTTGTGGCTACGATATTATATTCAGCCACATTTAGGAATAACTCACTAAGTCGTCAATATAAATTTGGGCAAACAACCGCATAAATTCGGGCAAACAACCGTTTGCCCCTACTGTATTCTCGAACACAAATTGCGAATTTTGGCTTATTTAGAGTATCTCCGTGGCAAGATTCGCAAAAATAAAAAATGAAAAAAAGTGCCTTCGCTGTTAATAACTTGCCGTTAATGACAGCGAAGACAGTGCCATGCCATTTCACTTTGATATGTTATACAGGTTGATTGAATGGGATTTCGCAAATTAATCAAAACTTGTAAAATGGACATCCTCAACTTGATGGAACTACTGCGAAATGATTGGAAAGGGCAAAAAGCGGTTTAGCCTGGTAAAATTGTATTTAGTTTGAACCACCTTGAGTTGCGAATTGCGGTTTTTGGTATTTAGGTGCTTGCAGCCTAAGTTATTAAGCGATATTTAACCTTACTACCTGCCCATGAATTACTTATTAGCTCGGCAATATTTTTCCCAGGAGATTCAACAGCCTGATGAGTATATTGACTTAGCTAAAGCAGCCTTATTCATAGCACAAGAAGAGTATCCCCATATCGACCCTGAGGAATATTTAAATGGGTTGGATACGATCGCACTTGATTTGCAAGAACGTTTACCACGCGATCGCTATCCGATGAAGGTAATTCAAACCATCAACCAGTACCTGTACGAAGATTTGGGTTTTGCTGGTAATACTGAGCATTATTATGACCCGTGTAATAGTTTTTTGAATGATGTTATCGATCGCCGCACGGGTATTCCCATTACTCTAGCCGTTGTTTATCTGGAAATTGCCCGTCGGATTGATTTCCCGATGGTGGGTATCGGAATGCCGGGACATTTCCTCGTTCGTCCTGATATCGCGGATATGGAGATTTTTGTTGATGCTTTTCATGGTGGTGAAATCATGTTTCCTCAAGATTGTGAGGACAGATTGAGCCAACTTTATCAGCAACCCGTGACATTAGAGCCTAAGTATTTACCAGTACTAAGTAAAACTCAGATTTTGGCGCGAATGCTCTCTAATCTTAAGTATATTTATTTGAACCAGCAGGAATTAGAAAAGGCTTTGGCTGCGGTTGAGCGAATTTTGTTGCTGACACCTGATAGCATTATCGAAATTCGCGATCGCGGTTTGTTATCTTACCAGTTAGGGCGTTTTCACCAAGCTGAAAATGATTTACAGCGCTATCTCCAAGAAACTCCCAAAGCTAGAGATATTAATGTTATTCAACAATTACTTAATCAATTAAAAGGAAGTCGGGATTGACATAATTCCCAATTCCCATTACCCCAAAATCTGTACTTGCTCTGCTACCCGTTTTAGTCTTTGTAGCTGGGATTGCATATCTTTTTTGGTCAATTGTTCGGCAAATGTCTTGAAACCCCAGCTAACTATGGGGTTGGGTATTGTAAATTCAAAACGATTAGTTAGGTAAGTGCCCTTTTCTTGGGGTTGACATTCCCAGCGATCGCGTCCTTGAAAAAAACCTTGGAATTCCCATACTACCAAACCTGGTTCCCGCTCCACAACAGTACTATTTAACGTTGGTTGAATTATCGGTATTGCGATCGCAAATCGACTTTTTCCCCCAATATCGGTGTTCCAGTCTCCAACGGGATAGCAACGTAAGGCTGGATTTAACCAACGATGCATTAATGTCAGATCGGTAATGCAGCGTTCGACTGTAGTTGCAGAGGCATTGATTTGAATCGATTGCTCGAAGATTTGTATAGCAGCCATCACGTATTTTTTCTAATTCTGTTTCTATTGGTGGGAAATCAAAAATTATCATGCCTAGTTATACTAAAAACGGGTTACAACTATACTTTTAGATTGCGTAAAAACCTTAAAGATGCAACATAAGTCAGCATGACAAAAGTTCAGTTTTTACCCGTGGGCAGTATACAAAAATTATCAATTTCTTGGATGATGAACTTTGTTCTTAACTTCTGATTAACTTTTTTATAACTTTGACTGAAGATAAGTGACTTACTAGATTACTAATCAAGATTAAGTGTTTTTAATATTTTCCTACCTTCAGGGAATTTGAGAGCAAAATCGTTTCTTCGGAATATGTGTATATTCCTACCAAAGAATGAGTATTAAGTCGATGATTTGTATTAACCAGGTACTTTGTTTAACTCAAAAGCAAGAAATCGTAAATAAAAAAGTAAAAAGTAGCCTTGCAATAATTAAATTGTAGTATTTTACTGGTAAATTACTATGCGAAACACTAAATAAGCTTATCGGGATGTTGGCTTGTTTTGGCAATCAACATCAAGAGTCTTATTGGTGTTTTGTGTAGATAACACAGAACTTTAATATCGGGAACCCATGAATACAACTTGGCAACAAGTAAACCAAGTAATGGACTTTGATTTTTGGATCGGGGGGCAGCAACTTTTGGCACAGTCGCCAAATTTGCCAGTAAATCAGTCTGTTGATTACGCACAAGATGCGATTCAACAGGTGGTTCAGTACCTACCGAAACTGTTTGGGGCTGTTTTAATTCTCCTCGTTGGTTGGGTAATTGCTGCGATCGCAGCTGCAATTGTCCGGGGAATCTTGAACCGGACAAAGCTGGATAATCGCATTGCTGCTACTGTTACGGGTGGTAGAGATGTACCTCAAATTGAGGGGATTATCTCTAGTTTAGTTTTTTGGTGCATCCTACTGCTAACTGTAGTCACAGTTCTGAATAATTTAGGGTTGGAAGTAGCATCGCAACCGCTTAATAGTTTCCTCAACCAAATTGGTGCATTTTTGCCCAAGTTGCTTGGTGTTGGTATTCTATTGGGTGTAGCTTGGGTAATTGCAACCCTGGTTAGGTTGGTAACGGTACGTGGATTGAATGCATTAAACATTGATGAGCGTTTGAATCCACCTAGCGATGATGGTGCAAACCTGAATCGCATGTCGCTAGCGGAGACTATCGGTAGCGCACTCTACTGGTTTATTTTCCTGCTGTTTTTGGTTCCAGTTCTCGATACTTTGGGATTACGACAAGCGTTATTACCAGTACAAAGCTTAATTATCCAGATTCTATCGATTTTGCCAAATATTCTTGCTGCTGCCTTAATTGCGACAGTTGGTTGGTTTATTGCAAATATTGTGCGTCGGATTGTTGTTAATTTACTTTCAACGACTGGTGTAGACCATATTGGTAGTCGAGTTGGTTTAAGTAACGCTGCGGGAATGCAGTCACTTTCCAGCATTATCGGCACGATTGTTTATGTATTGATTTTGATTCCCGTTGGGATTGCGGCATTGACTGCACTGAAAATCGAGGCAATTTCCCTGCCTGCGATCGCAATGTTGAATCAGGTACTCAATTCACTGCCGTTAATCTTTACTGCGGCGGCAATTTTGATTCTTGCCTACTTCTTAGGGAAGTTTGTAGCTGATTTAGTTACCAGTATTCTTACGAGTATTGGTTTTAACAACATCTTCAACATCATTGGATTGCCTTCATTAAGCCGTCCTGTAACCTCTACCAGTACAACCGCGTCAAGAATGGCTGTGCGTACACCTTCGGAGATTGCAGGGATTATTGTTTTAGTTGGTATCATGTTGTTCGCAGCCGTTGCGGCAGTGGATATCTTGAAAATTCCGGCTTTAACAGCATTAGTGAATGGTGTTCTTGTTGTTTTAGCCAGGATTTTGTCGGGATTAGTTATCTTTGCAATTGGTTTGTTCTTTGCGAATCTGGCATTTAGTATTATCACCAGTTCCGGTAATTCTCAAGCGAGGATTTTAGGACAGGTTGCTCGGATTTCGATTATCACTTTGGTGTCGGCAATGGCACTACAACAGATTGGTGTTGCTCCGGATATCGTGAATCTTGCCTTTGGTTTACTGCTTGGTGCGATCGCGATCGCAATTGCTCTGGCTTTCGGTTTAGGTGGACGGGATATTGCCCGCAACCAAGTTCAGGAATGGCTTGACTCGTTTAAGAGTAGAACTTAAATAATCACTCATTTTTGTGTTAGAGTTCAGTATTTTATTTGGGGATTGGGAATCGATTAAATATTTTAACTCCCAATTCCTGTACAGACGACCCGGTGGGTCGTCTCTGATATGGACTAGAGATGACCCACCAGGTCGTCTCTACTCACTATTTTTTTATCTTCCCTTTGACCTTAATTTGCAATTCTTCCTTAATTCGGCTCAAAATCGATTCTTGATCGAGGTTTGCTAAAATTCTCTCAATTACGAATTTTGGCGCATCGTTTCCCCAAGTCGCACCATTTGCTAAATATGCTTTAGTGACATTACCAATACCATAGGTTGAAACTCCTGCCACACTCGCTTGGGTAATTGCCACTGTCGCATAAGCACCAAGGGAAATTCCACCCGTCGCTGGTGCCGAAATTCCTAGTAATGTTTTTAACGAGCTTAATCCTAAGTTTGCGAGTAATTCACTAGCACTAATCCCACCCATACTCAAAGCAATTTTTTGTAATAGCTTCACTGCACCAGTTTCACTCATGGGAATGCCGTAAAGCTTGGAAAGACCGAGAATCATCATAATGTCAATTACAGCACCACTTAAAATATCAACTACTGTAATCGGATTCAACGCGATCGCAACTGCTTTTGTGATTGTCGCTTTCCAAATCAATTGATTTGCCACACTTAAACGTATCGCTAACTTTCGTTCTACCAATTGCTCGTTGACAACATCGGCATAAATCATTGTATTCAGAGCAACTAAAGCTTTACCTTCACGTTGTAAAATATCTAATATCTTTAACTTTAAATCATCAACTTGGGAAGGACGCGATCGCATTTGTACCCGTCTCGTACCATCAGCATTTTGCACCATTGCTCGCACGATTGGAGAAGCTGCCGACATGACAATCTCCTCCGGGGAAAGTAATTCCCGTACCCTTTCATCGCGAATTTTTTGGTAAATTGCCATGCGATCGGTTTCCGGGTATTGGTCAACCTTATTAAATACCAATAAAATCGGTTTCCCCGCATTCCGCAACTGGGAAAGTGCTTCATGTTCGAGTTTCGTCATATCACCAGAAATCACAAACAAAATTAAATCAGCTTGTTTTGCAATTTTCTGCGCCAAATTCGCACGGGTTTCACCATCTACCTCATCCAATCCCGGCGTATCAATTAATTCTACCTGGGACTGACCGCTTCCTGGCAACCGCACCCGCAAAGCTAGTTCATTTACCCCAATATTTTCTTCACTAATACTCCAATTGACACTTTGCGTTGAACGTGTAACACCATGTAAAGGACCAGTTTCAAATACATTTTGACCAACCAACGCATTTAATAGCGAAGATTTTCCCCGTCCAACCATGCCAAATGCTGCAATTTGTACCACCATCCGGTCTAATTTCGCCAACATGGTTTCCAAGTCATTAATTTCGGTTTCCAACCCTTGTTGCTCTTGGAGTGTTAAATCGAGTTTTGCGACTAAGTTACGCAGTGCGGTTTGTGCTTGTCGGTAATTTAATTCGGTTTGAATTTCCTCAAAGCTGAAAATTGCCCGATCCATTTCCTCTTCCCATTGGGAAGTCTCGGTATTTGGGTTGATTTCCTCCGGTAAAATCGAAGTCATAGTAATTTTCGGATTTTGGATTTTGGATTTTGGATTTTCGTAGAGACATTCCACCGGAACGTCTTCTCTTTATTTATAATGGTAATAATTTTTTAGCGAGATTCTCCACAAGAAACACTCCGCCATCGCAAACAAATTTGTGAATACCGAAAAATCCGTATCCCAAACTGCCCTATAAAATACATAACGCGATCGCTTATAAAATCAATAAAATTTTATTCTAGTTAAATTGAAGGGAGTAAAAAGTATACTCAATCAGAAGGAAAAGAGATAGAGGGTAGAAATTTCTGCTGATTCTAGGCTCTATTATTGCGCTTCGTGAATACACTTTCAATTCCCAGTTAGAATAATCAAAAATCAATAATCAATAATCAAGAATGACTAGCTTCAGCAGTATGTGCTAATTGACACTGAGTACATAGTCCAAAAAATTCAAGAGTGTGGTAGAAAATTTTGAACTTGTGAGTAGCTTGCAATTCTAATTCAAGAGCATGTGCAGGACATTGATTAACGGGTATCGACATACCACATTGCAGACAAGTTAAATGGTGTTTGTCTTGCTGTGCCAAACTGTAAACAGCTTCACCATTAGCAAGGGTTCGCATTTGCACCAATCCTTCAAGCTTTAGAGCTTCCAGAGAGCGGTAAACAGTTGCTAAACCCATACTCTGGTTGCGATTACGCAACTCTACATAGATATCTTGAGCAGAAGTGCCTTGTTTTGTGGTTTTGAGCAGGTTTAAAATCCGCTCCTGACTGCGGGTACGTAAAGCTTTCATAGACCGTCTTTTAGTTATGTGCCAATCTCAAAGAGATTGTTAATAGTGGCTAAGTTATAACTTAACTCTAATGAGTATGTATTATTATTGTCATCATAATGCAACAGAATGATATAGTCCTGCGTTTATTTATTAAAAAACAGAATAATTGAGCCAATATCTAAAGATTTATTTAAGATTTTTGACAAAATAGGGATTGAAAACTGGGAATTGGGCAATTTGAAGCAGGTTAAAAATTGAGCTAGTCCAAAAATGAGCCTTGATTCTTGTTGACTAAGGCTGCGCTTGCGCTTCAAACCATGACTAACCTTATCTTCTTCACTTGGCGTATTCTACGTCTCGGCGGTTACAGAATCTGTATTTTATTGTGAAAATCAAACAGGCTGTTATGGATTAGAACATAATTTGTGGAGAAAAAGGTAAATTTTTTCTTGAAAAACCTGTCATGATAAGCATAGCAGCATTCACATTAAGCCAGTGCAAATCAAGTATCAAGCCAAAATATTTGTAACGCTTCGTCCATCTGTGTTAGACCCAGCAGGGACAGCAGTACAATCCGGGCTAAAGCAATTGGGATATAACAACGTCGAATCTTGTCGAATTGGTAAATACATCGAATTAACCCTCATTGCCCCAGACGAGAAAACCGCACGTCAGAATTTAGATACAATGTGCGACCAAATGCTAGCAAATCCCGTAATTGAAAATTACCGTTTTGATTTGATAGAGGTCGAATCGCAGACAGGGGTATTTTAAATTTAAGTGAGGAGTTAGGAGTTATACTGCGAACGGCTTAAAACTTTACTATATAGAACCCCTCTCCAACCTCTCCCCTTACCAAGGGGAGAGGCTTAAGAAATTGAATTTGTATACTAGTCAAAGTCTATTTTCTAACCGTTTTTAGTATAGGAGTAACATTCTCTCTTATTCCCCTTTTCCTTCTCTCTCCTCCTTATCTTCCCCAATAACCAATAACCATTAATGATTAACTAAAAATGAAATTTGGGGTTGTAGTTTTTCCAGGTTCTAATTGCGATCGCGATGTTGCCTATGTGACTCGCGATATTCTCAAACAACCAACCAGGATGGTTTGGCACCAAGATACGGACATTTCCGACTTGGATGTTGTCATTATTCCCGGTGGTTTTAGCTACGGTGATTATTTGCGATGTGGTGCGATCGCAAGATTTTCCCCCGTAATGCAGCAAGTTATCACCCATGCAAACCAAGGTAAACCCGTTTTAGGAATTTGTAACGGTTTCCAAGTTCTCACCGAAGCAGGTTTATTACCAGGTGTTTTAACCCGCAATCGAGATTTACATTTTATCTGCGATCGCGTTTCTTTGAAAGTTGAAAATAATAGTCTTCCTTGGACACAAGGATACAGCAAAGACGAAATTATCACTTTACCTATAGCTCATGGTGAAGGTAGATATCATGCCGATGCAAGTACCTTAAAAGCGCTCGAAGATAACGGACAAGTTGTTTTCCGCTACGAAGGGCAAAATCCCAATGGTTCATTAAATAATATTGCTGGTATTTGCAATATTACAGGTAATGTGCTAGGAATGATGCCCCATCCCGAAAGAGCATCCGATGAAATGTTAGGTAGTAGCGACGGATTGAAAATGTTTGCTGGTTTATTAGAGAAAGTTGCCGCAATGGTTTAAAGCTTATACCAATTACTTGTGAAGCTGCACATTATTTCGATTTCTCCAACCTCCCCTTAGTAACTACGGTGTACACACAAGTTGCAAGGGTTTTAAGCTTTCTATACTCTTTCCTGCTCATTCCCAGGCAGAGCCTGGGAATGCCCTCTGAGAGGCTTCGCTTCCAACCAAGAGGACGGGAATGTCTGGGGTTTCATCGTTCCCAGACTTTGCCTGGGAACGATGAAACCCGCTCTGGGTATACTTGTGTGTACACCGTAGCCTTAGTAAGGGGAGATGCCACAGGCGGTGGGGTTATTTTATGCATCTTCATATTAAAATGGTATTAGTATTTGCGCTTTAGCGCTGAGAAATGCATTAAAGCTCAATTACAAACCTATTTATTTTTACTTTTTAATCCCTCGACAATCGCTACAATATTATTGAAAAGTAGCGAGAGGGAAAAATGAGAGCGCAAGAGAGAATGGGAACAGTTGATGAAAAAGGTCAACTTTCCTTAGATGAACCTTTAAAAAATAAACACAGTCGCGTTAAAGTCATTATTTTGTATTTTGAAGATACTGATGAAGATGACGAATCAAAAGAGTCTATTTTGAATGGTTTTCGTACTTCTTTGCAAGAATTAAAAGTAGGAAAAACAAGAGATATTTCCAAGCTTTGGGATGGAATTGATGACGAATGAGTCACCTGAAATTCAAGTTATATTTACAGATTAATTTCAACGAAGAATACGGAATTTAAAGAAAAAGTATCGTCAAATTAGAACGGATATTCAACCAATTATTGAACAACTTCAAGCAGGAGATATTTTAGGCGATCGCATTACGGGAACTGGCTATACTGTTTTTAAGGTAAGGGTTCGTAATAGCGATGTCCAAAAAGGTAAAAGTGGAGGTTATCGCTTAATTTATCAACTTGAATCATCCAGAATTATAGTATTACTACTAATTTATTCAAAGTCTGAACAGACAGATGTCGCAGCAGAAGAAATTCAATTTATTATTGAAGAGTTCCAGGGAAATGATGAGAATGAACCTAATTAAAGCTAAGGAACCATATTTATGGTACAGGTAAAATTCAAACAAATCGAAGTTCCACCGGGACAAAGTATATTATTTCATGATATTAGCTGGGAAGACTTTGAAACCATCCTCGACGAGTTAGGAGAACATCGGGGAACTCGAATTGCATATAACCAGGGTATTTTAGAAATTATGGCTCCGCTTCCAGAACATGAAGTTGATAAAGTTTTAATTGGCGATATGGTCAAAATCATCTAAAAATGCGTGGAAAGAGGAGAATTAATTTAAAATTCGATCTTCCTCCAGATTTAGCTATAGAAATTGATTTAACATCAAAAATACAACTTTCTACCTATGAAGCTTTGGGTATACCTGAATTGTGGATTTATGAAAAAATAAGTTAACAATTTATATTTTGCAGGATAAAACATATATTGAATCTGTGACAAGTCCAACTTTTCCTAACTTTGCGAGCGCACAGATTATTCCTGAGTCTATTGAGCGGAGTAAAACAGAAGGAACAAGTCAAACTTTGAGAGCTTTTCGTAAGTGGATACGAGAACAAATTAGCTAGGAAAATTAATTATTCAATCAACTAGCGATCGCATACGAAAATTAGAAAAAATGCGATCGCACAACTTGTAGGTAAATGGTTAAAGCAAAGATATTTTGCAAGCAATAAGCTAATATGCGCTTAAATTGTAAGCCTGAAACGCTTATAGCAAGCCTCTCACGGTTTAAAAGATGTCATTTAGATGCGTCTAAGGTTACCCCCGCGATCGCAAAATTAACCAAATTAAATTAATTAAGCTAACCCAAATCCAAAACCCTAAAATGTAAAAGTAGTTCGCAACACACCTACCGTCGTCGTCTCATTGCGTTTATCTCCCTCCGGATTGAATAACACAAATGCACCAGGTGTAATACTAATATTATCGCTCACCCGAAATTTGTAATAAGCTTCCAAATGGTAGGGAGTTTCCCGTCTCACTCCCACAGCAGCCAACCTCGCATCACCACTGGCTTCTGTACGGTATAAAGGCTGACCGAAAATTATCCCGGCGGTATTGCCTTTTTTAATCAAATCCCGGAAATGCAAACCCACCATCCAACTGGTGAAGGTTGTGGAAGCATTTACCCGACCCGAAGAATCATCGACGAAGATTGCCGCACCATAACCCGATAAAGACATTTTGGGAGAAAAGCGAAAATTCACCGTACCACCAACGGAATTGAGTTTCACCGGAATTCCCAAATTTCCACTTGCCAAACCCAAGGCATTGGTATCGTTAGCAATCAATCCCGTACCCAAAATATTGATTTCATGGTAGCTGTTGGCATAGTTCAAACCAATATCGAGCGCATCGCTGGGTTTAAATGTAAGTTGGGCAGCAATGACACTACTACCGCCAAACACACCGGAACCCAGTGGTGTACCGGAAACTCCGGGAAGGATATCGGGAGCAGTTCTGGGAATATTGGCATTGACGTTACCGTAGAGAGCGCGGAAATCAATGCTTTTGGAAGGGTTAAAAATAAAACCTGCTGCCGATGCCAATCCGGAACCGGAAGTACCACCGGAAACCCGCAGTACGGGATTTAAGCCAGCAAAGCGGGAAATTGCTTCTTGTCCTTCACCTGCGAAGGGAGTAATGGCAGGGAAAGCATCGGATACTTCCGCAGCAGTTCCGGCAAATAGGGTTAATTTATTGGCTACGGGAAAGATGTATAGGAGTTTATACAGTTCCACACTATTAGCACCCTTAGAGGATAAATTTTTCGGATCGAAACCGGGAAATTGGGGTTCAAAACCAGTTCTGGCACTACTTGCCGCCAAGTTGACTCCCGGTGCTGTCAATCCCAATTCTTGTTGCAAACTACCGCTACCATCCACTCCACCGAGGAAGTTTTGGGATTGTAAACCAGTAATTAACAAGTCTTTACCAGTAAAACTGGTGTTCAGGTTCAACCGCACCCGATTTGTGAGGATGATATTGGGGTTTTCCCTTCCTGGAGCGCCACCCGTTGCTCCGATCACTGCAAAAATTGCCTCTCCTTGGAGCTTGGTGGTGGTGGAAAACTGATTTGCTTCTAATTCGGCAGTGCGAGCTTCTAGAGTATCTACCCGTCCTCGCAGAGTTGCCAATTCTGCTTTAAATTCTTCCTGGAGTCGTTGTAGGGCAAGTAAATCTTCTTTTTTCACCAAATCCGCAGTTGCAGTGGCAATTAGTTCATTGACGCGTTCGAGACAGGCATTCAATCCGGCGGCAAATTCGTAGCGAGTCATTGCCCGATTACCGCGATAGGTGCTATTGGGATATCCTGCAATACATCCATATCTTTCTACGAGGGATTGCAGCGCTTGGAAAGCCCAATCTGTTGGTTGTACGTCTGATAGTTGGGAAACAGACGTAACTTGTCCTGGGGAATTGGTATTTTGTTGTGAATTTTGTTTTTGGTTTTGATTAAACTGGGGAGTCTGTGCGGTGAGAATTGGCTTTTTATTTAGCTGTTGATTTGATTGATTTAGTGACGCGATCGCATTCTCTTGTTTTTCATTGACTGCTGCTTTAGTCGTGATTTCGTTTGTTACGAAAATCTGCTCAAAGGGAATTTGATTATTTACTTTCTCACTAATAATTGCGCCATCGAATGATAAGATTTCCTGTGGCAATGTTTCCGTAGTACTTATGGTTTTGCTATTGTTTCCCTCTTTCACTGCTAATGCTTTTACTGGCAATAATCCTGCGAGTAAGTACAGCAAGCTTACCCCACTAGCAGAAACTAGTAGATTTCGTTTCATTACAACTCCTCACAACTGGTATTGGAAAATTAAATAGTCGATTTGTGGTTTAATGGCTTACTAAGTTTCAATAAGTCCATCAAACCTCGGTGTTTTTGTTTGTTCGACTTGAATTTATGGCAAATTCGCGATCGCACTATCTCGTCAAACTTACTTAATTACAATTACTTAGGGGTAATTAAAGAATATTAACTATAAATTCTAGTAAATACTATTTCTTGGTGCGATCGCTAAAAACTATCATTTGTAGTTCTTATAGTAGTGATATATTTAACTTGCGCTTGGATATGTAGTGCGATCGCAAAGTAAGAACCGTGTACTATTGTTTTGATTCATTCCCCAGAAAACATCTGCTTGCCAGCGAATTACCTCCTTGGTATGGCTTGTTGGAGGGGTTAACACCCAAAAGTCTGTGGTTTTAAGATTAAATTTGATATTATTTTGTAGATCGAAGAGTTTTATTGTGGGGGCTTTATGGCAATTTTGGCAATTGCGGAAAAAACTACATTGATTGTTGCTATTCTTTTGGTCGCTTGGTCAGCTTTATCCTTTAGATATGCGATCGCAAATGGTGGTAGTATTTTTCCTGCCTCAATGACAACTCTTATATTCTTTAGTATTGCGATCGCCGTTATTTCAATCTTTCATTTTTCCCCTTTGCATCTCATCTGGCTGTTGTTTTTATCATTTGTAATTGGTTTTGTTGCAATCATGTTTCCTTTGGGACAGCAAGTGGCAATTGGATTTTTGGCATTGCTTGCCATGACGGGAAGCCAGGATACAACTCAGGATGAGGATGATGGAGAAAAGAAAGAAAGTAATCCAATACCATTCGACAAACCTAAATCTGGAATTAAACTTCCGAAATCTCGCGGTTTTGGCTAGTTTGAGAGCTTGCTATTGCGAGCGCATACAAAAATCAGAAAAAATGCGATCGTGCCCAAAATTTCCGTATCTCAAAAATTATCGAAAATAAATAAAAGCGATCGCAAAGCCATCATCCAATTAGCAGGTAATCTCAGCGATCGTTCAGTAATGCCTTTTTCCGCGAGGACTTACGCACTGTACAAACCAGTCATCTTGTGCATCAACGTAAAAGCTTGATTGGGAGCAGAAAAATCAAGCAAGAAGCGTAGAAACCCATACCCCTATTTTAATTTTTTTGTCAATGCGTAAGTCATAAGATTTATCATAGGGGGATTTCTATGAATACGTATAACGCAGATGCCAAGCGTCTCGAAGCCTTATATGAGAAGATGGTGGCGAATCTAAATAGTGACCATTCTTATGAAAATTTTACTCGCTACAGCAAACATCATACAAATTCTGATTGGTTCGATTGTAATAGTGTAGACCGCATGGATGGAAGCAAGTATATTGGCTACACTCGTCGTGAGCGCGAAGATAGCCGCTTTGGTTCGTTCCCAGTCCATGATGACTATGGCGATGAATCATGGGCAGACGAGAACCCTGGGAATGAATATTGAAGGTAGTGGAAGTATCTGACTCGAAGAATCATCGACGAAAATCGCCGCATGGGAACCCAATAGGGCAATTTTGGGAGAAAAGTGAAAATTCACCATTCCACCAAAGGAATTGAGTTTCTTCGATTTACTGGTAATTTTGCGATCGCAAAATGAGACGAAATCAAAAATCCTAACAGTTTAAGTATAAATATCTCTACGATGCCCAATTTTATGAATCGTCATCAATTGTATTTCCGTATTAAAGGTGTAAATAACTCTGTAATCACCTACTCTCAGTTTGAAAAAACCACTCAAATCGGCACTTAAAGCTGAGGGTTTGCATCATCAAAATTTTCAGATAACCATCGAATTTTTCGCAGGATGCGCTCTTGAATAGTTGGTGCAAGTTCTTCCAAACTATTAATACCAGTCGCTGTAAATTCAACTTTGTAGCCCATTACCAAGTCAATCCAAGTTTTTTTGCCACTTCCTCAGCCGAAATCCCTCCTTCTCCAGCTTGTGTTTTCTCCAAAGAATCGAGCAATTGCTGCTTTACTTCTGGTTTTAGTTGTTTTCCCTCGTCAGAATCAGTTAACAAATTTTGTAGCGTTTCCGTAACAGTTTCCTGAATCAAAAGCTTAAGTTCTTCAACCGTTAAATCCTTGACTTGCATATATCTTTCAATAATGACGAATGCTTACATTATGACACTAGCGACAAGCTAACAACGCTTTTTCTAACTACAAAATTGAAATTAAATCCAACACAAATCCTGCTAAAATATCATCACCTGAAATATGTGTAGGGTTATTTAAAACTTCTACATCTTGACTAGAACGATAAATTTCTACTTGCTTATTTTTTCTATCAATTAACCAACCCAAGGAAGCCCCATTTTGAATATATTCCTTCATCTTTTCCTGTAATTCTGTGAGGGAATCACTTGCTGAACGTAATTCCACCACAAAATCAGGACAAATGGGAGGGAATTTTTCTTTTTGTTCAGATGTTAAAGCATTCCATCGCTCACTTTTTACCCAAGAAGCATCAGGAGAACGTTTCGCACCATTGGGTAATATGAAACCAGTGGATGAATCAAAAACTTCACCTAAGTTTTCTTTGGTATTCCAATTATCAAGTTGAGTGGTGATTTTAACGTTACGTCTACCAGTCTCTCCCTAGGCTGTTGACTTTGTGGGTTTTTAGGCGATTTTGCGGAAAATTATCCGTGTTATTTTTTGTTCGTGGGAAAACGGCTGTTCCAGCCGTTTTCCCACAAAAGTAGTAAACACATTTTCTGCATGAAGTCTTATGGGCAAAAGGGTACAAAGTTAACAGCCTAGTCTCTCCCCCCGTTGGTGGCATAATTAATAATTCCCCTAATGCTGTCTGCTCAAATCTAAAATCGCGGTTATTTTGACAGAGTTGAAAATACTGTTTGTCTGTTAAGTCAATTTTCAACTTTAAGGTAGAAGATAGCTCGATTGGAGGTGCTTGCATAAATTTATTGTATTATCGCAGCATCAACAGTTAGGAATCTGAATTAAATAAAATACAACTCTTTTTTGTGTATATTATGTGTTGGGTTACGCAAAGCCTCCACTCCACCAGCTTGCACAGTCACCTGACCATCCTTTAACACCATTATCCGAATTGCGATCGCGCTATTCAATTGTCCTTCAAAATCATAATATCCATACATACCCGAACATACCCCTCTACGGGATGGTTCCAATTCGTTAATTATCTGCATTGCCCGAATTTTTGGCACTTCACTAACGGTTCTCGCAGGAAAACAGGCTTTCATCAAATCCCATGCTGTTTTGCTAGTTATGAAAATTGGGGAAAATCAGAAGTATTGACAGGAGTTAATAATTAGGAGTCAGGAGTTAGGAGTCAGCGTTTAATTACTAATTCCTAACTTCTAGCTCCTAACTTCGACTAATTACACGTCGTGGGTAGCTTTACCACTAAATTTGATAGTGGCAGGATTGGGGTTATCACCAATTTTGCGATCGACATAACGTACTTTCTCGCGTCCTTGGTTGACTTTTTCAGGGAATACGCCGTCTGCGGGGTGAATCATTGTAGTTTCACCACTGGGAAGAATCCGGTAGATTTTATAATCTGTTATTTTAAATTTCCGGAGTTGTCCACCTAAAGCGATACCGTACTCTTTACGAGCGATGTACAGCAGGTTCTCACCTTGACGCATTACAGCTGCCCCAGATGTTGGCATTTCAAAGACTTGCTCTTTGGGGCTAGTCCAAGTGATTGCGTATTTTTCTTCAACTTCAGCTTTTGTTAGCAAGCCGCCAGTGCTGCCACCAAACAAAGGCATTTGTCCAGAAAGTTTTTCTGCCATAGCGATTTAACTCAACGTTTTACGGCATCGTAACATTGTCGTTGGGGCAATATTACGATTATTTCACAGTCTGTAACACTTTGCTGATGACCCGTTTTTTGGAAGACGACCCATCGGGTCGTCTCTACGTTCCTAATTTCTATTGCTGACAACGGGAATTGTGAAATAAAATTGACTTCCTTGATTTTTACCTGTGGATTCTGCCCAAATTTCACCACCCCAACCGTTAACTATTTGGCGGCAAATGGCTAAACCTAAGCCTGTTCCGCCCGTTGTCCGCCGCAATGCTCCTTCTTCTTGGTAAAAACGGTCAAAAACTATTTCTAGACGGTTTGGTTCGATTCCTCTGCCTGTATCGCTGACGGTAACTTCCACCATGCGATCGCGGTTGCGTTTGGCTTTAACTATTATTTTTCCTGTTACTGGCGTAAATTTACAGGAATTGTCGATTAACTTCGATAGCACTTCCACCAGCCAATCCCCATCAGCTCGAACTAAGGGCAAGTTTTTGGCGATTTCGGTTTTTACTTGGGGTGATTCCTCCATTGTGAAGCGACTACGCGCCCGACTTAAGGACAAATCTATACATTCCTGTAAGTTTAAGGATTCTGGATGCCATTCGACTCGACCACTTTCTAAGTTAGAAAGTGTTAAGAAATCTTGCACTAGCTTTCGCATTCGCTCTGAATCTGATAATGCTGTTTTCAACATAATTTGCTGCAATTCCACGGGCATATCAGGCTCAGTAGCAAGACTCTCCAAGCAAACTTGAATTGTTGAAAGTGGGGTGCGGAGTTCGTGCCCGGTAATGGCAATCAAATTGCTACGGGTGCGATCGAGGGCTTCGAGTTGAATATTGAGTTCTTCGAGGTTGGCAAATGATTCGGCTTGGATTAGTGCTGCCCCAATTTGGGTTGCGATCGCTCTTGCTAAGTCTATCTCGCCTGCGTGCCACAAGTGGGGTGCATCGCCACAATAATGTAGTTCGATGATTCCTAATAATCGCCCTTGGTACAATACAGGTTCGAGTAACCACGAACGAATCCCCAGTTTTTCTACTTGTCTCCACAGAACCAGGGAGCTTGTGACTCGACTATCGTTCATTGTGTCGGCAACGCATACCCCTTCACTGTTCTGCAAAATTTCTGCAAATAGGGGATTGTTTTTTAAATGCCAGGTTTGCCCCAACAGTGACAAAGTGTCAGCCCCTAAGTATTCGTGTTCAATAATTGCTTCAGCAACAGATGCTGAAGTGCGATATATCAAGCAACGACATGCCCCTAAATTTTGACCCAACTCCTGTACTGCTACTTGGAGAACATCTTGCGGGTTTAAAGAACGTCTAATTGCCGTAGTTATTGAATTGACTAAACGCTCTTTTCGTGCTTGTGCCGCGATTGAACGATAAGCTTTGTGGAGTTTGTATTGGCTGGCTTGTAGGTATGTCACCAAGCGCTGTACAAAGGGATCTGTATCAATATCGCAGGCATATTCATTCGTTTGCCATTGAACGGGTTGAATCGCATTGCCCTTAGCTTTTGTTCTCCCAAGCTTAGAGCCAGTGTTAGAGCCAGGCTTAGAAATAGGATTAAAATCAGGGTTAGAAGCAGGATTAAAATCAAGACCAAATCGCGATCGCGCTTGTTCGATTTTTGATGCTAATT
>NZ_NTFS01000720.1 GCF_002289455.1 Brunnivagina elsteri CCALA 953
GCAAGCAAACGAAATTGTCCAAGCAGTAATCAAGAGGATTGAACGTCATGAAGCATATAAATCAGCTAGCACAACAGTTACAAATTTCGCCTGAAACAGTTCGCAATATCTGTCAAATTCTAGATTTAGAAATTGCTGGAGATACGATTAGTGAACAAGTCGAATCTCAGTTAGCTAATTTAAAAACTGCTGCAACTAAGGAAAATATGTCTATGGAAGAAGCAGCACGACATTTGTTGGAGATGCGGGAAACTGGTTCCGAGTCGTTACACGAACGCAGTTTTAACAAACGCGAGTACATTAAACAGCGTTTTGGTGTCGATCCAGAAACAGCAGCACCAGATAGTTTTGTGGGAATGCTTTACCAAGATACCCATCGCGGTACTCAGTTGGGAGAACTGCGTCATAAAGTAGTGCTGGAAACTTCAACACTCGCTCTGGAAGAATTTGTATTTAACGGAACTGGAGGAAGTGCGATCGCTAACGAATACACTCAAGCTCAAGAACGTATAAATTCGCGCATAGATAACGATTTTTTTGCCAAAGTCAACTGGGGGGAAGGCAGTCATCCGTTGTTAGTCGGTACTTCGACACAGCAGCCGAAACAGTTGAAGTCCTCGCAGACGAAAACCGGGCAATCTCAGAAGAAGTAGTAAATCAAATGCTACCGATTTGTTACCAATTTCGAGATGAAAGCTTATTGCAAATGCGGAAGAATGCAACTCTGGCAATAAGTATAAATCTTCTTTCGACTGTTGCTGGAACGGTTGTTGGAACATGGGTAGCAATTCCCCCAACTCAAGAAAGGCAGGAAATTAATAACTTACAACCGATTTTAATTGGAGTGGGGCTTGGCGAAATCATTGGGTTAATTTTGGCACTATTAGTAATTTGGATACGAGGTGAAAATGAGCGCAGCATTTGATTTTTTGGTCAACACAGCAGGTGGTTTGTTGATGAATCTGGGCGTTTCTGGGATGGTAGGGCAATTGATGGGAGTGGGCGCAACCCTCGCCCTACATCCATTGTTGTTGTTAACCGGAATAATTGTGGGTGGTACAGGAATTGCGATCGCCCGCGAGTTAAACAAACGTCCCCATCTGTATTTAATAGTGGATAATACAGGCGAGGTTTGGTAATGTTTAGTGCAAAACCGTTGCGGGACAATAAACAGCCATTGCGAAAAAAAGTAAATGTCCCGTTACTGACAACCTGTGCAACGGTTGGAGCGGTTTCTCTGATTGGAATAGTGGCTTTAACAGTGGGTTGGAAACAGCAAATCCCAACAAATCAATCCAGCGAAGTGCAAAAAGCCAAATCGCAGGTTGCCGAACTTCGGGAGGTTTATTTAGAAAAATTATCCCGCACCGATTACAACATCAATCAATTGGCGAGTTATTCCTCTGAAGGGACACCGACTTTGACCGGTTGGCGACAATTAGCATCTGCGTTGTGGGGACAGCAATTGAAAGGGGAAATTGCAAAGATGCAAAGCGATGATAAGTCAGGGTTTTATCGACTGCACTATATGCCTGCACTAGAGATAGT
>NZ_NTFS01000721.1 GCF_002289455.1 Brunnivagina elsteri CCALA 953
CAGGTATTTTGCCTGATAATTTTGCTTTTTCTACGCTTGAGTTCGACAAGTAATTACTTGTTCAAACTCATGATGTTAAATTGTATTTCTTTACTTTGAGGAGAACACAAAAATGGCTGCTTATCAAGTTAGATTAATCAACAAAAAAGAAGAACTTGACACTGTAATTGAAGTTGACGAAGATACCACTATTTTAGATGGTGCTGAAGAAGCTGGTATTGAATTACCTTTTTCTTGTCATGCTGGTTCTTGCTCTAGCTGCGTAGGAAAAATAGTTGAAGGTGAAGTTGACCAATCAGATCAAAACTTCTTGGATGATGAACAAATGTCTAAAGGTTTTGCATTGCTTTGCGTTACCTACCCTCGTTCTAATTGCACAATCAAAACCCATCAAGAACCTTACTTGGCATAAATCATTAGTTTGATTTTCTGATTTTTTCGATTTTTAAATTTAGCTTATATTCAAGTCATAACTCTGATTCAGTTATGACTTTTTTCTGTGATTTGGGTAATTTATTTATTGATTTTACCCTAGCACCAGTCAGGATAGAAATAAATAAATAAAGCTTGCTTTTCGCAAGCCTTGTGATTTTTTCTGAAAATTCCAACCTATATATAGACATCTCCGGAAAAGACGTAGAGACGTAGCACTTCTGAGGCAGGACAAGGGTTTTAGATAACGGATAATTAATTCTCAGAGATGTCTAATATCAAAAAGCTATAGCTACAAATCTTAATCAACAGCAACCATGACATCAGTTGCTTTAATCACTATGTACGCTTCTTTATTTAGTGACAGATGTAACTTCTCAGCAGAAGATTTAGTAATAACCGAAGTAACTTCAACACCAGGGGCGATTTCAAGGGTCACTTCAGTATTAACTACTCCTGGTATAATTTTTTTTACAGTTCCTTTGATTGTATTACGTGCGCTAATTTTCATACTTTTAATTTACCATTAAGTAGTAGTTTTTACTTACTTATTTTATCAATTGCTAATTATATTGATTGTTTTCTTTAACTTTTCTTTATAATTATTAATTCTTGATATCAAAATTTGAATCTGGTTATTCTGATGGAGCTAAAGCAGAGAAAACTGCAAGTGAGACTACAAAAAAAAGTTGGTAATTAAAGGTTACGATAACCTAGATTTAAACAACTCAGGTGACAATTATTATACAGTTCTAATGAATTGGACTTTGGACAAAAAGAAATCATTTAGTTGTCAAATAATTAATTGATGCTGGTTTGGATATTAATTCTCGAAATAAATTTAAAAAGTTTGGACGATTATCAAGCTATCAATTTCGTCAACATAGAAATTTTAATTAAAAATATTAAAAAATGTCACCAAGAAAAATTCTCGCTCGGTTATTACCAAAAGTCGCCAAGCAAAAAGTCGGTGAGTATTCTTACTTAGTTACCATACTTATCCATAAGTGCAAATTGCGTTTAAGCCATATTGGTGGTTTTATTTGCTTTTCTGCTGGATATATTTTGGCATTTTTATTTAATAATATTTATCAATATATTATTC
>NZ_NTFS01000722.1 GCF_002289455.1 Brunnivagina elsteri CCALA 953
TTAAGTAACATGAAGTTGCACCAGGGTCTTGATGTCCTATACTGCGATCGCCTAGATAACTAGCGCGTCCTTTTTTTGCTTGCATCAGTGTTGTATCTTTCATGGCTTGTTCGGCTGCTGCTAAGGCTTGTCCCATTGCATCCCGCATCACTTTTCTCTCATCTACAGCTTTCTCAAATGCCCTCACAGCCGGAAAAAGCACATCAAGCATAGTTTTATCGCCTAACTCAGTCTTTCCGCGTTCGATCACACCATTCAAACCAGCCGTGAGCATATCCAGCATATCCCGCTCGTCGAGTTCATCTTTATCAGCGACGGCAGAACTAGCCCTTAAGAAGAAAGTGCCATACAAAGGACCACTAGCACCTCCAATACTAGCAATAAGTGTCATACTTACCGATTTTAAAATACTGCCAATATCCTTGTTATTAGCGATAGTTGGTAATTGAATCAGCAACTTTTTAAAACCACGTTCCATATTGATACCGTGGTCAGCATCACCAATTGCAGCATCTAATTCTGTCAAATATTCTTTATTCTGCTCTATTTTCGTTGCAAATCGCTGCAACCACCGTAAAATTTGTTCTGTATTCATATTAAATTATTACTTATTAGTTAATGGTTATTGGTTAATATAGCGGTTCCCTGTTGAGTTAAATACAGTTTGCGTTCGAGATTACTGTAGGGGTAGACTCTTACCCTAATTTGTATTACGTGCAAACGAGAATCGCTATAGGTACGGGACATTAGGCATTGGGGCATTTTTAACTCCCGTACACACAACCCATCGAGTTGTCTCTAGCCAATATCTAAACTCCCCAACGCCAACTTGGAGTTTTGACAGGCGCATCCCATAACTCAATCATCTCATCATCTAATTTAAGTAAAGTTATTGAGCAACCTTGCATCTCCAACGAGGTAATATAAGACCCAATTAGGTTGCGAACAATTTGTATTCCCCTGTTAGCACAAATCTCTGCCAACTTTCTATAGATAATATAAAGCTCTGAAATTGGAGTTCCACCCATCCCATTCACAAAAGCTAAAACGCGATCGCCTTTTTTCAAAGACTGATTCACTAATTCCAAGTCAAACCATTTACCCTTGTCAGCATCCCACTCACGCAATATACGCTTATATGCTCCATCTTCAAGAATCGATAGCGCCAACATTGATGCAATTTCATTAGCAGGTTTCAAATCCATCCGCTTTCTACCCGGTTCCCCGTGGATACCAATACCCACTTCCATTTCATTTGCACCCAACTCAAACGTTGGCAACATCCTCACAGGTACAGTACAGGAACTCAAAGCGATTCCCATGCTACGTCCATTTAAATTCACCCTGCGGCACAAATCTGCAACTCGCTGCAAATTATAACCCCTTTCTGCTGCCGCACCGCAAATTTTCTCAGCCAAAACCGTCGTTCCCACACCCCTTCTTACTTGGGTATACAAACAATCCTGAAGACTTTGTACGTGAAAGTCTCGAAGGTATGGCAGCTGCCCATGCAGATTTAATAA
>NZ_NTFS01000723.1 GCF_002289455.1 Brunnivagina elsteri CCALA 953
CGCAATTAAACCCGATTACGAAAATGCTTGGTACAACCGGGGTTATGCACTGGGGAATTTAGGAAGAAACGAAGAAGCGATCGCATCCTACGATAAAGCGATCGCAATTAAACCCGATTACGAAAATGCTTGGTACAACCGGGGTTATGCACTGGGGAATTTAGGAAGAAACGAAGAAGTGATCGCATCCTACGATAAAGCGATCGCAATTAAACCCGATTACGAAAATGCTTGGTACAACCGGGGTAATGCACTGGGGAATTTAGGAAGAAACGAAGAAGCGATTCAATCGTACGATAATGCGATCGCAATTAAACCCGATTACGAAAATGCTTGGTACAACCGGGGTAATGCACTGGGGAATTTAGGAAGAAACGAAGAAGCGATTCAATCGTACGATAATGCGATCGCAATTAAACCCGATTACGAAAATGCTTGGTACAACCGGGGTAATGCACTGGGGAATTTAGGAAGAAACGAAGAAGCGATTCAATCGTACGATAATGCGATCGCAATTAAACCCGATCACGAATTTGCTTGGAACAACCGGGGTAATGCACTGCGGAATTTAGGAAGAAACGAAGAAGCGATTCAATCCTACGATAATGCGATTGCAATTAAACCCGATGACGAATATGCTTGGAGCAACCGGGGTTCTTCATTAGATGTCTTAAAACGCTATGACGAAGCTTTGGAATCTGTCAACAAAGCAATAGAAATTGACCCTGATTTTCAATCAGCTTGGGTTGGTAAAAGCTGGACACTTATTCATTTAGAAAAATATGCAGAAGCATTAATATGCTGTGATAAAGCGATTACACTTGATGATAAAGTGCATAACTCTTTCGCTAATCGTGCGATTTCTCTCGCAGGTTTAAATCGTTGGCAAGAAAGCTTTACTTCATTTGAAGATGCACTCAAAAAAATCGATGAAGGTAAACAAGCATCTCCAGAAGATACAACATTAATTATTCGTATTCTATTTACCAACACAACACAACAAAACATCTGGAAAAACCACATCCAGAACCTAATTCAACTATTCCACCAATACAAATCCCTCACCTCCTTATCTCAAGGACTAGTACGAAATATCCCCACATTAATGTCAGAAATGGTGAGCGATAAAGCCGTACAAACTTGGTTAGAACTGTGGCAAGAATTAGCAAGTGATTACCAAGAATTTAAAATTGCGCTGCAACTTCTCAATACTGCGGTTCGCTATCGCCAAAACAAAGGAGATAGACGAATTTTATTAGAATTACCTGTTGAGGAACGTACATTATTAGAAGATATACTTAGGAATGTGGATTAAATAAAGTACAAATTTAATATGGAACCTCTCCCCTTTTATTCCCCTCTCCGTTTACCTACGTTGTACACAGAAGTCTGATTTTCCTTCCTATCCCAGAAATTACCCCCCTTAATCCCCCCTTGCAAAGGGGGGAAACTAGAAATATTGTTCCCTCCCCTACCCTACGGGAACGTGAAGCACGTAATGTAAGGGGAGGGTTAGGG
>NZ_NTFS01000724.1 GCF_002289455.1 Brunnivagina elsteri CCALA 953
ATCTACATTAATATCACACTTAGATTCATCATCTCTCCATATGCATGGTGAGTCCACTCGGCGGTGTCGGTTTCCGTCCCGTCGAAGTGGCGAACCCGAAGGGGGAATATAAATCATGCTTACCAGAAGTTATATTTGAAAACGAAAAAGAAGAATTACAGTTCAAATCCAAACAATCTATAAGCATCACACATGGTTATTCTCGCGACCATAGACCCGACTTAAAACAGTTTTTGATGGAATTAATATGTACTGGAGATGGTGAGTCAGCGTTGCAGGAGGGTTTGCCTCCGTAGGCGACTGCGAACCCGAAGGGAGATATACCAATATTTTTTAAATCAGCATCTGGAAATCAAACAGATTCTCAATCCTTCGGGAAGATTGCAGTTGAGTATAAAAAACAAATGAAAGTTGACAGTTTAATCGTTGCCGACTGTGCATTATATACAGAACCGAATATTAAGTTAATGTCAGAAATTAAGTGGTTATCGAGAGTCCCTTTGACTATAAAAGAGGCACAATTATTAGTTTCGGAAACCCCAGAATCAGAATTTATTGACAGCGAATTATTAGGATATTCATTTGTCGCTAAAAGGAGTAATTACGGAGGGATAGAGCAGAGATGGTTAGTTGTGCAAAGTCAAGAAAGAAAAGAATCTGACTTAAGAAAACTATCACAAAAAATAATCAAAGATTTGGGAAAAAACAAAAGTGCATTGAAAAAAATATCGTCAGAAAAATTTGCATGTGAAGCTGATGCAATAAAAGAATTATCGAAACTATCTAAACAATTTAAATATCATCAACTAGAGAAGATAGAAGTAAATGCAATAACCCCAGAAAAACAAAAATTAGAAAAGCAAGAATCAGAAAATCAAAAAACCTACTATCTGATATCAGCAATAATAATTCAGGATGAAAGTAAAATCAACAAAGATAGATTGAGTGCAGGCAGATTTATACTTGCAACAAATGTTTTAGAAGAAAGTCAACTTGGTAACGGCACTATGATTTACGAATATAAAAGACAACAATCATGTGAAATCTTGCCACCGGGGAGTATCCCCGTGGCAAAGTTTCACGTGAGAGAGGATTTGCTTTTCTCAAAGACCCATTATTTTTTGCAGATAGTATTTATTTGAAAAGTCCGGAAAGAATCGAAGCGTTAGGTATGATAATGGGTTTATGTTTATTAGTCTACACCTTGGCACAACGATTGATAAGAACAGCCTTATATGAGGCACAATTAACTATAAAAAATCAATTAGGAAAATCAATAGATAATCCGACATTAAAGTGGATATTTCAATGTTTTCAAGCAATTCATCTTGTTACATTTAATCATCAAGCGCAAGTTTCTAATTGGAATCAAGATAGAGATTTCATTCTGAAGCTATTTCCTCAAGATTGTCATCGTTACTATCAAGTAGTCACATAATTATTGTTAAAATTATCTTTTTTATAATTATTAAATCCTACATAGGTTAGCTATTTTTTATATTAATAGCTCTA
>NZ_NTFS01000725.1 GCF_002289455.1 Brunnivagina elsteri CCALA 953
TCGGTACATGGTATCTGTGTTGATGGCGGCTCTTCCATAATCTTTCTGTCAATAGGGTTTGAGATGCGCTAACCCTGGGAATATACTGAATATAGATTACGGTTATCAATGAAATTTAGAGATGCGATCGCGATCGCATCCAATAAGGTTCGGATAAGACAATTTGATAAATAGAAAACCTTGTAGAGACGCGATATATCGCGTCTCTACAACCTGGAATCGCAACGAAAAATCCTTAACGAACCGTATTGCGATCGCATCTCTATTAAGTGGTTACGCAAAATTAAATATATATTGTCATTTTTGATAGGCTTATTTTCCATTTTAGCATCTATCTGGAAATTATCAGGTTTAGGATTTCGCCTGAGTTTTATGCATGGGTAGTTATAAGTAGGGTGAAAATCGATAATTTTAGTTATTTGCTAAATACAATACCAAATATTAGGAGCAAGGCAATGAAAAGTAATTCTGTGTTGCTGTGTTGCTGTATCCAAAGCTTTCTCAACTAGTTTTAAAGCAGAATAAAACACACAAACAACAAACCCTATGTGGTTATGGAGCTTGTTCTGTTAGTGGTTGTTATTGTCAAGCATATGAAGGGAATGCAAATACTTGCGAGAACTGCGGACATAACTATCAGCGTCATTGGTAAATAATAAAAATTAAGTGCGTCTTAAGCTTAATTTTTATATTGGATAAATAATTCGTAGCCGTCAACCAATAGAGTAATTATTCTTTCATTAATATGAATGATTTGAAAAAAAAATAGAAGAGAATATAGTTGGTATCTTCTTTGTATTGGTAATTTTATACATCGTAAAAACTATCTTTTTTCCCATACAACCAATTATCCGAATAGACTTAATTGATGTTTCTGAATCTGATAAAAAGCATCAGTTCTCAAATCAAACAAAGTATGAAATATTGGTGAAAGAACATTGTGAAGAAAGTATAGATTCTTTAGAAACAAATGATAAATTTATCTTTGGTAAATTTACTACCACTGCTGAATCAGAAGAGCAGGATATAAATACATTAATTGATTCTCCAACAAAACTTTGTGATAATGTGACAACAGTACCAAAAAATTTCCCTAAAAAAGATGGTACTTATTTAAATAAAGCGATTGAAGAAGCTCAAAGTCAGATTAAATCACAAAGAAATAAAAAGATTAACTATCCTGTCGCAATAACTATATTTATAGAATCAGATGATGGTGGAGGGGAAACAATATCTGACAATGTTAAACAAGAAATTACGAACTTGCGAGAGAATCAACGAGCTTCTATAGCTGTAATTGGTCTTGAAGGTCTTCCGGATGACAACACGCTAAAAAAGTGGTTGATAGACAATGGTGTGGAGACTTGTACTTTTGAAAACCATAAATATTGTACCGAACAAGTAATCAGTAACGCTAGAAATAATTCTGAAAAGCCAGAAGCCAAGATTGAGTAAATTCTCAAGAACTAATTTTATTGATTTAACTTATGAGTAATAAATTTATGAG
>NZ_NTFS01000726.1 GCF_002289455.1 Brunnivagina elsteri CCALA 953
AGCGCAATGAAGCATCTCTGTCTATTACATAGCGACTCAGGATCAACAGTTGGATCATTTATTTCTTGGATTACTCTAATGGTTATTAGCTTGCTGATTCCGTGAAAATAACCGAGCGATCGCGGATTTTTCTCCCATCAGGATATTTTTGCCTGGTTAATCTCAAGTGTGAGTAAATTTTGATTTGGATATTGGGAATTGGGTGGGAATTGGGTATTATTCTTTTTTCCCTTCTCCCCAGATACGGCATTAGCCTGATAACCTTACACTGTGACTCAATTCAGATGGGACATTGATTTATGCAGGAAGCTTCGATAACTAATTTAGAACAGCTTGAGAATGGACAAACATCGACAAACGACATCAAACTGCTAGTAGTCGATATTGATGGCACGATCGCAGGACATTCAAACAGAATTAGCAAAACGGTGACTCGTGCGATCGCACAAGCTCAATCACAGGGAATTCAAGTCGCGATCGCAACTGGAAGAATGTATCGTTCGGCTTTGCGTTTCCATCAGGAAATTGCTTCGACTCTGCCTTTAATTGCATATCAAGGTGCTTGGATTCAAGAACCCACAACAAACAAAGTCCACCGTCATCTCACAGTAAAACGAGAAACTGCCCAGCAATTACTCGATTATTTCGAGCAACCCGAATTAAAGGACTTGTTATCGGTACATTTTTATATCAATGATGAACTGTATGTGCGGGAACTCACCAGGGAAAGCAAAATCTACGCAAAACGTTCTAATATAAATGCCATTGCTGTCGGAGATTTGCGTGATACCCTCGACAATGAACCAACCAAGGTTCTGGCTTTATGCGATGATGTTGATGTTATTAATCAGTTACTAGGAAATTTACGCCGTCAATATACACCCGCAGAACTTTACCTCACCACCTCAGTGGCAACTTTTTTTGAGGCTACAAATCCATTTGTAAATAAAGGTACAGCAGTACGCTACCTCGCAGAAGAAATGCTGGGACTTCAACCAGCTAATGTCATGACTATTGGTGATAATTTTAATGATTTAGAAATGCTGCAATATGCTGGTATCGGTGTCGCAATGGGTGATGCTCCTGATGGAGTCAAAGCGATCGCACAATGGATTGCTCCCAACGTCGAACAAAATGGTGTCGCAGCCGCAATCGAAAAATTTCTACTTAGTTAACAAGCTTGGGTGGTTTAATTCCCCAGCAATAGAAGGGCAGCGTGTTTTGTGTCGGGGTAAAATCCTCCGTAGTTTTGTGGACGGAAACCGTCCCCACAAACTTCTTTCCGTTACAAAACATAATTGCGTAGCTTTAGCTTCTCGCTCTGCGAGTATTACGTAGCTTGCTTCTCCGCTTCGGAGTATTGCGAATTGTTTTAATGGTTATTCCGTACTAGCTTGAATTGTATTCTCATCAAGCATATCTACCAAACGTATCCGCTCGGTAAATCGGGGTAGAAAAAAAATCAGAATGTAAATTGGTACAGACTGCATTATAGAATATGAGACA
>NZ_NTFS01000727.1 GCF_002289455.1 Brunnivagina elsteri CCALA 953
TTTTTTGAGTATATCCGCGATCGCATTTCTTTGATCGGAAATATCCCATCTTTGGGCAGTATTATTCGGGACAAATCCTCGCTTAACCCGTTTGGTTGGTCGTGGATGCCAGAATAAATCTTTACCCCGAAGTATTGATGGGATACCAAAAAACGACTAATAACTAAACTTTTACCTCCGCAAAAAACCTCAAATAAATACTCTGCTTAACTTTGCGCTGACCTCCGACACGGAGTGGCTTCCAAAGGTAGCCGCAAAGCGTCTACTGCGTTTCAAAGTCAAGTTCTAATCAGTTTTGAGTATAAACTCCAACTTAGAAACTCCTAAAAATAAAGCATAGCAAGGGTATTATCAACTAGCAATACTTATTGATAAAGACTGGACATAATAAATTAATCCAAATGCTGCTCATTTGGAAGATTAAGTTTAATAATTTACTTTAATAAAAAACAATTAAACTAGCAAAGCAGGTAAATTTACGACTTCATCTTCAGCAAGTTTCAAAGAAGGTTTTTTATCTTGATAAGTATAGGCAATAAGACCTGCAAGTAGATTAACCATAAAATTTTTGACACTTCTATGACGGGAATGAACAATTTGAGAAATATTTTTTAATTGGTCATTAACAGTTTCAATTAATGACCTTTTCGTAACATCAGTTTTTCCCACAACTCAACCAACTTATTATTCATATTTTTCTTAAAGGGAGTAATTAGCTTGATATTATTTGACCAAAGTTCTTGCCATAGTTTTTTAGAAATATATCCTTTATCACCAAAGAGGCTACCCCAAAGCCTGTCAGCTAAAACTGGAACTGGTACTCGGTCATCTGTATTTCCAGGAGTTACTTGAAAAGCTAATAATTCCCCTTGCTCATTAATGATTAAATGAAGCTTAAATCCAAAGTACCAAGCTACAGAACTCTTTCCCCAACCGGATAAACCTTCAAATACCTTATTTCTTTTCGCTCTTCTTGGATGACAAATTGGAATCGATGTACTGTCAATAAAACTAAGTCCAGTTACTTCTCCCTTTCGAGAATTTAAGAATGAAATTAGAGGTATTAAAGTATGAGGTATTAATTCAACAAATCTATTATAACTGACCAATTTTGGAAATTCTCTTTGATAATATTTCACTAGATTTTTGTTATAAAAATCTTTCAAGTTTCGATAGTTAGAATGATGAAAATAAACTATTATTGTCATTACTTCGCTTAAACATAGTTGACAATTTCGTTGTCTTTGTTGTTTTTGATTTGTAATGACTCTCGGTTTCAAGGTTTCTTCAAAATTTGTACAGAAGTCATCTATTTCACAAAACAATTTTTCCAATTCCATAATTCTTTCCTTTCGAGCAAGCAATTACTTTATTGTCAGAGATATGGTACTATCTCGACTTCGACTCATTACATTATTTAATCTTTTGTAAATAAACCAGGTATCAAGCACTAGTTCCAACAAAGCTATCAATACCCAGATTGCCAGGGAAACAATTACA
>NZ_NTFS01000728.1 GCF_002289455.1 Brunnivagina elsteri CCALA 953
ATCTTCCATCAAACGATTTACTTTTGGGTCATAACTGAGGGCAAAAGCCTTACATCCCTCACTTGCTGCCATAATCAAACTATGTAACCGCATTCCAATTGCCATATCCACACCACGAAATACACCTTTTAAAATTTCTGGTTCTTCAAAGTGTAATATCTTACTTACATCTTTCAGTGCAGGTTGAATTGCTTGTGCGATCGCATAGTCTTGGGCTTTCTGAAATGGCAAAAGTATGATAAAGGTTTGTGTCGCTTTCTGAAAATCAACCAAAGCGCGTGTTAATCTTTCCAATCTTGGTGCAGTTAGCTGGGAATGGCTTCTGAGAGTTACAGCAACCCTTGGTGCTGGCAAATCCCATAATCCTGGTGTTGGTTTTGATTGTAGCGCCCAAACGGGGTCAGGAGCGAGGAAATGAGGTACTTTCCACTCGGTTAATAATGCTGCACTTTTTGTATCTCTAACACTGACTTTAGTACAACCAGCAAAGGTTTTTTGAGCTACCCATTTAGTTTGCGATCGCACCAAAGGACCAATTCCCTGTGCCCATGCTACCGTTTTTAAGCCCATTTTTTGCGCCAGTGCCATCAAACTGACATAATAAAAGGGACTAACTGCACTTGTTGCGTCTTGAATAAGGCTACCACCACCCCAAATAAAAGCATCGCTAGAGCGCAAAGCTTTGATAACAGTGGGAATATTCATGCGATCGTATGCTTCCACACCATAGCGCTGGCTGGTTTCCTGTGGATTTCCCGACAATACCACGGGTGTAACGTGGGATGGTAGCATTTGGAGGAGGGTTGCGAGTAATGCTTCGTCTCCACCGTTTCCTTTGCCGTAATACCCAGATAGTAAAGCTCGCATAATAATTTTAAGATTTCAGATTTGGACTTTAGATTAACAGTTTTCCGATAAACTAAATATCTAGCACTGTTACAGAAATTTGGAAATTGTTTTATATAAATACAATCTGTCTATACGCAATGTATATAAGAGAGACGCGATATATCGCGTCTCTACATTCCGAAATCCTGATTCGTAATTACTAACTCCTAATTCTTAATTAAATTTATGCACGCACTTTCAATTCCTACCTGGATAATTCATGTTTCAAGCGTTATCGAATGGATAGCGGCAATTTGGTTAATTTGGATATATGGAGAACTTACTAATAATCGTGCTTGGTTTGGTTTTTCTTTGGCGATGTTACCTGCTTTAATTAGTGCTATGTGTGCTTGTACTTGGCACTATTTCGATAATTCTCCATCTTTGGAATGGTTGGTTACTTTACAAGCTAGTATGACTGTTTTGGGTAATTTTACTTTGTTGATTGCTGGATATTTTGTTTGGAGGAATAGTAAGTTTGAGGGGGTTGTTAGTTCGGATGAGAAAGAGAGTAATAAATAAGGAGTTTAGCACGCGGAGGCGAGGAGAGGAGGGGGAATAATTAGTATTTTATTATTCTAAAGTCTAAAAATCTAGAATC
>NZ_NTFS01000729.1 GCF_002289455.1 Brunnivagina elsteri CCALA 953
CTACATAACCTAAATTTAACGACATCAATTTCCTAACTCCCTATTTACTCTAATCTAAATCATTCTTAACAATAATTAATATTATTGGTGGATAATAAAAAATATTTTGTGACTCAGTAAGGTTGACATTTTTGACCATTTTCAAGAATCATCTAAGAGATGCCGGATATTAACTAGTGAGGAAGCTATGCACACAGTTGTTCTGGTTTTAGTCGAAGTCTTAATTGTCATGGGATTATCGCGGTTAGCAGGAGTTGCATTTCGATGGATTAACCAACCATTAGTAATTGGTGAAATTGTAGCTGGGATAATGCTTGGTCCTTCCCTATTTGGTATGCTTGCACCAGGATTATCTGCAACTTTATTTCCCCCCGAAACAATTCCTTTTTTAAACCTTTTATCCCAGATAGGGTTAATATTTTTCATGTTTTTAATCGGGTTAGAATTAAACCCGAAATATCTAAGTGGTAATTTAGAAATAGCGATTTTAATCTCCCATGTAAGTATCTTAGTTCCGTTTTGTTTGGGAACGCTGCTAGCATCAATACTTTATCCTCTTGTTTCAATTGCTAGCATACCTTTTACAGCCTTTGCCCTATTTTTAGGGGCAGCAATGTCAATCACTGCGTTTCCAGTACTAGCAAGGATTATTACTGAAAATAACTTACAACGCACAAGATTAGGAACATTGGCATTGACTTGTGCAGCAGTTGATGATGTGACCGCATGGTGTATTTTAGCAGTTGCGATCGCAGTGGCGCGAAATGGTAGCATTGACCAGAAAGCCATACTAACCATCATTGAAAGCCTTGCTTACATTGGCTTTATGTTCACACTTGGACGATGGTTTCTTAAGCGTCTAGCCACATATTACCAACGTGCTGGTCGTCTCAACCAATTAATGATGGCATTAATTTATGGTGGTGTCGTTGCCTCTGCCCTTATTACCGAATTCATCGGTATTCACCTAATTTTCGGAGCATTTTTATTAGGGGCTGTTATGCCTAAAAACGCTGGTTTAGTGCGTGAACTGGCAGTTAAAACCGAAGACTTCGTTTTGATATTTTTATTACCAGTATTCTTCGCCTATAGTGGCTTACGAACGCAAATTGGTTTAATTAACACTCCCGAAGCGTGGGGATTATGTGGGTTAATCTTAGCAGTTGCGATCGCAGGCAAATATATAGGTACATATGTAGCAGCTCGTGTCAGTGGCATCAATAATCGCGAAGCATCAGCCTTGGGATGGTTAATGAACACTCGTGGTTTAACCGAACTGATTGTACTTAATATTGGCTTGGAATTAAAAGTCATCTCGCCGCTACTTTTTACCATGTTGGTAATTATGGCACTAGTCACCACATTTATGACTTCTCCACTGCTAGAATTAACCTATCCCAAACGTTTAATTGGGTACATCCCAGTTTTTATTCTTCCAAGAAAGATAAATAAATCATGAGAAAGTAAAGGGAAATTAAACGCGAACGC
>NZ_NTFS01000073.1 GCF_002289455.1 Brunnivagina elsteri CCALA 953
ATATAACATTATTTCGATTTAGCTTACCATCAGACTTATCTACAAATAACTATTAGTTTTTTATTTATTCCGAAAAAATTAATATTTTTTTCCCAATCTATGAATTCAAAATTACCTTTTTTTTGTCAAAAATGATAAATACTGAATTAATGGGAAAATTCGTTAGAAAAATAGTAAGTAAAAATTGCTCAGGGATATGATAAATAATATACAAAATCCGACTATACCCGCAACGAGTATTAATAGTTCTAACAGTAATACTCAGAGTGTAAAAAAAACTCAAACTATCGAAATCAATGATGGCAATCAACAGCAAATTAACCTGCCAAATACTGCTATCGCTTTAGCTGGGAATTTACTGGCATTTACATTATTTTGGACTGGTTTATTTGTGATTTTATCAAGAATGAGAATTTCTTGGCAAAATCGTAAAACTCCTATCTCTACAGATACAGATAGCAATTTACCTTGTTCTAAATGTAAATTTTTATCCCACAACCATTATCTCAGATGTGCAGTTAATCCTGCTGCCGTGTTAACACAAGAAGCAGCGAATTGTGCTGATTTTTGTTCCCATGAAGAAGAGGGAATTATAACTAAAAAATAAATAGGTTTGAAGGAATAGTCGAGTGTACGGGAATTTGGAATTGAGTTGTGGGGAAATCCATATACTACAGTCTTGTGTTAGATTTGCTAGTCTGAGGATAATAGAAGCAGTGCTGACACAATCAGATGTATTGGTTAAAGATATTTTTGTCACCTTTCCCCGCACTCAGGATGTAAAATAATGACTAATTCCGAGAATAACAAGCCAATTCGCTTATATAGTCAAGAAGACATACAGCAGATTCTCCATCTTGCGATCGCACGTCAAGTGGATAATGATGATAGGGAATTTTCCTATGAACAATTACTCGAAATCGCGAATGAGTTGGAAATTGCTCCAGAATCCCTGAAAATCGCTGAAACTGATTGGTTATCCAAGCAAAGCGAAACTCAACAACGTTTAGCTTTCGACGAATTCCGTCAAAAACGCTTTCAAAAACGTTTGGGTAATTATGCCATATTTAACGGTTTTCTAATATTTGTCGATTTTATTGGTGGTTTCACTATTTCTTGGTCACTTTATCCATTGTCATTTTTTATACTAATTATTGGCTTAGAAGCTTGGAATATTTTTAATGCTAAAGGTGAAGATTACGAGATTGCATTTCAGAAATGGAACCGCAGACACATGATGAAAAAGTCCTTGAATAACTTGGTGAATAAGTTTCTCAAAGCGGCAATTGGATAAGCGTATTGCCCTACTATTCGCCATTATCGCGAATAAACTCAACCAACCAATTTTTGACGCTGCGGGTAGCTCGACAGTCGTCTTCATTGTAGCGTTGAATGACTTCAAGTAAAGTGCGATCGCCTGTTTGTAACCATTGGTCATACCAGTAAATACACTTAGCTCCACTAGCTTCATTATCACGCCATTCAAAACCTAACCACTTTGCGATCGCTTTGAGTGCATAGCTTTCAATTGGTAGTGTGACGCTTTTAATTAGTTCTTCATATACATCGACAAAGCGACTGAGTACGGGTAAAACGGAGTCATAAGGGGTGTGATATAGTTTAGCTAGTCGTTTGACGGTATCGAATTCATAAACGCAAAAATGGTAAATAGGAGCATCGGGATAGCGATTTACCAAGTTCAAAAACTGCTGCCAAATGCTTTCTTCTTCTTCAACATTTTCCGCTAAAAAAGAATAAAATTCTTCTGTTTTGGCTTGTTTATCAACTACCAAAACTCCCAATAAATAATTCAAATTTAAATCGGGTTGCGCTTCAATATCGAAATATAATTCAATTTGGCAAGGAACATGAACGTTTCTAATAGCAATTTGATTTGGACGAAGGGTAGATAAACTAATATATTCTCGTTCAATAACTGCTTCGTCTTTTTCAATTTCTTTTTCTTGTACTAATTCAGGAATAGGAAGAATAAAAGGACGATTTTCAACAATAGATTTAGCCTGAATCACAATTTTTACAGCAATTCGACTATCGAATCCCGGCAAATTTTCTAAATCAATCGGATTCATCTTTGCGAGAGATTCAGGAGAGGTAATATCTAAAGTTTGAAGTTGATTATAGCGAACTGGTGTCACACCAGGCAATAGTGACAAATGTTGTTGTTTTTTAGCGACTTCATAACAAGTGCTATACCAATGGCATAAATTGCATTTTTGTCGAGAAATAAATACTTCAGGAGCAGTTTCATCTGCCAAATTTTGCAGAAATTCCAATAGAATTCGCTGCATTTGGAACATCCAGCGTCGCAAATCTACCGGATAACCTGCATCTTTTCCACGTAACATCAACCAAGCTGCTTGGGGTTCCAAATCTTGTACGATTCCCAATACTTGAGCATGATATGCGACAACTACTTGATAATCTTGTTTAGGACGTTTTCCAAGTTCGATTGATGCAGGAATATACATCCAATCACCAAACTGAGATTTACCGGGTTGTTTAATTAGTAAATCGGGAGAACTAATTAATGTATGTTCTTGTCCAACTAAAATATCGAGTTGAGGATTAACTTGATTACTTAAATTAGAAGAGTTTTTTTCTAAAGAATTTTCTAGAGAAGATTGTAAGTTACTCTGAAGTTGAGAATTAGGATTATGATTATGAGAAATACTGGTATTATAATTTACTGAAGTATTTGCGATCGTGTAACGGCTCTGCAAGGGCATCGCGACTTGTAATTTATCTTGCCTATCAACCTCAACATCGTTAGATTCCAACCCTTCCAAACTAATAGGTAGGGGTAAAGTATACCATTGAATATCAGAGAAATTAGCGACAAGAACACCCTGATAAATACAATCGACACCTTGCTGCATCAATTCTAGAGTCGCAGCAGCACCTGTACGCCAATCTCGGCGGTCATGGGATGGTCGAGTATAATTTTTATCTTTAAGTATACTTAATTGATGGATACTTTTATCTTGTTGGAGTTTAATCAACAAATCAGTCGGTTTATCGCGCTGCGAGCGCTCGCCGTGGATATCTAAAAACGGTCGGCGTTTACAGCGTTGATATTGCAGCAACAGGTCGGCATTTATTAACATTACTCTAAGCTAGCAAACAATTAGCAATAATCGAAGTAACTGCTATCACTAAAGTCAATGTTGCTAAACTTACCGAAAAAGCCAGAAGGAATAAAATATATTTTTTGTCCTCTGTCTTCTACCTTCTCATCCAAATGCTCATATAACTATGAACCATCGCGCATTATTTCCAGCCTTAGCAAACAAGTCTTATTTTAATTATGGTGGACAAGGACCAATGCCGCAGACTGGGATAGAGGCAATTATGCGATCGCACCTCAAAATGCAGGAATTGGGACCATTTGGGAATAGAGTTATTCCTTGGATGAACGAGCAAACCGATTTATTAAGAAATGCGATCGCATCCCACATTCACACCACTCCAGAAACAATCACCCTGACTGAAAATGTCACCGTTGGTTGTAATATTGCCATGTGGGGTATAGATTGGAAACCAGGCGATCGCTTATTGCTGACGGATTGTGAACATCATGCTGTGATTGCGATCGGACGAACCTTGGAACGTCGTTTTGGGATAGAAGTTGCTACTTGCCCAATCCTGAATGCTAGTAACCCAGTTGATGCGATCGCACAATACCTCACTCCAAATACCCGCTTAGTGGTGGTCAGTCATATACTCTGGAATACGGGACAAGTTTTAGAACTGGAAAATATCTCCCAAGTCTGTCATCAAAATCATACGCTGCTGCTGGTAGATGGGGCACAATCCTTTGGTTCTATGCCTCTGGACATGAATCAATTAAAAGTAGATTTCTACGCCTTTACGGGGCATAAATGGATGTGTGGTGCTGCTGGTTTGGGTGGGTTGTATGTGGCTTTGGAAGCTAAAGATAAATTATTACCGACATTTGTTGGTTGGCGAAGTGTAACTACCGATACACGAGGCGATATTAAAAATTTTCAACCTGATGGACGTAGCTATGAAATTGCAACTTCCAATTATGCTTTATTTGCTGGCTTGAAGGTGGCTATGGATATCCATGAGCAATGGGGGAATATTGAATTGCGCTACGAACAAATACTGAATAATAGTAAATATTTATGGGAAAAGTTACAGAAAATATCAAAAATTCAATGTTTACTATCTTCACCTCCTAAAAGCGGTTTAGTCTCATTTCAACTTACCAATCCAGAGCCAGGAAGCAGCCAAAAATTAGTGAATTATCTCGAATCCCAAGGAATATTTACCCGCACTATTGCCAATCCTGATTGTATTCGTGCTTGTGTTCATTATTTCACCTTAGAATCGGAGATTGACCAGTTAGTTGAGGGAATTAGTCAGGAGTTAGGAGTTAGGAATTAGGAGTTAGGAGTTAGGAGTTAGGAGTTAGGAGTTAGGAATTAGGAATTAGGAGTTAGGAGTTAGGAGTTAGGAGTTATGTAAGCTACAGAATTGAATTTTGTGTGAAGATGGAGATATAGCTTCTAGACAAGAGCATAAATGGGTTTAATTTACCCCACTAATTGATTCTGAATTCTGATTGCTTCAAAGGAACCAACGATATATTTTTGTCCAAAAGCGATCGCCAAAAATTACTGATAATAAACCAAACATTACTGAGAAGATAACCCATCCCCAGAATAAACCAGCCATTGTTGTCGCACCAAAGACAAAATAACAGCTAGTACCAGCGAAAAGTCCAAATATGAAACCACAGCCGAATCTGGCTGTAAATTGGTATAAATCAGGCTTGTTCTTCATGGGTACTACTTTGTCGGTATGAATTATTACTTTTTCTTGCTCTAGATTACCCAATCATGAAGGAAAAGTATCAAACTTAGAATTCGTCAGTTGACTTGTTGACTTTGCGATCGCGCTAAAATTGGAGGCTGGTAAACCAAAAATCAAAATTAGCATCCCTCAAGATTTCAGCCTTTGTTGTGCAGATTTTAACAATTTTTGGGCATCTGCATGGGCAGTGGTTCCGGGTTGAATAGATTTTAATTCTTTGATAATATAGTGTAATTCCAAAATATATGTTTGACGCTTTGCTGATGTCGATTCAGCGAAAGATTCAACACGATCGAAAATATTATCTAATTTGGCAGATGCATTTGCTTCTATTTGGATTCTAGTTTGAATAATTTTCAGATTCTTTCCATAGGTTTTGAGTAATTTTTGTGCCTCTGCATATCCCGGTTCTCCTTCACCAATATTTCCTAATTCTGCGATCGCATTCTGCCATTTTTCTGCGATCGCTTCCCAAATTTGAACGGGATGTGGGGGTTTTTGCGAGGATTTAGCAGCAGCAAATGCAAATTGCTTGGCTGTCTGGATGTGTGTCAAATTTTTTAACATCCATTCACTTTTTTCTGCTAATTGTGATTCTAAGCTCTCTGCTTTTGCACGTAAATCGGCATATGTATCTTCTTCAACGGTTTCTGTATCAACATCATAATCTTCCAATCCGTGTAATCATAATAATCCGTTTAATCCGTGTTCAAATTTTGCAACCCCAGGGAAATCTTACTATGCTGCTCGATTTGCCCCATGACTTGCTTTGCCCGCTTAATCACAACTGGAGGTAAACCAGCTAATCTTCCCGCTTCAATTCCGTAGGATTTTTGCGCTCCCCCTGGTTGCACTTGATGTAAAAATATAATTTGGTCGGGCATTTCCTTCACTGTCACTTGATAATTCGCCACATTCCCCAAAATACTTGACAATTCATTCAATTCATGATAGTGAGTTGCAAAAATAGTCCTAGCTTTAATATCCGTCGCTAAATATTCTGCCACAGCCCAAGCGATAGAAAGTCCGTCAAAAGTCGCTGTACCCCGTCCAATTTCGTCTAATAAGATGAGCGATCGCGATGTGGCATGATTAAGGATATTTGCGGTTTCGTTCATCTCCACCATAAAGGTAGATTGTCCGGTTGCTAAATCATCGACAGCACCAACACGGGTAAAAACGCGATCGCATATTCCCAACTTCGCATACTTGGCAGGGACAAAACTCCCAATCTGTGCCATTAATTGGATTAAACCCACTTGACGCAAATAACAACTCTTCCCACTGGCATTGGGACCCGTTAATATGACTAAATCGGGGGATGAATCTTGTTTTTGCTCGTTACCCAAATTAGTCGAATTCGGTACAAAGAAACCCGCAGGCAATGACTGCTCCACCACTGGATGTCTGCCATCTAGTATATATATCTCCCTGCCCTCAACAATAGCAGGACGACAATAACCTTGAATTACCGCCAATTCTGCCAAACCACACAACACATCAGCAGCTGCGATCGCACGGGAAAGGTTGCGAATTGTCTCCGCATGGTTAGCAACTTCTTCCCGCAATGCGACAAATATCTCATATTCCAATTGAAATAAGTCATCTTGAGCATTGAGAATCCGGGTTTCCCGTTCTTTCAACTCCGCCGTAATATATCTTTCCTCATTTGTCAAGGTTTGTTTGCGAATATAATTTGAGGGAACTTGGTCGGATTTGGATCGGGAAATGCTAATGTAATAACCAAAAGTCTTATTAAAACCCACCTTCAAGGTCGGTACACCCGTTCTTCCCCGTTCCTCAACCTCCAAATTCGCAATCCACCTTTGGTCTTCCTCCACCAATGCTTTACGCTCATCCAACTGGGGATTGACACCACCACGAATGACACCACCTTCCTTAATTTGGATTGGTGGAGACTCGACAATATGGGCACTAATTTTCCGTCCCAAAACTTCCATTTCTGGGGGTACTTTCTGCAATGCTTTGAGGAAAGGAGAATTTGCTTCCGATACTATATGAGCTAATTCTGGCAACTTCGATAAAGAATCAGCCAAAGCCTTTAAATCACGAGCATTTGCCCTACCTGAACCTGCCCTTCCCGTCAATCTTTCCAAATCGTATATTTGCTTTAATAACTGCCGAATATCGTGACGCAGGGCAGTATTTTCGACTAATTCTTGAATTGTATCTTGACGGGAACCAATCCCCTTAATATCAAGTAGGGGTTGTAATAACCATCTTCTTAATGCCCTTCCCCCCATTGCCGTCGAAGTTCGATCGAGTGACCACAACAAGGAACCGTGGTAAATACCATCACGAACTGTCTGAGTAATTTCCAGGTTACGACGGGTTTGACTATCTACCACTAAAAAATCAGTAAGGGTATAGCTACGAAGCGGTTGCAGGTAAATTTTGCTTTCCTTCTGGGTTTCCTCCAGATATTCCAGCAAACCACCAGCAGCACGCACAGCTAGGGGAAGATGTTCGCAACCAATCCCCTCCAGAGATTTTAATTTGAACTTTTGGAGTAACCTGCTGCGAGCTTCACCGACAGAAAAAGGGATTTGCGATCGCATACAATAACAAAAACTTGCTGGTAAACATTCCGGTAAACTTGAAGATTTTTCACCGGGACGTAATAATGCTCCTAAATCTGGTGCGTTGGTAGGAATTAATATTTCCGCAGGTTGTAACCGCATTACTTCCTGGGTTAAATGCTCTAAATTTGTACTTTGGGTGGTGAGAAATTCCCCCGTGGAAATATCCGTATAAGCTAATCCCCAATTATCCCCAATAATTACCACCGCAGCCAAATAATTATTTTTACTTGCCTTGAGCATTCCATCTTCTAGGAGTGTACCGGGGGTAATAATTCGCGTCACTTCCCGACGTACTAACCTACCTGCTGCTTCGGCAGCATCTTCAACTTGGTCGCAAATAACAACAGCATAACCCTTTGCCACCAAATCTGTCGCGTGACGCTCCCAAGCGTGGTGGGGGACACCTGACATTGCTACCCTTCCCTGTTCCCCTGCTTGCTTGCTCGTGAGAACCAGTTCCAATTCCTGCGCTAACGTTACCGCATCGCTAAAATAGCACTCGAAGAAATCACCAACACGATAGAAAAGTACCGCATGGGGGTGCATTTCCTTGACTTCGACGTAATGCTGGTACATCTGACTCAGCTTGCTGACATCAACCTGGTGGTGGTCTGTAATGTAAGCATTTGCCTTGTTAGCAGTCGATTGGGATGCGGAGTAAGATGCAGTCATGGGTATCGATAACGAAGAAGTCAACCTGACAATATTTGATAATAGCGTTTAGTGGGGTTAACTTGGAAGTGACTTTAAGGTTTATTTATTTTTCAGATTATTTTTTTTTTTTAACGTAAAGAATAACATATCATCTGCTAGTGCATAGCATTGCATAATTATGTAGTTACAAAATATACATTTTTTCAATAAATGACTAAAAATATTTCTAAACCAGAATTATTTGGAATTGCAAACTCTAACAGGGATTTTTCACAACAAGAAAGTTGGGGAAAAAATCAATTTAATAATTCTTTTCCTGCATCCTTAGCATGTTACATGGATTCTTTAGGATTAAAACCAGTTTATTTAATGTTGGACAAGAACCTCGAAGTAACACATGGGAAAATAGAAGTAACCGAAATTTTTGGTATTAAACCTCTCTCTCCTAATTTATTCTTTGCATTTGAGAGTGATTATGTACCATATCGTAAGATAGTGACAGGTAAGTTACCGAGAGTTGATTTAGTTACGCTTGATACTACGTCTGATGCATTTTGTTTGCGAGGGATAGAAATTAAGTTAACAGCATTACCTGACAACTCTACTTACAAGTTGAGTGATGATAAATATGGTTGTGAGATAGTTACTAGACCGGATACGATAGTTTATTTAGCATTAAGCATAGTTGATAAATTTCAAAATAACAGAGATATCTTACTTAATTACCTCGAACCCGTATTTAGTCAAATCCAAGATTGGGCAAGTATAAGAACTATACTGCCTCACATATCAGACATTGCTGATTCTATCGATAATTTACTTATCAATTATATTGATATTCAGACACCTCTTGTGATGCAGCCTGTATGGAAAACAGTAGGGAAAACATCGAAGCTATATAAAAACTGTTTAGATATATTTATCTGGAGTAATTTTGCATTTACGCGGTTATTTTTTGATATGACCAAGAGGTCTATTAAAAAAGAAGAAACAATACAAAGACCTATGCGCTCTGTCATTTGGTTAGGAAGGATGCTATATGACTTTGCACAAACAGGAAAAGTACACCATAAGTTAATTATTGATACTCTGACATACAATACAAAAATGATAAAGCTTTTGCTTTAAATGGTTTAAACACCTTTCATTATATGAAATGTCAAGAACTAGTATCACCAAGAGTAACAAAAGATGAAGTTAGAAGCATTATTTTAGGTGGAGGTCAAAACTTCTTAAGTCCAGAAAGACGCTTTGATGCTATTATCTTGGGTAATCCAGAAATTTTTGACGAAACGCTAAAGCAAATTTGATTACAGTAATGTTAGTACAAAATCTTAGTAATACTTTGAAAACAATCGATTTATTCGCTGGATGTGGAGGTTTTTCTCTCGGTTTCCAAAATGCAGGTTTCGATATAATAGCTGCTTTTGATAATTGGAAACCAGTAATTGAAGTTTATAGAAAAAATTTTCAACACCCCATTTATAATTGTGATTTGGGGAAATTAGACAATTACTCATTATTACAACAATTCAATCCAGATATCATTATTGGTGGGGCACCTTGTCAGGACTTTTCTAGTGCTGGTAAACGTAATGAAGATTTAGGCAGAGGTGATTTAAGTATATCTTTTGCGGAAATAATTGCTGCCATCAAACCCAATTATTTTGTGATGGAAAATGTAGATAGATATACAAAGTCGCGAAAATATACCCAAGTTCGTAATCTATTAAAAATCAGTGGTTATGGGTTAACGGAAGCTGTAATTAATGCGGGTTTATGTGGTGTACCTCAAAATAGAAAAAGATATTTCTGCATCGGTGAATTTAATGGGGAAGATGATAGTATAATTACATATTTAAGAGCGAATTTTGCGAAAAATCCAATTACGGTGCGGGAATATTTAGGAGACAGTTTAGGAATAGAATTCTATTACAGACATCCCCGAAGTTATAAAAGAAGGGCAATTTTTAGTATTGATGAACCAAGTCCAACAATTAGAGGTGTAAATAGACCAATTCCCAAAACTTATCAACTTCATCATCAAGATGCAGCACCAATTACTCAAGAAATTCGTCCACTAACCACAATTGAGAGAAGTTATATACAAACGTTTCCTGATTATTTTGTATTCGATCGATTAAATCATTCTAAAACAGATTTGGAACAGATGATTGGGAATGCAGTACCCGTGAAGCTTGCGGAGTATGTGGGAAGATGTTTGTTGAGTTATATCGAAGATAAAAATACTTGTAAAAATCCAGCTAAAAATAAATTCCAACCAAAACAAATGTGCTTAGGAATCTGAGTTAAATAAGGGACTTCCAGAAAATAAAATATTCAAATCATATACTTACCAACACTATCACGCGAAGGGTGGGGAGACCCTACCCCTACAATTATGGAGAGTTTATTTTTTTGGTGTTCCCTGAAATATGGGTATTGATTATTAGTTGATTGATGTTGGGTTACGTAAAGCCTTCACCCAACCTACCAAGAATTGTACTTAATCAAAACGAATCGATCAATTCTCGTGCGATCGCGATCGCATCTTCCGATGTGGAAATTCTGCCTTCAACTTGTGCGATCGCAATTTCTGCCAGTAATTTACCAATTATTGGCGAAGCGGGTATATTCAATGCTACAATTAGCTCCTTCCCACTAACTAATAAAGTGGGATGAGCGACCGGATCATCAGGGTTGAGGTAGCGGGTGATTAAGGGTGCAATCCCCTCTACCAAGTTATCACGAACTACTGCTAAAACGCTTGTCGTCGGGAATACAAATCCCGCTTCCTGAAACAAAAAATACTGTTCTCGTAAGGGCATCTCTAGTTTACTAAACTTCGGGAACAGTTTCAGGGCAGTAGTAATACTTTTGATTTCTACACGACTGTAGGTTAATTCTGTTAGTTCTATTTCTGCGGTTTCTGGTTCGGAACTAACTAGACATGCGATTTTTGCGATACCCAACCAAGTAGTCTTAATGGTATCCCGCACATATTTATTTAATTCAATTCCCAATTCCTGCCAAGTTTCAGTAAGTTGGTCTGCCACTTTATCAACATTGAGCAGATATTCGCATCCTTCTTTAGTGGTATTTTTAAAGAAAGGTGCAAGCAAACCATCTTCCCAAGCTTGAACTATCCACTCTGTACCTTGGGAATTCACCAGCATGTAACCAAGTTCTGTGCGAAATCGTTCAACTGCTACTTTACCTAAAAGTGGTGCTAACTGACGAATTGCAACTTGAGTTTCCGAGTCTAAAGTAAACCCCAACTGTGCAGCTTGCCGATATCCCCGCATTAATCGCAATGGGTCATCTTCGAGATTTTTTGATGATACCATGCGTAAAATACCCTTGCCGATATCATCATAACCTTGAAGCGGGTCAATAAATTCCTGAGTGTGGGGATTGAATGCGATCGCATTGACAGTAAAATCCCTTCTTCTCAAGTCTGTCTCCAAACTATCCCCTTCCATCTGGGCAATATCAACAGTCGCATTCGCAAATACTACCCGTGCAATTTGTCTTTCCTTATCGAGTAAGACAAACCCAGCTTGGTAATGTGCTGCGAGTTTTCTTGCAACTTTGACCGCATCCTGGGGCAAAATAAAATCTAAATCGAGATATTCGCGCTTTCTTCCCAAGATAGCATCCCGCACCGCACCACCAACTAAATATACTGGTTGCGGTAACAAATCCAAATCAAAAGGGTAATTTTCTGGAGATAGGGAAGACAAAGCTAATTTATACATCTTAATTATTACGTATTTTCATAAAAATCATATTTTAATAAAAATAAATCAAAAGTTTAGTCCATAACCCTTTTGTTTAAGCTAGATTAACAATACAAGGTTTCGGAGTTGATTCTATTATGTGCGTTTGTGTAAACTGCCACTATGTAGACCGTTGCTTTACCTACCACGCTGTAGAAGGGCAACACCAACAGCCACATTTGACGGAAACACCTAATTTTGATCCAAATGAGCCATCCATCAATGTTAACATCCGTTCTCAAGGAGAGGTGATTGAGATGGAATGGGATGTGGTTGGATGTCTGAGTTTTAAAGAAGAGAAGGGTAAATGGTCTAAGTTGCGTCCAGGTGAATTAGTCCCAACTTAAGGGATTTGTTATCAATCGTATCATCCGTAGGGGCAGGGTATCCCCGCCCCTTTTATTGTATTGGAACAATTTATTTCTTGGTTTTGCCTTATCTTATCTATCTACTCCTAATTCCTAACTCCTACTAAATCATCACGTTTTAAATATTAAATAAACAAAGTAAAAATAGGTTTCCCGCACCAAAAATTCCAGTTGACTTTTAAAGCTGCGATAGCGAGTAGTTAGGGTAGCTGATGGATATGCATCGAAACCCAAATCTCTTGCCATCATTACAGCACGTTTCAGGTGTAAAGGGTCGCTGACAATTAGGAATTTATGAGATTGTAAGTCGGGGAATACTGACAATGCAACTTGTTTAGCGTTTTCGATATTTTGATAAGTCGTTCGCGATCGCACTTCGATTAAAATATGACTTTCCGTAACTCCATTTCTGATGGCATAATTTTTACCAACTTCTGCTTCCGATAATTCCTTCCCCGCTCCAATTCCACCAGTGAAGATAATTTTGTGAATATCAGCTTTTTTGTAGAGGTTAATTGCATGATTTATGCGTTCGCGAAATACGGGAGATGGTTCTTTTGCCCAGACTTCTGCACCTAAAACTATTGCAGCTTCGGCTTTTATTTGCTTGGGTATATTGCCATAAGTATAGATATCAATCGCAGCAGCTAGGATGGTGACTATAAATATAGAGATTAATCCTAATAGAATCAACTTTTTTAGTTTATATTTTCTTCTCATGATGTAGTATTATTTAGAGCTAATTAAGTCTATTTGTAAAATCTCTATTTAAACTACAATCTAATATCTGCTTTTTACCGTCGAGAAACCCGAATTTTGCGCCAACCTGTGGGTGTTTTTTTCACAAGTCGTTTTTTTTCGCTGGAAAGCTCCACCAACAGATCCCCGACTTCTAACTATGTTTGTTGTCAGATTTTAGATTTTCGCGCAGAAGTCGGGAATCTTGAACCCACGCGATAAGCAAAGCTTAATGCCAAAGGCATATCGCTCCAAATAACCTCATATTTTTAGCGACATCATGCGATCGCTTGATTTTCAAGACAGTCGCTACAAATCTAAAAAATAGGAAAAGCAAAATCAATCAATCCGCTTCAACTCCTCCAAAACCTCCGCAGCAGATTGATAGCGATCGCTAAAGTGATAACAAACCATCTTATCGATAATTGCTGCGAGCTTATCACTAACTTGGGCTAAATTTCGCCATTCCACACTACCTGTATCGGGGTTGATTTCCAACGCATGGGGTTGTATTCCCGTTAATGCTTGAATCGCAATCATCCCTAAGGCAAAAATATCACTAGATAAACGGGGATGTCCCACCAATTGTTCTGGTGCTGCGTAACCCCTAGTACCAATTGCAACCGTGGCTAGTTCGGTTTTTTCGGTATTAGCTGGTTGCATTTTTTTTACTGCACCAAAGTCAATCAATACCAACTTATTATCTTGGGAATTGCGAATAATATTTTCGGGTTTGATATCACGGTGAATAACCCGATGCTCGTGGACAAATTTCAGCACATATAGGACACTTTTGAGCATTTCAATTACATATGCTTCATCTTTAGCATTTTTTACCGATGATAATTCTTGATTCAGCGTCTTCCCTTTGACATACTCTTGAACCAAATAAAACTCTTGATTCTCTTCAAAAAACGCCAGCAAGTCGGGTATTTGGATGTGTTTACCCAAAATCAATAAAATCTCAGCTTCCGCATCAAATAGCCTGCGAGCAACCTCCATAAATCGAGCATCTCGACGTGCGGGCATTAATTGTTTAACGACACAAGTAGGATTACCAGGACGTTGGGTATCTTTTGCTAAATAAGTACAACCAAATCCCCCAGAACCCAAAACTCGACTAATTTCGTATCTACCACTGAGGAGAAAATCGCCCGTGTTGCGTTGGGGTGTATCGACTATTACGTTGCTTGGTAAAGAAGTATCGGAAATGCGGGTATTTTCTTTGAGTAAAGCGCTTAATTGTGCGATCGCTTCCTGTTGTTTTTCAACTTGGAGGATAATTATTCTGGTTTCGATTTGGGTACGGTAGGTGGAATATGCCATCACACTAACACCTGTCATTAACAAAGCCATTGCTGGGGGTACTATAGGAATCCAAGCAGCTTGGAGAAACAGCAAATAACATATTCCCAGCAATCCACCTATACTTGTAGCACCAACAACCAATAGCATCATCGGGTTGCGAGTTCTCAGGGCTAAAACACCGCCAAAAACTGCCCAAAGCCATATCCAGCCTATTTCTTGCCAATCCTGTAAATACCAAATTTGGCGTTTTCCATCGAGAACAATACTGAGTATCTGACTGACTGTCTGTGCGTGGATGAATACTGGAGGTGTGCCAAAAGGTTGGTTAGAAAGTGCGCTGTAAGGTGTAGGAACTCCCCTATCTGTGCTATTTGCGGTATTGCCAATAATGACTAATTTATCTTTGATTAAATTAGGATTAACTTTGTTGTTTAAAACATCTGTAATCGTGACTTCTTTAACTAAGGAGTCGGGATGACGGTAATCTAGCATGATTTGATACCCACCATCATCCATTTTTTCGTAGCTACCATCCGTTTTCCGTAAAGGTGGTATGACTGTTTTGCCCAATACCCAATCCTTATTTGGAAGAAAATCCTGCTCAATATTTTGTTTTTGCAGATATGCTAATGCCAGTAACGATGCAAAAGAATAGGAAGTATTACACTTTTTATCTGAAGAGTCAGCAAATAACAAAGCTCGTCGAATAGTGCGATCGCTATCTGGTGCTAGGTCATTAAAACCAATATTGTCTATGATAAAGTTTGATGGAGGTGGAATTTCTGGGTCTTTTAAACTACTAAATTTACAAACACCAATAATATCGCTTTTATTTTTAACCCCATCTCCAAAATTAGTTTGTTGGGGACGATAAATATTCAAACCAATCACACGGGGTTGATACGACTCTAGCTTTGCCAACAATTTATTCACTGTCGCATCATGTAACGGATATCCCTCACGTTGAATATCATCTTCCGTCACTTTCACCACCAACAAGCGATTATCGGGAGTAGTCGCAGTACGGGAACGAACCATATAGTCGTATGCAGCTAATTCCGATGATTCTAACCACTGTAAATGACGCATTCCCGTAATTAAAGCTGTAACACTTACACTTGCAACCAGCAACAGCGATAGTTTACCCTTGGGTTGATTATCCTGCACATCTTGCACTGACAAGTCATTCGCTTGTCTGTCAGCAACCGAAATTTCACCATGATTATCTTTGACATCCAGCTTGGTATTCAGAAACCTCATTTTCTTGAAAAGTCTAATCATCATGGCATTGTGGGAACTGCTCAAAGTGGTAGATGTTACAAGTGGTAAGGATTCACGAAATTACCCCAAGTAATACAAGTGTAGCAATTTCACAGAGAATCAAATAAAAAATTCTCAAAAAGAATTAAATAACTAGAAACAAACATACCCAAGAAACCGGGTTTCTTTCAGAACTAAGTATGACTAATTGTGCTGCAACACCAACAGAAACCGGGTTTCTAACCTCAACGATAGGCTAAATGAAGCGAGGTTATTTAGGTTTTTGCGTCGAGTTAGTCATACTGAATTGAGATTTTAGATGGGGTAGGAACCCGACTTACCAGTATATTTAAGATTTTCGGAATGTATAAATATTTTCGACTACCACTTACGAAGAATTGTATATTAATAAACCCACATTCCTTACTGAAAAATCCCTAATTCCCCAACATCCATTCCAAAACCACACCTAAACGACTATCTCTACTTTTCTTAGCATTCTGCTTTTCAATATCAGTCGAAATTCGTAATTTCCGAGTTACCGCATACCCAACCGAAAGTCGAGTTAAACCAACCTCTTCCGCAGTTCCTGGTGCAATCCAACTTTGAGTCAGGGACATATCTGCACCACCACCACGAGACAACACAAACAACAACTTTGCACCCAAATTTACACCATCGGTAGAATATTTCTCCGCTTCCAAATGCCGATAACCAAGAACAGGGGCAATATTCACATAACTACCCAAAGGACGCAAATAGTAATTAAAATTTACACCATAGGAATGTTTATTATGATTAAATGCTCTGTAATAATCTCCACTGACTGTAAATCGACTATTCCCGATAAAAATATCTTCCACACCCAAATTCATACCCCCAGTTTGCGAATAACCTAAACGTAAACGAGTACGAAAACTAGGTTCATTCTTAATTTCATCCAAAATATTCGGTACTTGACGCTGCCATCGTTGCAAAACTGGACTTTTTTGAATTACTTCTGGTTTTAAATCCAAATCTAAACCTAAATCCTGTGCTGATGGTAAAGTTTGACACCAACCAGGATTTCCCCACATACCCAATCCAGATAATGCGATACCTACGGTAAGCTCCGCGATCGCAATTAATCTTGTAACCTTAGACTTATGATTAATTAACAAAATATCCTCTATCATAAACTGTTTTTTATTCATAAAATATTCATAATTCTTAAACTAAAGATAGCTTCACAAAAAAAGTGGTTCCGCAAATACGAAACCACTTAATTATTTACCAGATATACTGTGAACGGCTTAAAACTTTTCTAATATAGAAACCCTCTCCAAACCTCTCCCCTTACTAAGGGAGAGAGGCTTAAGAATATTGGTTTTAGATAATTAAAAAGTCCATATTCTAAGTGTTTTTAGTATAAATGATGATGGATGATGGGCGATAATTTACCGAGCCATACCATGAGTAGGAACTGTATCAATCGTCTTCAGGAAATACAGCTTCGTGATTTGCCAAGCATTCGAGAAGTAGTAAGGCAATTTTTGGAAGAATTGCACTGGTTTTGGACTGTTAGAGCTAACAATTTCCGTTAACTTCTCATTATTTTTGACACAAATCTCCAAGCGATCGTAGAATTCAGGATGGTCCACATTCAACTTCACAGGGAATACACGACCAGCAGTTTCGTTGGTATTTTTAATTACTTCGTATTCAAACTCACGGGTATTCAAACCCAGCGATTCGTAGAACCTGGTGCGTTGAATGTCATTTAGATACATCGTCGCAAACACCGATAGCAGGAAGAAACGACACCATAAACGTGCTTTCCAGTCAGTTAGAGTTTGGGGTTGTGCCCGCATTACCGCGTCAAAAAAGTCACCATGACGGTTCTCATCTTGACACCAGTTTTCAAACCAACGGAAAATCGGATAAATGCGATCGCTCGGATTTGCTTCGAGGTGACGGAAAATAGTGATATAACGCCAGTAACCAATCTTCTCAGAAAGATAAGTCGCGTAAAAGATAAACTTCGGCTTAAAGAAGGTATAACTACGGCTCTTGGTCAAAAATCCCAAATCTAGGGATAAATTAAAGTCAGAGAGTGCTTTATTCAAAAAGCCAGCGTGACGAGCTTCATCCCGTGACATCAAATTAAAGCCTTCTGCCAGTAAAGGGCTTTTATTTTTGAGACGACGACCAAGTTCTTTATACAGCAAAAAGCCAGAAAACTCAGCCGTACAGGAACGTTCGAGAAATTCCGCAAACAACTGACGAGTTTCCCCATCAATATGATCCCAGGATTGTTCAAATTGTTCATCCCTAACGAAGTGATGGCGATTGTAGTCAGCACGGAACTCTTCAATGATAGCTTTTAGCTCATCTTCATTGACAGATAAATCCATCTGTGCCATCTCATCAAAGTCCGTAGTATAAAACCGGGGAGTCAGCAAAGTTTCCTTCGCTGGGACTTTTGTCCCCGCACGCATTTCTTCAAAACCTGGTTTTTTTAGGGAATCTACCATGTCTAAATTGCTCTTGCTTTTTTTTAATTTTTGAATGCACCACTAAACCATTTAGATAAAGGTCTTACAGGCGCAATCAACGACAATAATTGTTAAGTATAAACCCCAGTCTACCAAGATATGACGCAAAAAAAGGAGAAAAAAAACGTTAAGAGTTGCAACAAATCTCGCTGATTGGGGAGGAGGAAGGGAAAAAATCATCCGGTTGGGTGATTCGGTTGGAGGAAGTCGGTTAATTAAATACCCTGCATTCTTAAAGATGTAACAGTTAAAATAGGATCATATATTTTTAAATATTACCGTGGGCATGGAAATAAACCAACCTAACCATTTATACAATTTCAAGTATTCTCGTCACATTGCAACAGTCAGAAATCGTCACAAATCCCAGCAGCCTAAATTAAATTCTTAAGCTAAATATTTTGGAGTAAAAATAAATGAATATTCAACAACAACAAATTGTAACTCAACAGCGTCAAGACCGCTTGGTGATATCCTATATTTTATCTGGATGTTTTTTTGTTGGTTTAGGGGGATTGCACCGTATTTATAATGGCAAAGTTGGAACTGGTATCTTGTGGTTGCTAACTGGTGGACTATTTGGAATTGGACAATTTGTCGATTTATTTTTAATTCCAGAAATGGTTACAGAGCGGGAGATACAATTGCGTTTAAAAGCTGGTTTATCTCCCTTTGGAGTACCTGAAAATCAATCAGTGGTTGCCGAAAGATTATATGATTCGCCAAAAGAAAAATTGATGGTGCTGTTGATTGGGGCAGCCGAAGAGTACGCTGGTAAAATCACCGTTACCCAAGGTGTAAAGGTCACTGGAGCAAGCTTTGTGGAAGTTGAAAGCACATTGAAAGAAATGCTTAAATCGGGGTATGTACATGTAGATAACGACCCCACTACTGGAGCCGTTACTTATCATTTTCATGAAATTGGTTAATTGGGATTGGGGATTAGGAAATGAGTCTTTTACTTCTAATTCCTAACTCCTAACAATTAACCAAAATCTAATTTCTTCCCAACCACTTTTGACCATTCAAACGGTAAACCAATCTGGATACCAACATATCTAGACTGACTTTGCGCTCGTCAATTAGAAACGATTCGAGAGTACTGGGAACCTTCCCTTCATTACAAGAAAAAGCCTTTTTGCCTTGAATATTTTCCTCTGGGAAATATAAATTAAATTGACGATAACCGTTTTGCCAGCTACCAATAACTTGCCAACATTCACCGAATTGCACCCCTCGAACCGGGATTTCTTGCTTTGCAAATGATAACGTTAAATCGCGCACACCTTCAGATGCGATCGCATTTTGTAAGGCTGGTACATAATCTTGCTGCATGAAGTCCAAAAACGGCTTATCCTCAACAGTAGGAGCCTTTTCTTTCTTCGCTGCTGCGGGTTTTGCTGCTGCTGGTTTGTCAGCAGTACTGGGAATATCCTGCTCATCTTGATTCTGATTATTTTCTTCTGCCATAGCTAAAGTCAATCCTTATGTCTTGCTAATAAGCGTGAATCGGCTGCAAAACGCAACACAAGCACTCACTTTGAGGTCATGATTCCCTTTCATTTTGACATACTAATGCTGATGGGATTGATTGTAATGCTTCTATATTAACCATTACAAACCTTAATGGAGAGCAAGTCTTCCCATGCTCATAACTAAGTTTCTAATTGTATTATACTGAATTAATCTTGTCTCAATGTATTCTGATTAACTTGATAATACATAGGTATCTAGGTAAGGTTTTGGAGATTATCGTTCTGTTTAACCTTAATTAGAAAATGAGTTAGGAAATAAAAATGGTATATCTTTTCTTGTTATTTTTTATTCTGATTGCACTAAGTCTAAGTCATAAAAGCTACGTATTAGATAGTTCGAGAATTTACGAAAAAGCTGAGAAGAAGTCGGCAGAACAGCCTCAAGACAACCGAGGAAGTGGACGACGTAAATTACAGACTAGTTATTCACTAATTATGCATACAGGCATCTCAATCTAAGAGTATGTTTGAAAAGTCGGACAAGGTATAAATTGTCATTCTGAGTGGAGTCTTACGGAACGTACGCGCTACGC
>NZ_NTFS01000730.1 GCF_002289455.1 Brunnivagina elsteri CCALA 953
TCCCTGTAATTATCCCAGTTAATGCTTTGTCGGTAATTGGTACTTTTTGTTCATCCTCCGACAGCATATACCAGCAAGCATTCCCTTCTTGACTGACAAAAATATACTGCGCTCTGGGGATAGAGCCAAACCCTAACTTAATATCCATATTTATCGATAACCTTGCTCTACGTTTATATACTCCAACCCAATCTAGAATTTCTGCCAGTTGAGTCGTCTACACTTATGTTTCCCAATATGACAATTAAATTATCTGCACGAAGAATATTTGCTAATCCCCGCGCTGAAATGGTTTTTGTTTTATAGTTCAAATATACTATAATTTTGGGAAAAGAGGTAGGATGAGATTATGCCTGCCAGCGATCGCAATCTTTGTAGTCTTCCGTAGGTTGAGTAACCCAACACATGATATTGGGAAAATGGAAATTATTTAAACCACAAAATAGCGACTTCGAGCAATTTAATAAAATGTTGGGTTACGGCGCAAATATAGATTTATCATATCGTTACAAATATTTATCATGCGCCTGCACCCAACCTACGAATATTCTGTTGAGCGTTCGTGTCAAAACCTAACCGATGGTTTGCCACCAACCGAAAGCGGGACCAATAAAACGGACTGTCACCCAAATAATTACCATTGCACTAATGCCATACCAAGCACCACGAGTTGTGAGTTGGACAAATTGCTCACTTTGGCTCTTGGTGATGGGAACCCACGGTAGAATTCTTTCTTCTTGACCGTAGTTTTCGCCCAATGATGATTTCCGACGTTTTGCTTCACCCATAATCGTTAATTCAGTTAATTCAAAATTCAAGATTCAAAATTGAAAATTTGATTGATGGACCTCTAATCCTGATAATAGCTTAATTGGCTCGCGAGTTAATTCCCAATGCCCAATTCCCCATTAAGAATTATCTTCGGAAGCATTGAATAAATTCGGTTCGAGGTAATTAATTCGGGCAAGGGGACTAAGTGCGGAGAGGATTTGGGCACCATAGCTGCGATTAACTACACGACTATCGAGTAAAGCCACTACCGCTTTGCTTTCCCGTGCTGGTGCGATCGCACGTTGCAATTCGTTTACGGCTGTGGGTAATAGGTACAAACGAAACCAATCTTGATGCGATCGCTTGTAATGGGCAACTCTACCTGCTACTAGGGGATTTTCGAGTGAGGGTAGGGGTAATGTGGCAATTACCATTAATTGGGGTGAGGGTAAAACGCTGTGATGTTCGCGCCAAAATTCCCAACCTGTGACTAAAATGCCGTTTTCATCAAGGCAGGTTTTTTCTACTTGTACCCGTGAACCAAATTCCGATGCCAAAATTGTGCCGATTTGGGCTTTGAGGGGTACATCTCCCACTAAAATGACCGTCAATCCTGGTGCTGTAGCGCTGAGACAAACGAGGGTACGAACTTGGTGGATAAATGCAGGTTGAAATTCTGGTGTATTTGGTAAGGGGATATTGTAGGGTAAGTAAAG
>NZ_NTFS01000731.1 GCF_002289455.1 Brunnivagina elsteri CCALA 953
AAAATACATAATATTGTAATTAGAAGTTAGTTGTCTTTTACTAATTCCCAATCCCCAATGCCCAATCCCCAATCCCCAATTCCCAATAAACATTTACATTATCTAAGTTTAATTATAGTAATTATACTTGGTGCAATTCTACGGTTTGGAAATTTGGATTTTAAACCGTTGTGGATGGATGAGATAATTACGACTATTTTTAGTTTAGGAAAAAACTATCAAGATTTACCGCTTGATAAAATATTCTCTCTAACAAAATTAACAGATATTTTCACCTATAAACCAGGAATTAGTTGCAGTCAAATTGCCGGAAATATTGCATCTCAATCTACCCATCCCCCATTATTTTTTTGTGGGATGTATATTTGGTTGGGTTGGTTGCAATCTGTGGATATGGATTGGATATGGAAAGTGCGATCGCTTCCTGCATTATTTGGTGTAGCAGGGATTTTCGTTATTTACTGGGTAAATCGGATTGCTTTTTCTCCCCAAGCTGGAATTGCAGCAGCAGCATGTATGGCTGTTTCTCCTTTTGCTGTATACCTGTCTCAAGAAGCACGTCACTACACTTTACCGATGCTTTTGGTGAGTTTAGCTTTGCTAGGATTAATCCAAATTCAAAAAGATATTTTTCAATCTCAGAAAATTAAATTTAGAGTCTGGTTTTTTTGGGTAGTTATCAACAGTTTTGCTCTGTATGTTCATTATTTTTGCATTCTTGCTCTCATTGCTCAGATTGCCACAATAACTATACTTTTATTTGGACAAAGACGAAAAATTCAACTTTTAAAAAAAGCTTGTTTAGCACTGACTTTATCAACTAGTGGAATTTTAATTAGTTATCTTCCTTGGTTAATGATAATGTTCAGTCATTCAAATCGTTCTGAAACCGATTGGTTACAAGTTCCTCAACATATCGCTCCATTTTACCAAACATTAATAAATTGGGTTTTAATGGTAATTGTGTTACCTGTAGAAAAACAACCAATAATTAATGTTGTAGTTTCTGCTATTTTAATGATTGTCTGTGGAGTTTGGATTGGAAGGGAATTTCTTCAAGGATTAAAAAAACTTTTAATTCAAGAAGAAACTAAATTTGCCACTTTCACTTTATTAAGTTTTACGGTTTGGATAATTATCGAATTTTTTGCTATTATTTATTTTCTAAAAAAAGACATTACAGTTGTTCCACGTTATAACTTTATTTACTATCCTAGTTTTTGTGCATTACTCACTGCAAGTCTATTATCTAGGAAGAAGGAAATTATAGATAATAGAAATAGTAAAAGTAATTATTCTCTCAAAAAAAACAGATTTTTAATTTTAAAATCACCTTTATTCATAATTTTAATCATGGGAATTATTAGTTGTTTATTCTTACTCTTGAATTTAGTCTTCCAAAAACCTTTTCAACCTGAGATATTTGCTAAAAATCTCAATCAAGAGCCTTCTATACCAACTATGGTTGTAGTTGCATATAGCG
>NZ_NTFS01000732.1 GCF_002289455.1 Brunnivagina elsteri CCALA 953
ATAAAATATACTTCATAAAAAATTTATACATTAATTTGTAAATTTGATAGCTAGTGAAGACAGACACAAATTAAATAAGTTCCTGAATTCCAGAAAAAGTTTCCGACAAAGCTAAAACAAGTATTAACACGGATAAAAAGATATTTTCGGTAATAATTTTATTAATTAAAAAAGGTGAAAAGAAAGAATTAAAAAGAGAACTTTTCCAGATTATCTTTGATTCTTTCTTTACGATTTCACCTTACTTTTCCCTACTTCCCTGTAGGAGCTTCCTCACGCGACTCAATAACCAATTGCATCGTCTCAATCGCTAAATCACGCAAATCCTGATTGATAAAAATAGTACCTTGGGAACCAAAAGAACGGTCAAAAATAGTTACATTGCGACTATTCCCATTAATAAATCCCTGCATAAAAGCAATCAGACTATAGTTCACAGAGTCCAGAAACTTAGAATTGTTTTCAGGTACCATACATGCAATACCTTCTCGCGAAAATGGGCGATCGGGTACTATCTTGAAAGCATCGTGGTTTTTCTGTGACTGCAACCAACCTTCAGCGAGGATACCATCAGATGCAAAAGCGTCGATTTTTCCTTGTTGCAAAGCGATGTATCCTTCATTGCGGTTTTTGAAGTATACAAGTTGTGCTTTCGGTTGTACCCGACGAATTGCTTTTTCATTTGTAGTTTGCGGTAAAACCCCAATTCTTTTACCTAGTAAAGATTCTTTAGTACCCAAACTGCTATCTTTCTTGACCAACATTTGTGTACCAGTAACAGCATAACTTACCGAAAAATCAACTTGCTTATCCCGTTCCCAGGTAAAACTACTCGCATCGCAAACAATATCAACTTGACGCTGCAAAATATTGGGAATACGTTCTGCTGAAGAAAGGTTAACTAATTTGAGTTGAATTTTTTTCCCAAGTTCTTTTTCCAGTTGCTCTTTAATTAACACCAACATTTCGACAGAATAACCAACTGGTTGACCTTTATTATTAGTGTAAGCAAATGGGATTGCGTCTTTACTTGTACCCGCAGTTAACACTCCAGTGCGCTTTATCTTTGCCATAACCGTTTCCGCAGATGCTGGATGGGAGACAGCTCCAACAAGCATCAGACTGAGGATAGCAACACTCCAAGGGAAACGCTTTGCAAAACTATTTTTTTGATACATCTTCTCACTCCAAACGATAAAACGCGATAAAAATACTGTGATTGACAGAAAAATACCAATGATGGATTCAAAATACACCATTTTTGCTCCCTTCGTATACGAAATTACGATACAGCAGAACAAAATAATCTGTTGATTCTGATATTATCGCGGAGATTGTTAATCTAAAATTTATACAAAAGTTAAATTCACTGGTGATTTTTGCTAACTACTTGCTTACTAAATCCTAGTTTAAATCACTAATTAATTGAGAAAAAATCTTCAGATTAATTATAGAAGCTGGTTAATAA
>NZ_NTFS01000733.1 GCF_002289455.1 Brunnivagina elsteri CCALA 953
CGTTGTTCTATTTCCCCTCCAAGTATTGCAATGTCTGTCTAAACCTATTCTGCGTCTTCCTAAAAGAGTCGCACCCATGTAATTAGCGCAGAGGCTTGTGCAAAAAGTTATCATTAATTTTAGCGGTATCCAATTTCAACATGAAATCAACAGCAACAAAGAAAAAGATAGCTGTGAGCCTGTTTTCTGGAGCAGGTGGGTTTGACTTGGGATGCGGTGCAAGTTTTGAAATAGGCATAGCCATTGATAATAATCCTATTGCCTTGGCTACGTACCAACAGAATTTCCCCAATGCGACGGTATTATGCAAAGACATTCGGGAGGTAACGGGAAAAGAAATACGCTCCCATATTCAGGCAAAGTATCCAGATTGGATGGGGAGATTCATGTAGTTTTTGGAGGTCCTCCGTGTCAAGGGTTTAGCGTTGCTGGACAACAAAATCTTGAAGATGAGCGTAACGGTTTGGTGGGGGAGTTCGTTCGGCTGGTGTTGGAACTCAATCCTCTTGCGGCAATCATGGAGAATGTGCCGGGAATTGAGAATCAAAAATTTGGTTGCATTACTGCTAATTTACAAGCGGTGTTGGAAGAGCATTATTTTTTATCCAAGTGGAATCTGAATGCATCAAATTATGGGGTTCCCCAAGCTAGAAAAAGGGTGTTTTTTGTGGCTTCTAAGTTTGGTAACATTATGCCACCGCAACAGTTACCACAGCATAATGTTCGGGATGCGATACCGAAGGTCAGCGTCTTCGACGCTATCGCTGACTTATTACCACTTCCCCTACTCCCTAAGCAAAACACTCAAGTTGTGTCACCCGATTGGGAAAAGGGTGAATATGCCAAGTATCTTGAGGAAATATTTCCTAACCCAGGTGTAATAACCAATGAAATAACGGGATTTGCAGCGACGACACATACACCAGAAGTAATTCAACAATTTATCAACACTCCCCCAGGTACGAGGGAAGCTAAATCCAGAGCGAAAAAACTCGAATGGGATGGCTTGTGTGTCACGTTACGAGCGGGAAGTGGGAATCGCACCGCATTACGCCCAATTCATCCTTCTGAACCAAGGGTTATTTCCGTTAGGGAAGCTGCGAGATTACACAGTTACCCTGACTGGTTTAATTTCAGTGAGGGAATACTTCATGCTCATCGGGAAATCGGAAATTCGGTGCCTCCATTGCTTGCCTATGCTGTAGGGATGCAAATTAGGGAGCATTTGGAATCTCATATCAGTGATACTCCATTATGCAAAGTGCGATCGCGTAGCGTTTTGTGGGTATGTCTACACCGTATGCCCTTGTTAGACAGGTGGGAATACGCTCTGCCTAAAACCTTCGGCTTATCATTCCACCTGCCGCAAATGTCGCACTTGTCTATTAACTGGAGTTTAGACTAACGCATGACAAAACGGTGCAGCAGAAAGAATCTAATGCACATCAGTATACAAATTGAAAA
>NZ_NTFS01000734.1 GCF_002289455.1 Brunnivagina elsteri CCALA 953
CTTTCAAAACTTCTGACGCTGCTAGAGATAGATTAGGCAAACCCCTTGCTACCGCAGCAGCAGGTCGAAATCCATATTTGGAAATTAAAGACGTTTCTAAGATTTATCCGACTAAGAATGGACCATTCACCGTACTTGATGGGGTTAATCTTAATGTTTATCAAGGGGAATTTCTTTGCGTAATTGGTCACTCTGGTTGTGGTAAATCGACTTTGTTAAATATGGTGTCGGGTTTTAATTTCCCCACCACTGGACAAGTATTGCTGGAAGGACAACCCATCACCAAACCGGGTCCCGATCGCATGGTAGTATTCCAAAGTTATGCTTTGTTACCTTGGCAAACTGCGTTTGAAAATATTTACTTGGCTATAAATGCCGTATATCCCGAAAAACCGGAAGCTGAGAAAAGAGCGATGGTGCGTGATAGTCTGGCAATGGTGGGATTGAGTGACGCAATGGATAAGAAACCTCCCCAAATGTCGGGTGGTATGCGTCAGCGTGTTTCTATTGCCCGTGCGCTGTCGATTCGTCCCAAGGTGTTGATTTTGGATGAACCTTTTGGTGCTTTGGATGCGATTACTAAGGAAGAATTACAAGAGGAATTGTTGAAGATTTGGGGTGATAACCGTTGTACGGTGTTAATGATTACCCACGATATTGACGAAGCCCTGTTTTTGGCTGACAAGTTGGTGATGATGACCAATGGACCACATGCGAAAATTGGTGAAGTTATGGAAATTCCTTTTGACAGACCTAGAGATAGAACTAGGATTATGGAAGACCCACAATATTATAAGTTACGTAACTATGCTTTGGATTTCCTTTTCAATCGTTTTGCTCACGACGATGTAGGTTAAGTCATGTCTGCTTAAAAAATATCTGGGGGATTTTTGAGTAAAGCTATAAATCCCCACAACACCAATTTAAACTTTCAAATTTAAACTTTCAAAGGGTAATTTATAAAAGGAGCCGAATAACGTATTTACCTTGATGCACAACATAGTCCCTTTGTACAGTGCAGAAGTCCTAAAAGTAATTAATATAGGGAGAACCTTAAGAAATAAACCAAGGTAGAATTATAAGTGTTTTCAACAATCCAATATTGGTTTTAGAGAACTCCACAGAAAGAAATGCCCAATGTCATTCTGTAGCTTGCTTCCCGCAGGGTGGAACGTACGCGCTACTCTACGAGAAGACGAAGCGTCTACCGCGTTGCCGCAGGGTAGAATCTCGCGTAGATTCTACCCTAGCTAGCCCTAAGAGGGCGGCTACGCCAACGGAACGCGAAACGCGAACGGGAAGTCTTTCGCCTACGTTCCTCAGCATGACAACACAGGATCATTCATTTTGTGGCTTACTCTTAACTATGTTTTCTTGCGTTAGTGGTAAGCTAAAAAGCACCTAAATTATATATTAGGGCAGGCAGGGATGCCCACCCCACAATAATTATAATAATTTGGAT
>NZ_NTFS01000735.1 GCF_002289455.1 Brunnivagina elsteri CCALA 953
AAGTCGAAATCGCATCAGATTCCCCATTAATTTCTCCCATAGCGCAACTTTGCCACGAACCAGTACGGAAGCGTCTTTCATCCACATGTTCAACACCGATTCTGTAACCCTGGGATAGTATTTGTCTTACCTGCTCTTGGGTTTCTAAGGTTAAATTTGAAATCCCACCGGAATTGGATACTGATGAATAAGCTTTATAATATGCATCACTTGGGGATGGAGCTTGTGAATTATCGCTGCCATTGGGGGAATAGTTTGAATTTGATGCTGTGGTTGCTGGTGTCAATTGACGGGAATATAAACCGCGATTATATTCCTCTACCAAGAGAGAATTTTGAACTCGCTGCTGTTCTTCTACCATAAAATGACCCATCTCCATTAAATAAGATAGGTTGAAATTAGGTTTCTGAAATTGTGGTGGTCCATCGACACTATTAACCACCAATTGGGAAACCCGTTCAAAACCGACATCATGAATAAACTTGCGAATTTGCTCATCATAAATGCGCGATCGCAATGCGCTATAAAAGTCTACTGATTGACTTGGGAAGGTATCTACAAATTGCTCAATATCCCGACGCGACAAACTATCTTCGGCAAAAATCCCTTCCACAATCCCAACTTTATCATCGCGATCGGGTTGCCAATAAAATTTCTCCATCCGTCCATCACGGATTAATGGTGCGTATAAAGTTGAGAAATCATTACCCGTAACGATAATTGGCACGCGACACAATGGTGTAGAGTCATAACTACCTGGTAGCTGTACGTCGGTGGGGTTATCAGCGATATTCATCAATGTCGCATTCACCAACTGGGTATTTACAGTATACTGAGTACCTTGGTCAAAACGTCCTGCTCCAGCATCCAAATCATTTATCATCAGTACGCACATTTTCCCACGTACCTTAATTAGTTCGGCAGTTTCCCGATACCGCAAGCGAATTAATCGTGCTGGATCACCTGCATCGGGACTTTCCAACTCTCCACCGGAAATCAGGGTTACTTCTATCCCCATGCGTTCAAAAACCAACTCACATTGGAAGGATTTTCCTTCCCCCTTACGTCCGTGAATTCCTAAAATCAAGGGAACACGTATACCAGGGAGGTTGAGGAAATTTTTTGTGATGTGGACAGCAAGTTTATCGAGAAAGCGGGGAGCGATGTAGTAAGCCATGAACCTGGGGGAATAGATTGCGATCGCTTATATCATATCTTTATTTGTCTCACTTCTAGGTGCATGGGCGCAGGGAGGAATGGGAAAATACTGTCAATATGGGAACTTAGTCCCTAAATCGGCAGTCTCGAAAGCTTAGATTAACAATTTGGATTAATAATATTTGTAGCTACTACATTTCCTATTTCCAACATTAGTCGAAGTTGCAAGTTGAGTAAATTTCGATAATGTCTGATTTCCTGTGGAAATTGTTATCCCAAATATCATAGAATAGCGACTTG
>NZ_NTFS01000736.1 GCF_002289455.1 Brunnivagina elsteri CCALA 953
GTAAATATCTGATATAATCTAATATTTGGAAGTAGATAGCAATATTTTATCAACTTCCCGGCGCTAGCATGAATAAGATGTAGGTGTAGACTGTCAGGCAGGCGCTTGCATGTACATCGCTAGGAGGAAAACAATACGGAGACTAACACCAGGAAACAATTAGCATGGTCAATCAGAAATCAACTGCTACTGCTGAAATAGGATTTACCCACGAGGATTTTGCTGCATTACTAGATAAATACGATTACCACTTTAGCCCTGGAGATGTCGTACCCGGTACAGTATTTAGTATCGAACCACGGGGTGCTCTGATTGACATAGGTGCTAAAACGGCAGCTTATATACCCATACAGGAAATGTCAATTAACCGGGTTGATAGCCCGGAAGAAGTTTTACAATCAAACGAAACAAGAGAATTTTTCATTCTCACCGACGAGAACGAAGATGGACAGTTAACCCTCTCGATTCGTCGTATAGAATATATGCGAGCTTGGGAACGGGTACGTCAGCTGCAAGCTGAAGATGCAACCGTTCGTTCTGGAGTATTTGCAACTAACCGTGGTGGTGCGTTAGTGCGAATTGAAGGACTACGTGGATTTATTCCCGGTTCTCACATCAGTACTCGTAAACCTAAAGAAGAATTGGTAGGAGAAGAACTACCCTTAAAATTCCTCGAAGTTGACGAAGAACGCAACCGTTTGGTGCTTTCACATCGTCGTGCGTTGGTAGAACGCAAGATGAATCGTCTTGAAGTTGGCGAAGTTGTCATCGGTACGGTACGTGGTATAAAACCTTATGGTGCGTTTATCGATATCGGTGGTGTGAGCGGATTGTTGCACATCTCGGAAATTTCCCACGAGCATATAGATACACCGCATAGTGTCTTTAACGTCAATGATGAAGTTAAGGTAATGATTATTGATTTGGATGCTGAACGCGGACGAATTTCTCTGTCAACTAAGCAGCTTGAACCCGAACCCGGTGACATGATTAAGAACCGTGATTTGGTTTACGATAAAGCTGAAGAAATGGCAGCTAAATATCGCGAACAGTTGCTTGCTAAGGCTCAAGGTATCGCTATACCATCAATGACAGTTGAGCAACCAGCAGTGGAAGATGTTCTGTCAGCAGAGGAAGATGTTCCATCAGCAGTTGAGGAAGATGTTCCATCAGCAGTTGAGGAAGATGTTCCAGCAGCAGTTGCGGAAGATGTTTCAGTAGCTGTTGCCGAAGATGTTCCAGCAGCAGTTGCCGAAGATGTTCCAGCAGCAGTTGCCGAAGAAATTCCATCTGCAAGCGAAGAAAAATAATTACATAATTAACTAAATTTTTGAGGAGGGGGAAACCCCTTTTTTTATTGGGTTTTAGATTTTGGACTTCTGTAGAGCGGGTAATGGGGGCTTCGCATTCCCCATTATGTGTGGAAGGAAGTTGCGCTGAAAAGCCTATAAAACCGT
>NZ_NTFS01000737.1 GCF_002289455.1 Brunnivagina elsteri CCALA 953
CTATTCTTATGGTTTCTGCATCCGAAGTATATCAAGGACAGTTTGGCGAATTTACGGTTGATGAGAGCGATCGCAAATGCTGAAATTGCACCAATCAGCCAAAAAGCTTGCAGGGCGCGATGTAAAGCCGCCATGTAAATATGAATCGTAAACAAACTGACACCAAGGGCAATCCCAAATACAGTATATAAAGGTGTCACTAACCAATAAATATCAGAGTTATTACTGAATAAAACTAGCCCACTCGCAACAGCAAAACAGAGGGCAGCAACCATTAATCCAGCACGATAGATAATTACACTTTTGCGATCGCTCTCATCAACCGTAAATTCGCCAAACTGTCCTTGATATACTTCGGATGCAGAAACCATAAGAATAGTTAGGGTGAGGGGTTATAACTATACTTTAAACCTAATCATCTGCTTCTGAAAAAAGATTACTTAAATCTCTATAACCACTAACTACCCTAGCAATTTCAATGCTCTCTTCTGTCACTGTGTAGAAAATGATGTAACCATCTATCGGAATTCCTCGAAGAGAAGGTGCTAATTCCTCATAACTACGTCCTATATTCGGAAAATTGGCAATATTTCCACACTTTCGCTCAAATGCATCAGTAAAAGCTTCACCAGCATTTATATTTCGCTCAAAAAAGTAATTTAAAATACCTTTCAAATCTTTAATCGCGGTTGGGGAAATTGTATAACTGCGATTCATGCATGATTCTCACGCACTTGATGAATCATATCTCGAAGTTCTGCCATGACAACTTCCCCGTCTACACCTTCTCCACGTTCTAACTCAGCCAATCCAATGGCTACTTTTTGACGAGTTTCTTCTAACCATTCTTGGTAACGCTTATCTCTTTCTTCCAATAGCCGAAAAGCTTCAACTATAACTTCATTCGCTGTTTGGTACTTACCACTCTGAAGCTTTTCTTGGATAAACTGCTCTTGTTCCGGCTTTAAAGTGATATCCATATCAAATACCTCTGTTAACTAATATCATAAAACTAATTCAACTATTTGCGCTAACTGAATATCTAATTGCGATCGCGATCGCGACTTCCGGAGAGAGTATCGCGCATTACCCCCATTGATGGCGATTTCTACCCAACCATCGCTACCAAAAAATGCGTTAGCGAAGCTTACCGAAGGTCTCGCTCGACGATTACTCCCCACACCAGGGTCAACCACAGCCAGATGCACCGTCCCATCCGAAAAATAAGGAAAGGCACCCATCAAACAAAACCGACCAGCAGCGACATCCTGGGGTGGAATCTGATGGGTCAAATCCACCACTTGGATTTTGGGATTAACTTGAGCGATCGCACCCTTCATCACCCCAACATAAGATATCGCGATCGGCAAAATCGCTTAACAAAGTGAGCAGCCTTGCTTGACTCATTGCAACATGAATAAAGTATTTACCAAACTAAATATATAATAAAG
>NZ_NTFS01000738.1 GCF_002289455.1 Brunnivagina elsteri CCALA 953
GTGCGATCGCATTTCTGAAGATGGTTTGCACCCGAATACTTTGGGGTATCAAACTTTACTAGAGAATGTCGTTAACTGGGAAGGGATTTTAGATGTGTTGGGTTAGAAATAAATGGGATGTATCACATCTCAATTAATTGAATATCTGCCTTAATTTTTCTCTATATCTCCCATCCCTAATCACAAAATTACAAATATTTTATAAAAATCCGATAAATATTTGAGTCAAACTACTGCGGAAATTGTTTGGATTTTGCTGAAATATTGATTATGCAAGCTTATATTAACAGTAGTTACCATATTCGTCAGGTATGGTAAGCTAAACCACATCTAAATTGCATAACCCAAAAACGTATAATTCTTGTAGTGCGGGCATCTTGCCCGCGTTATGTACAAATTAAATGTGGAACAGCTTAATAAAGAGTTAACCGCAGATGTACGCAGATAAGTTTCTACCTTGGCAGACTAGAAAATGCTACGCCAAAATCTTAAGTAATCACCTTTAATTTCTAATTTATAACTAAAAATTATGACTCCGACATTATTTGGACGCTGGCAAACTCGTTTATTATTACTTGCTACGGTTGGTTTATTAGTAACTTTACCCTTTGTTTTGGCTGCTCCAGATTCTGAAAAAGGGATTTACTTTGTGGTAATTGGCTATGTGGCGATTTTTGGGATTATTTGGGATGTATTCTACGATCGCATCCAAAAATATCGCTGGGATAGGGACTGGCCCGCAGTATATCAGCTTTTTGCCGGAATTTGGGAAATGTTATTTGTCTTGTGTGGGGTAAAACTAATTGGTTTACCAGCAATACCAAAGGAATTACCACTCGATAAATTTCTACTCCACTATAGCGCTGTGTGGTTGGCTGTATTTATTGCTTCACAAAGCCTAATGAGAATTCTTTTTGTGCGATCGCGTTTCCGTGGTGGACAATGGCTTTAGGGATTTTGAATATTAAGTAATAAATGTTAAGTAATGTGACCTGATTGAGTCGAAATATTAAATACCCAAATCCAATTGCTGAAGCTTTTATTATCTGAGTCATCATACTAGGACTTACGCACTGTACAAAAGGGCTGTGTTGTGTATTAACGTGAATACGTTGTTTCAGGCTTTTATAAATTACCCTTTCTTGGTTTCTATCGCTTGATAGGGAACATAAAAACAAGCTTTAAGCGCTGAGAAGTATACCCCCTATTTTGATTTTTCTGTCAATGCGTAAGTCCTAGTCTGGAGTATGAGTATTTATAATTTATATTGATTTCCCTAGACTAGATTAATATAGCTAATATTAATCTATAGGTATAGGATTTCTATTTGATTTTTGTTAGCGGTAGCACACGTAGGGTGTGTTAGCGACAGCATAACGCAGCATTTTTAAGATTTTGGTACATTAATAACTCTATTCTAACCCATCCTACAGTAC
>NZ_NTFS01000739.1 GCF_002289455.1 Brunnivagina elsteri CCALA 953
GTATTAAAATATTAGGTAAGGTATCAAAAACATTAAGTATTAATAAGGTTGAAAACTTCTAATTTTAACTACATCGATAAATAGTATTGACATCTGGCAATCGTTTTTAGGATAATAGCCAAATATTTATAAGATAGATGAGGGGTTATAGCTCAGTTGGTAGAGCGCTACAATGGCATTGTAGAGGTCACCGGTTCGAGACCGGTTAGCTCCATTTAGTGTTATCGAATAACAGATTATTTGTCGTCGTTAACAGATTAATGTCGTTATCCGCAAATTAATAAAATTCTTAGTAGGTTGGGTGGAGGCTTTGCGTAACCCAACATCAATCTACATAATCAAGAGTTGTATTTTATTTCATTCAGAGTCCTAATTGAAGTTTGACAGACTAATGGGATTACTATAGTTTCAGGATTTCTCCCTAATCTAAAATAGTAGTGCGATCGCAACAGATACAGCGTCTCTCTCGCTCAATTCCACTGCCCTTGCTCAACGCGATAAACAGCTATCTGGATTTCTAAATCATCATACAATCGCACCTCAATTCCATCAGCATTAGAAATCCACATGGCTTTAGCAAAAAATTCTTCTATTGAAAATCCTTGTACAGGATAAGTACGACACCAAGCTTTCCATTCAGTTTTATTCCAGCGATAACCTTCAGCTTTTAGTAAGTCTTTGATTGCATAAGTACCATTTTCACCTTTTCCTGCTTGGTTCCCGACTCTAACAGTAATGCGTTGTACAGACTTAACAAAAGGTGGATATTCAGACCAATTGAGTATAGAGATTGTTTGTCTACTTTTTAATTCTTCAAGAAAAGGTGATACGTTATTACTCTCAGTGAGAATTAATAAATGTTCCACAGCACGAGTTAATCCAACGTAAAAAAGACGGCGTTCTTCTTCTATAACTCGCTCAATACTGTCACCAAAAATGCGAGTAAATATCCAGTCAGGATGAAGTAAAGGGTAACAATCAGCGACAGCATCAAGTATGATAACCACCTTTTTTTCCAATCCTTTGTACTTATGAGCAGTTGATATAGTTACCTTATGTCTGAAATTTTCGGGAAGGTAAGAATGGATTAATTTTAAGAAATTATCGAGTGTACCGTCTCTTGGTATATTTTGATTTTTACCGTAATTCACATACCAAGGAAAACTATTCTTTCGACTCAGTAAAACAACCTCTTTATCATCCTTAATCACCTTATTTACTAAGCGTAATATTACAGGTGTTAATCTATCTTTTAGATGTTCTTCCTCTTCGCTTGGGGTTGGTTTAAACTGTGAAATATCAGCAATATCAACTTTTCCTAATTCATTTTTATTAGCACGGGCTGGAATACCTAATCGGGTACATCCCAGTTTTTATTCTTCCAAGAAAGATAAATAAATCATGAGAAAGTAAAGGGAAATTAAACGCGAACGC
>NZ_NTFS01000074.1 GCF_002289455.1 Brunnivagina elsteri CCALA 953
CGTTAGCAGAGAACTAAAAGTTGAGGTGGCATTATCTAATTCCTTTGGTTTTGGTGGTCACAATGTGGCGCTAGTCTTTAAAAAGTACGTCTAATTTGGGCATTGGGCATTGGGCATTGGGCATTGGGCATTGGGAAATATGCCTGCCCAAATTCTAATTCCCCAAATTCTCAACTGAGTCGATTTGACAACGGATATTTGGGCTTATTCCCTCTTAAAATAAAAACCAAAATCTAAATTCCCAAAATTTACAGCTTGTCCATCAACATTCGCTAATGGGATGATGACAATAATTGTTTAAGGAAAATTATTATTTCTTTAGGCAATAAAATCTAGTTAAGAGTACTAACCCGTCGTTAAGAACAAACATATTATGGCTGTTGCAACCCAATCCCTTGAACAACTTTGTATTAATTCGATTCGCTTTTTGGCAGTTGATGCTGTAGAAAAGGCAAAGTCTGGACATCCAGGATTGCCTATGGGTGCTGCGCCAATGGCGTTTGTACTCTGGGATAAATTCATGCGGGTTAACCCAAAAAATCCCCAGTGGTTCAATCGAGACAGATTTGTTTTGTCTGCTGGTCACGGCTCGATGTTGCAGTATGCTCTGCTCTATTTAGCAGGTTTCGACAGCGTGACGATTGAGGACATTAAGCAATTCCGTCAGTGGGAATCCAGCACCCCTGGACACCCAGAAAACTTCATTACCGCAGGTGTGGAAGTCACCACTGGACCTTTGGGACAAGGTATTGCCAATGGAGTTGGTTTAGCAATGGCAGAAGCACATCTTGCTGCTAAATACAACAAACCTGATGCCAAAATCGTTGACCACTATACTTATGTGATTTTGGGTGACGGTTGCAACATGGAAGGTATTTCCGGTGAAGCTGCTTCTTTTGCGGGACACTTGGGATTAGGTAAACTGATTGCTCTTTACGACGATAACCACATCTCCATCGATGGTTCCACAGATGTAGCCTTTACCGAAGACGTTTCTAAGCGGTTTGAAGCCTATGGCTGGCACGTTCTCCATGTGAAAGATGGTAACAACGACTTGGCAGCGATTGAAAAAGCGATCGCAGATGCAAAGGCTGTCACCGACAAACCCACCATGATTAAGGTGACAACCACCATCGGTTATGGTTCCCCCAACAAACAAAATACAGCAGGTATTCACGGTGCTGCTTTAGGTGCTGATGAAATAGCCCTCACCCGCAGCAACTTAAAATGGGAATACGCACCATTTGATGTTCCCGCAGATGCTCTCAACCACATGCGGAAAGCTGTTGAACGTGGTGCAAAAGCAGAATCTGAATGGAATCAGGTATTTGCTAGTTATAAAGCTAAATACGCCAAAGAAGCGGCGGAATTTGAACGCTTACTGAGCAGCAAACTTCCCGATGGTTGGGACAAAGTATTACCTACATATACTCCTGAAGACAAAGGATTACCCACCCGTAAACACTCGGAAACCTGCCTAAATAAACTTGCAGCAGTTCTCCCCGAATTAATTGGTGGTTCAGCTGACTTAACCCACTCCAACCTGACCGAAATCAAGGGTGAAGGTGACTTCCAAAAAGGACAATACCAAAACCGTAACGTCCACTTCGGTGTACGGGAACATGCAATGGGTGCTATTTGTAACGGGATGGCATTACACAATTCGGGATTAATTCCCTACGGTGCCACCTTCTTGATTTTCACCGACTACATGCGGGCAGCTATCCGCTTATCGGCATTGTCCCTCGCTGGTTCCATTTGGGTAATGACCCACGATTCCATTGGACAAGGTGAAGATGGTCCTACCCACCAACCAATCGAAACCCTCGCTTCATTGCGGGCAATTCCTAACCTCACCGTCATTCGTCCTGCTGACGGGACAGAAACTTCCGGTGCTTATAAAGTTGCGATCGCAAATGCAAAAGCAAATAACCCCACCTTGCTGGCGTTCTCCCGTCAAAATCTTCCTAATTTGGCTGGTAGCTCGATTGAAGGTGTCACCAAAGGTGGATATATATTGGTTGATTGCCAAGGTACACCCGAAATTATCTTGATTGGTACTGGTTCGGAAACCAACCTTTGTGTTACCGCAGCTGAGAAACTCACCGCAGAAGGTAAGAAAGTGCGTGTGGTTTCCATGCCTTCCACTGATTTGTTTGATGAGCAAAATGCAGCTTACAGAGAGTCGGTATTACCAAAAGCTGTTACTAAGCGTGTATCGGTGGAAGCTGCTAGTAGCTTCGGCTGGCACAAGTACATTGGTACTGAAGGTGAGGCTGTTAGCATCGATAGATTTGGTGCTTCTGCTCCTGGTGCAGTTTGTTTGGAGAAGTTTGGTTTTAGTGTTGAGAATGTGGTTGCAACCGCTAAGAAAGTATTGGGTTAGTTGCTAATAGTTTGATTTAATAAATCTTTTCTTATGGGGTGGGCATTTTGTCTGCCCTTTTTTATTTTTTAATGTAGAGTCAACTTGAATGTATTTAAATCTCATATAATTAGAAGTAGATTGTAACCAAATAATCATGATGGCTAAAAATAAAAAGATTTCTAGCTTTATGAAAAGTCAGATACTACCAACAGTTATTTATTGCTGGACTACTGGAGGTAAAAAACCTGATTTAGATAAACCTCATTGGAGTATTGATATAGATTCTAATCCTTATGATATGTATGTTGAATATCGCAAACAATTTGACGAATTAGGTTGTCATGGTTTTACATATTACGAAGCGGAGCAATGGTTATCTGAAATAATAAAAAAATAAACTAATAACTGGTACAAGTGAGCGCAAAAAACAAACCCAATTATATCAACATTAGAAAGTTATCAACAATGCAAATAGAAGACAGAGTAGCAATTTTAGAGGCTGAAGTCGCACAACTCAAATACAAATTAGAACCTGAATCTTCAAAGGTTATCCCTTGGTGGCAAAAAATCTCTGGTAGTTTTGCGAATAACTCTACTTTTGATGAAGCGATGAAATTAGGACATGAATATCGTGAATCTTTACGTCCAGATTTAGATAATCAATGCGAAGATTAGGATGTATTTACTTGATACCGACCACTTGAGTATTATCCAACGTGGTGGAAAAGCCGCAAGCCCTTTATTCGCAAAATTGGCAAGCTTCGGAGCGAACGAAATATCTGCAACAATAATTAGTTATGAAGAACAAACTCGCGGTTGGTTAAGCTATGTAGCGAAAGCTCAAACCATAGAAGCTCAAATAGAACCCTACAGCCAATTACAAAAACATTTAGAAAATTATCGGAATATTCCGATAGTAGACTTTGATAAAAAATCTGCCTTAGAATTTCAACGTCTCCGAAAAATTTATCCTCGACTTGGTACGATGGATTTAAAAATTGCCTCAATTACCATCGCTAATGATGCAACGTTGTTAACACGCAACCTGTCTGATTTTGGCAAAATCTTGGAATTGCGCTTTGAAGACTAGACAGTGTAATACCCAAATTTAGTAGGTTGGATGAAGGCTTTGTGTAACCTTAATATGGTTAATAAAGGAGTATATATAAAATGAAAATTAAAGGTATCAAACGCGGTCAAATAATTGAACTATTAGAGCAAATCAATAATATTCCTGATGGTACGGAAATTATCGTTGATGTGGTCATTTCGGCAAATCAAATAGTTGAAACAGCGCAAACTTTAAGTGATGATGAAAAACTCTCTAAACTCAATCAATTATTTGGTGCGTGGCAAAACCAACCTGAACTGGTCGAAATTTTTACAGAAATTGACGAACAACGCCATGTTTATCGAGGTAGAGTTATCGATTCGATTGAAAATAAAGATAAGAAATAATGTACTTGTTAGATACTAATATTTGCATTGCACTACTTAATAATAATCCCAAAGCAGTTGCAAAATTCAACCTTTTCTTTGCTCAATGCTATACTTCGACAATCGTTGTTTCTGAGCTTTATAAAGGTGTTTACTGTTCACAACAAGTTGAAAAGAATCTAGAAACTTTGGCACAGTTTATCCAACTGATAACAGTTGAACCATTTGACATAGATGCGGCTGTTGAATTTGGTAGGATTCAAAGCGAACTCAGAAAAATTGGTAAACCAACAGGGGAACTTGATGCGTTGATTGGTGCAGTTGCGCGATCGCGTAACGATATTTTGGTGACTAATAACATCAAAGATTTTGAGAATATCCCCAATTTGCTGCTAGAAAACTGGTTGGCTTGATAAGCGCTCAAATAATTTTAAGTGACGATTTTCGAGAAAAACAGCAATATAGGAGCAACAAATCCCAAAAGATATTTGATGTAACCCCTAAAAAATCAGTCATAAAAGCAACATAGCTGATAACAGCGAAGTAATCCATAAATAAAAATAAACAGTAATCTTACTGAAAAATTCTGGCAAATGCTTCATAATACTTCCATCTGCCAGTAAATATACAGTTATGCTCTGTTGCCTTAACCCAGCTTGCCATAATCCATCTGTACCTGATGGTGAAAAATATTGCCCTAATTGCAATGTTCCCTTAGTAATACTGAGAAATCGCTATCGTCCGGTTAAATCCTTGGGTGGTGGGGGATTTGGCAAAACCTATTTGGCAGAAGATACAGACAAGTTGAACGAAAAGTGTGTCATCAAGCAGTTTGCTCCACAAGTTCAAGAAACGGCAGCACTGCAAAAAGCAACAGAATTATTTGAACAGGAAGCTAGAAGACTACAACAGTTAGGAGAACACCCACAAATTCCCACGTTGTTGGCTTATTTTCAAGAAGATAGCCGTTTATATTTGGTGCAGCAATTTATCGATGGGCAGAATTTACTCAAGGAATTGCAACAGCAAGGAACTTTCAGCGAGGGAAAGATACGGGATTTATTGCAGGATTTGTTAAATATTCTCCAGGTTGTACATCAACAAAAAGTTATTCATCGAGATATTAAGCCAGAGAATATTATTCAGCGTGGAGATGGCAAGATTGTTTTAATCGACTTTGGTGCATCCAAGCAACTGACAAAAACGGTAATGACTGCACAGGGAACTACAATCGGTTCTTTTGGTTATGCACCGTTGGAGCAGATGCAGGATGGAGAAGCTTATCCTGCCAGCGATTTATATAGTTTGGGTGCAACTTGCTTTCATTTATTGAGTGGAATTCATCCTTGGCAATTGTGGAAAAGTCAAGGTTATGGGTGGGTTAGGAATTGGAGACAGCATTTACAGCAAGCAGTGAGTGAAGAATTGGGGCAAATTCTGGATAAATTGTTGCAGGAAGAATATCAGCAGCGCTATCAGTCGGTTGGGGAAGTTTTACAAGATTTGAATTTCCAGCCAGTAATTGCAACCCCAGTATTACCTTTAGCTTCTACGGTAATTCCTCAGTCACGAGCATCAATATTATTAGCACCACAAGGATTTCTAAAAAAGCTATCTAAACAAAATTTTAATTTCAGAAAAATATTGCTGCTGGGTGCTGCGATTACATTAGTTGGAACTCAAATATATGGCTATGTTCGTTATGGCTTATTTCCAACTAATCCAATATCTATAATTGCTAGCAAAGATAGCGATGTTTTCTTAAAAAGAACTCTGACAGGGCATTCTAGCCCAGTTAATTCTCTCGCCATCAGCCCAGATGGCAACACCCTTGCCAGTGGTAGTTCTGACAAAACCATTAAACTGTGGAATCTGGCAACTGGAGAAGAAATCCGCACTCTCACAGGGCATTCTCATAGGATTCATTCCGTCGCCATCAGCCCAGATGGTAAAACCCTTGTTAGTGGTAGTTCTGACAAAACCATCAAACTGTGGAATCTGGCAATTGGAGAAGAAATCCGCACCCTCACAGGGCATTCCGAGTCGGTTGACTCCCTCGCTATTAGTCCAGATGGCAAAATCCTTGCCACTAGTAGTTATGACAACACCATCGAACTATGGAATCTGGCAACCGGAGAGCAAATCCGCACCCTCATCGGGCATTCTGACTCGGTTAGCTCCCTCGCTATTAGTCCAGATGGCAAAACCCTTGCCAGTAGTAGTTGGGACAACACCATCGAACTGTGGAATCTGACAACAGGAGAAGAAATCCGCACTCTCACAGATCATTCTAACCGAGTTATTTCCGTCGCCATCAGCCCAGATGGCAAAACCCTTGCCAGTGGTAGTGCCGACAAGACTATCAAACTGTGGAATCTAGGAACAGGAGAGGAAATCCGTACCCTCACAGGGCATTCTAGCCCAGTTGATTCTCTCGCTATCAGCCCAGATGGCAAAACCCTTACCAGTGGTAGTGGTGACTTCACCATCAAAATTTGGCGGCTAAAGTAAGGATTACACTTTTAAATATTATTGTTGATGAGCGAGATATCTTGGGAATTTATTTGGGACTATATTTTGGCGATTTGAGCTTTTAACGATTTTAGCGATCGCACTACAGCGAAATTATAGTTTCATTGGAGCGATGCTCCGTGGTAGTAGTTTTGCGATGCCCTTGGCAATCACTTTGTGCGATCGCTTATCAGAAATTGAAATTGAGCATCAAAAGTGTCGCTACGATAATTACTATAAAATTTCAAGTTACCATGTAAAATATGGTTAGTATTCGATATTGAAGGCAAGGAGTATAAGTCATGCAAGAAGTATCTAACTATAACCAAGAACTTATTGACCGTATCTCACCAATTATTGAAAGGTTATTTAAAAGCAATAGTTTATATATGGTGAGATTAAAGAAAATGGAAATGCTCGAAATGTTGGTAGAATTATTTGGTCAATTTAATCCTGAAGAAATGAGAGCAATTAAAGATGAAGATTTGACCCAAAGAATTGATAGTCTTTTAGTTTTAGATGCAGTTTCAGGGACATTAAATGATTTAACACCCGAACAGCTTAAAATGTTTGATGAAGCAGTAGAGGGAAGATAAAAAGGGTGGCTTATCTATTAGATACAAACATTGTTAGCTACATTTTAAAAAGAAGAAATACAACTATAGAAAGTAAACTACGTGAAGCCCGTCGCTTAGGACAAAATGTGTTTATTAGTTGTATTACTTACTATGAGGTGAAAAGAGGACTTTTGTATGTCAATGCAACAAGGCAACTAGCTGAATTTGATGCTTTTGTTAGTAAATACCCTATTTTATTTATAGATGATATCGAAATTATTGAACAAGCTTGTAAAATACATGCCGATTTAAAGATTAAAGGTACACCAATACAAGATGCAGATGTATTGATAGCAGCAACTGCAATTATACGTGGTTTAATTTTGGTGTCTCATGATTCTGATTTGCTGCGGGTAGAAGGACTCACCTTGGAGAATTGGCTGTTAATCGGTTCTTAAAAATCATGCGATGTTCTAAAAGAACCGCTACGCGATCGCAAGCCGCAAGGGAATATGATATATTTTCTCACGCGGAGGCGCAGAGGCGCGGAGAATTTGAGGGTATTTCACAACAAATAATATATGCAAGGGAATGTACACAAGTGCATTTTTTGTGATAAATACATTCAGTAGGGATGTTTTAATTATTTCTTCTCTAAGAAACAATAAATTTGCTAGAAGCGTCTGCGGTATCCGTTGGCGCTAAAATCCGTATAATTAACTTCTCGAATCATTAGGTATTTTTTTTAACTCTATCGATAAATTATGTCCCAATATATTCGTATCAGCTTTCTGTTAGTTTTTATCAGCGCTCAATTCGGTTTTATTCCCCAAACAGTAACTGCACAAACACCAATAGCACCAACTCAAGCAAATAAAAGTATTTGCCCTGCACAACTGGGGAGTAATTTAGATGCGATCGCAAACCAAGCAACTTTTACCCGTGTGCGTTGGGGAATTTTGGTGCAAAGCTTAAGTTCGGGACAAACTCTTTATACCCGTGATGCAAATAAGTATTTTATTCCTGCTTCTAATACTAAGTTACTCACCACCGCAGCCGCATTACAGCAATTAGGTGCTAATTTTCGCATTCGTACATCTATTTATCAGCAAGAACCTGGGGTATTACGTGTTGTGGGTAGGGGTGATCCGAGTATTACCGATGCTCAATTGACTAGATTAACAAAGCAACTCAAAGCTAAAGGTATTACCCAAATCAAAAAACTCATCGCTGATGATAGCTACGTTCAAGCTGATGTTGTCCAACCAAGCTGGCAGTGGGAGGATGTCCAATCTGATTATGGCGCACCTGTGGGTAGTTTTATGGTGAATGAGAATCTGTTTACAATTCGACTTGTACCGCAAGCTGTTGGTAAACCTTTACAGGTTTCTTGGGTTGATGGCAATGAAGCGGGTATTTGGAAAATTCTGAATCTATCTACAACCGCAGCTAATAATTCCAAAACTGAACTTGCTGTTGCCCGCGATTTATCGGGAAATGTCCTCAAAATTCAGGGACAACTGGCAGCTAGTGCGAGTCCATTTTCTGTGACTTTGCCTGTGGTTGACCCAAATTATTTTTTCTTGCGTCGTTTGCGTGTAGCACTGAGAAAAGAAGGTATAAGTTTGCAAGAAACGGCAGTAGCGACAGGTGGAAGTACTCAAAATGAAGTTGCTGCTATCCAATCACCACCGCTCTCTGAGTTGGTGAAAATTACTAATATTGATAGTAATAATTTGTTTGCGGAGTCGGTATTAAATGTGATGGCAGTGAAGCAACCAAGAAAGCCTGGACAATCGAGTACATCTGTGGGTTTGGAGGTGTTGAAAACGACTTTAACCCAACTGGGGGTTAATCAAACGGGTTATTTCACTGTTGATGGTTCGGGTTTGTCGCGGAAAAATTTGATTAGTCCTGAGGCATTGGTGCAGGTTTTGCGGGGGATGTCAAAGTCTGCTGCTGCTCCTGTTTTTCGCGCTTCTTTGCCTGTGGGGGGGAAAACTGGTACGTTGAAGAATAGATTTCGCGGTACTGCTGCTGAGGGTATAGTGGTGGCAAAAACGGGTACGGTTGGTGGTGTTGTCTCGCTGTCGGGATATTTGGATGCACCAAATTATGAACCGTTGGTTTTTAGCATTATTGTTAATCAAAGTGAACAACCTGCGAGGGTTTTACGGCAAGCTGTTGATGAGATGGTGGTGACGATGACGCAATTGCGAAGGTGTTAAGTAAATTAAATATATATTTTTTATGTCGCGCAGAGACGCGGAGGCGCGGAGAATAATGGAAGATTGGTTTACGATAGGTAAAGGCTGTTTTTTATGATTTGAGATACTAAAGTTAACTTGCGATTAAATTGGAGTTACGTTTGTAGGTAGCAAGTTCTGTTAGTTGACAAGTGCAAGCTTCTATGGTTTCGCTAATGGCTGCTTGTATTTCCCCAGGATAGGGATAATGGGTAAACTCGTACTCGATTAACTTGCTGAGGGAATGCATTTCATATAAACTATTACATGCATAAACTAGCTTTTCGACGGCACTTTGCCAGCGTTCAAAAATCCGGTAACTGAAAAATCCACTGCATACTCCACCTTTTGTATCCCAGTAGGAAATACAAACTTGATGCTGGAGGTATTTCATTTTCTTAATTTTTTGTACGTCATACCCTTTCGCTCTGAGAGCTTGGAGAATCTGTTCTTCGCTCAAACGCCAAACTCTGGGGTTGATTTTCCCCAATGATATTAAACTTTGGAGTTTGTACCGCTTCTGATTGAATAGCTTGCTAGTCATGATACACCCTTCCTAAATACCAGCAAAAAAGTTGAAATGCTTCCTTTAGATAGCGAAACGCTAGCTTAAGTAATCATATAAAAACTGGGCAAGTCTGTCAACCAAAAAGTAAACTTATTAGTATTGACACTAAAGCTTCGATCGCAGTGGAGTAGCCGCAGTAGCAGTGAATGACGAAGGCAAAAAAAAACTGATTGAAATTATCAAGCAGGCTCGTGGTGATATGAGTCAGAGAGCTTTTTGTAAGCTTTTGGGAGTTTCTGCGACTGCTGTTCAAATGTGGGAAAAGGGGGTGAAAGTTCCCGATACTGAGAACTTGTCACGAATTGCAGTTCACGCTGGTTATACGATGGAGGAATTACTTTCTTATTTAGAAGGTAAACCCATACAAGAAGCTTCGGATTTAACGATTATTCTCAGGCAAATGAATAATATGCCTTTGTCGCAGGTTGCTTTAATTGTTCAAGCTGGTGCAAATAGGTTGGCAAGTGCAATGGAATCTGCGGAAGGAGAGATAAAGGCAGGTTAGTTGCTAATGCTAATTATCAAATGTGATGTGCGATCGCATTATAATTTTCTTTGGTAACGTACACTCAAGGAATTCTTAATTAAATAAATTCCAGCCAAAGTAATTTATGCAATTTGCTTTACCAACCCAATACGACTTTTTGCCGCGTTTTTACCGACTGGCAAGTGTTAGTGTTCTTTCTAATATGATGGTTCCCCTCGCTGGTTTGGTTGATATTGCTTTTTTGGGACATTTGGCAGATATTCGTCATTTAGCTGGGGTTATTTTAGCTACTATTCTTTTTGATTATTTGTACCGTGTTCTGAAGTTTTTACGTTCTAGTACAAATGCGATTACTGCACAAGCTGTTGGCTATGATGACTCGAGTGCTGTTCTCTTAGCGGGGTTGCGGAGTGCTTTAATTGCTTTGGCTATTGGTTTGCTGATTCTGCTGTTACAGTATCCTTTACAAAAAATTGGTTTTACTATTCTAAGTGGTTCCCCGGAGATTGAAGCTTCTGGGGCTAATTATTTTTACGGTCGAATTTGGGGTGCCCCTGCTGTCTTAATCAACTTTGTTTTGATTGGTTGGTTTTTGGGTAGGGAAATGAATGCTGCTGTGTTGGTGATGTCTCTCGTTGGGAATGGCTCTAATGTGGGGTTAGATTACCTGATGATTGTTAAGTGGGGTTGGGAAAGCATGGGTGCCGGATTAGCTACCGCTATTAGTCAGTATTTAGCGTTGGTAGTGGGGTTAATTTGGGCTTGTTTTAGTATGGAATGGAAAGTGCTACCAACTGCGATCGCACAACTTTTTGATTGGGTTGCTCTCAAAGATACTGTGGTTTTGAAAAGTAATATACTTATTCGATTTTTAGTTTTAATTACTACATACTCTATTTTTACGAACCTGAGTGCAGGAATGGGGACAGATGTCTTAGCTGAGAATGGTTTGTTGCTGCAAATTGCTTTGTTCAGTCAATTTACCATCCAAGGTGTGGGTTTAACAACTCAAACTCTGACGGGAAACTTTAAGGCAAAGGGAAACAAGGAGCAATTTATACCACTATTGGTAGTTTCTATGCTTACAAGCTTAGTGATTGCCAGTGCGATCGCATTTACATCTGTGTTTTTCCCTGGGGTAGTGTTTGGAATTTTAACCAATCATCGGGAAATTAATCAAAATATTATTGACTACACAATCTGGTTATTACCGCTTTTAGGATTAACTGCGATCGCATTTATGCTGGAAGGATATTTTATTGGGTTGAAGGAAGGTGCAATTCTCCGCAATGCTGTTTTAATTGCCTTTGGAGTCGGTTTTGTTCCCTTGGCTTTTGCTGGTTGGTATTTTCACAGCAATCACCTTTTATGGATGGGACTTTCTGCTTATATGGGAATTATTATAGTTACCCTTGGGGTACATTTACCTCGGACTTTAAAAAGAGAAAATCAAATTAACAGCGATCTACTTCCCAATGTCTGAAGCGTATAGAATTTCCTAGATTATATCTATCAAAAATACATCCAAAAATACATCTTTTTCCATAGGGTAAATACTGGTATTAAATAATTATTATTGTTTTTTTAAGATTAGGGAACACCCAGAAATAAATTATCCCAACCAAAATTATTATTGTAGGGGTGGGGTTTCCCCGCCCTTAATCACGAATGATACGATGAATAAATCTATAATTGGGATGTTTTATTTTCTGGAAATCCCTAGAAAGTCAGGGAATTACACGATTGATGTTAAACAGTCTTTTGTTTATCTTTCTTTTCCACCCCCTTAATACCATTAATGAACATAGGGACAAATTTCTCTACAAAAGCTTGTGGATCGCGTTGCCAAGCTTTTTGTGCTGCCTCAATTCTGGTAAACTGTAACTCTGGTGCAAGCAAAGTTTGGGGTAAACGCTCCATTAAATACTGAGAACGTTCCCAAATAGACATGGTATTTGCCACATCTAACAGGTTACTGACTCGACGCAATTCAGCACCTAAGGTAATATCCATTCCCGATTCAAATGCTGCTTGTTCGATGGCAGAATATCTTTGTTTCGCTTGCTCTACCTTGTGGCGATTTTCAGGATTCTTTGCTGCTAATTGTGCTAACCAACGGTTTCCCCAACGAACATGTCCAGCTTCTTCTGGGAGAATTTTTTCGATTGTTTCGCGAATTTGGATATTCTCTTCGGTTTGTGGTGCTTGCTTGAGAGCGTAGATATGAGCAGAGAAATACTCGCAACCACGTTTTTCAGTGACATTAATTGCTGCTAAAGTCGAAATTAGATAATCATCGAGGTCTTTATCAGCATCGTGGAGTTCGCTATCTAGAAGACGTTCAAACTCCTTAACATATGAACCTCCGGGAGGTGTAGCGACACTGCTACCGATATCTACCAATAAATCAGTTAACCACATCGCATGACGAGCTTCATCGGCAATGTGGTGGGATAAATCCTTGATTAGTTCTGGTGATTTCCCATTTAACTGCTCAATCACCTCTGTTAAATCCTTACAACTGCGCTGCTCACTATAGCGGTAGCGGTTGAGGGTAATCAAGTGAATTTCGCGATCGCGCACCACCTGTTTTAAAACATCTCTGGCTCCTAAGGCATTTTGGAATTTCCGAGGATAGGCAACAGTCATAGTATTATTACGGTTTTGTCAAACATTTTTTACAGCACTTAAAGAATTGTAACGAATAAATTGCGAGAAGCGGCGAAATCTGGCGGTAGAAATGCGGATATATCTCAGGAGGGTTGTTATAAATGTCTAATTGTGCATTTCTTTTTGAGCTTGGTATTGATGTAATATTTCTAGTCTTTGGTGGATATCTTGGCGATATTTACCCTGTAAAGTTCTAAGTAGCATTAAGCCTAAGCAGCGTGAAGCTCGGAGGGAGAATACAGCGTCTTGAATATCTACATGGCTACGCTCAAATAATAAATGTCCAAGCAAACCGACGGTTTGAGTTAATGGTAATGCTATGAGTAACCAAGGATTATTTAGTATCCAGCTAGTAAGTAATAAGCTATAAAAAAATAATATTCCTAATATATGAAGTGCAATATTAATTGGGTGTTGATGTTTGATGATGAAGATATCCCAGTAGTCTGTAAATGGATAGTCTAGAATTTCGCTGTTAATTGAATTTTTAGGATTTTGGTTGGTTAGGTGCATTTTTGGATATTTAGTAGTTATTAAAATAGACATCGATAGAATTTAAATATATATATGGCTAATATAGAACCTCTCCCTGACTTTTGCTGTGCAAAAATCGTCCCTTTCCTGTGAGGGATAAGATAGAAGGAAAATTCGGTATTTTAAGCATTTCTCCTTCTAGGGAAGGAACTTTATTTATATTTTTCCCCCTTGAAAAGGTTAGGGGGGATTCAAGATATTTTGGAATATGAAGAGACATCATACTTGTGTATACACGGTAAGGAGAGAGGTCATATTTTATTCAGAAAATTCACATTTAATTAACTAGGAATTAAGACAGTTCCTAAATGTTCTTTTCCCAAAGATTGACAAACTTGACCTCGATTTATCACCCTAACTCCATTAATATAAACTGCCTGAATAATATCATCTGAACCACGTTTTACCATGCGAGGTTCTCCATCTAAAATTGGGTCAGAAATTTCGATAGGTGGACTAATGGGTTGGTGAAGTGATAGGGGAGAAAGTAAAACTAAATCGGCTTTTGCACCAACTTTGATAACTCCTGTATCGAGACGAAGCCATTGTGCGGGTTCTCCGGTAACACGATGAATTGCCTTTTCTGGAGTCATGAATTTGGTGGAAATTGCCTGTTTAAGTAAGGATAATGCACCATCGTAATAAGCAAGATTCCGTACATGCGCTCCAGCGTCAGTAAAGCCTGGTAAAATCTCAGGATGTGCCATCATTGCTAAACGTGGTTTGATGCGATCGTTTGCTCCTGTTGCTACCCAGCGTAAGTCTGTATCGTAGGTTTTCAGTGCTTCGATAAATAAGTCAATTGGTTCCCGTTGTTGTTGGTTTGCGACTTCAGCAAAGGTTAATCCTTGCCAGTTTTTTTCGGGACAACTGGCGATTTCTATTAATTCTAATTGACGATGAAATGACCTATTTTTCCGATTTAACCATTGCTGTTTAAATTGATGACAAAAATTTTCAGATTTCCATAATTCTTGTCTTTCCTGTCGTGATTTACAACTATTTAGCATTACTCCAGTGGAAAATTCTTCAAATAAAGGTGTAACCGAACCATTCGAGTAAATAGTGAAGGGTTCCGTTAAGGTTTGAAACCGCACGTTACCACCAAGAATATGGTTCCAAATAAATAATAATGGTGAAAAAATCTTCCACAGATTACGATTATGGACTACATCTAAAGCTGAAAGTACCGTTACCCGTAAAGGCTTTTTGCGTCCAATTCCCAAACCCATCCACAGGATTTCTAAAAAAGATGTAAGTCTTTGAATATTGGGAGTAACTTGAAAAACTAAATCGCGATCGCGACACAAATTTGCCAACATTGCATATTCCCGAAATTTCGCGTGTTGGGAAGGAATTGTGTAACCTTGCCATTTTCCACTCATCATGTGCCAGGGAAACATATCGATGGAAATTCCCAAAAATCCTGCGTCTAATGCTGCTGTGGCTATTGTTTGCATAGTGCGGAGTTCTGACGGGGATGGTTGAGATGTTAGACTACGCTCTAAACCCATTACATGGGCACGTAATGCGCTATGTCCAAACAATGGAGCGACGTTTGCACCTAAAGGTAGTTGTCGTAAATGCTCTAAGTATTCGTGGGGAGTTTGCCAAGAGTTAGATTTTTCTAACCATTTTGCAATCAAGCTATGGGAAAGGGTTTCGACTCGTTGAAAAATATCTGCCAGCATTTGATTGGAACCAATTGCCACTGATAAGCTGCAATTCCCAATTACAACTGTGGTGACACCATGACGTACAGATTCGCTCAATCCTGGTGCAATTTCTAATTCTAAATCGTAGTGGGTGTGAATATCAATAAATCCTGGTGTTACCCACAATCCTGAAGCATCGACTATTTCGCGAGCATCGACTGATAAAGATGGTGATATTGACACAATTTTCCCATTTTCGATGCCAATATCCATGCGATCGCATTTGGAACCTAGCCCATCGAATACTAAACCATTTTTAATTAGTAAATCTAACATATATAATAATCCGGTTTGATTTTTTAAATAAAATGTAAATTATTTTACTAGTTGTTCAATATATAAAATATAATACTAAGAATTTAAACCGCCAAGTACGCCGAGTTCGCCAAGGAAGAGAGAAATATATAACCTTCTTTTATTTCTAATGCTTAATGCTTAATTCTTAATTCTTAATTCCTAATTCCTAATTCCTAACTCTTAATTGCTAACTCCTAACTCCAGAATGTTCGCTTTTATGCCAATGTAATTTTTGACGTTGAATGCATAATTTATAAATACTAAAAATCATTACTGGAATCCAGTGCAACATGTAAAATGAGCCTTGGATAGTTGCCCAGATTAATCTAGTTCCCCGTAAGTTTTGAAATTGATAAATTCCACTCATAAAGGCAACAGTTAGAATTAATCCCAATAGACTTTGTAATGGAAAAAGTACAGATTTATGACTATAAAAAATTGTCCATAATAAGTCGGGAATTAACCCAATTGGGAGGAGAAATTGTAAAAGAAAAAATAATATTAAATCAATCTCCTTTACCCAACCCAAAGTGTAAATTTGGGGAAAATAGTCAAGATAGCGTTGAAAACCACCTTCTGCCCAACGACAACGCTGATACCAAAGTTCTTTCCAGGTTTTTACCCCTTCTTCTTTAACCTCTGTTGTGGTCACAAAGGCAATTTCCGTACTTGCTAAATAAAGCTGGAAAGTTAAATCCAAATCATCTGTTAAAGTGTCTTCATTCCAACCATGAAATTCTGCCAATAAATCCCGTCTTACCAACATGCCATTTCCCCGCAATTCAGCCATTCCTCCTGCGGCAATTCGCTGGGTTTGCAAAATGCGATCGCAGTTCATTTCCATTTGCTGACACTGGGTTAAAAAGTTGCTATCCCTATTACTAATTGTTTTTCCTGCTTGAACTGCACCAATATTTTTTCTGGTATTTTCTCGATTAAATAAAGGTATTGTCTTCCGTAAAAAATCCTCAGATAACTGGGCATCAGCATCGCAAATCAGGATAATTTCACCCTCAATAAAAGGTAAAACCGCATTTAATGCTCCCGATTTTCCCCCTTTCGATAAACGTTGATGTACTTGCAAACGGGGAAATTGATTTTGTAATTGCTCTAAAATTTCTGGGGTTGTATCCGTACTACCATCATCAATAATCCAAATATCCAAAGGAAATGAATAATCTAGTGCAAATAAATTAGCAACTAAACTCGATAAAACTGCACTTTCATTTTTCGCTGGCACTAAAACCGATACCTTTGGTAAATCCCCATTCTCTAAAATCCCGAAATTTCTGGCTTTTGCCAGCAACATACGTAGACTTTGTAATGCTAATACCCCAGCTAACCACACAACCAACCAGTGCATCTGGAACCATTGCAGTAAACTGATAATTACCCAAACGAGTAAAACCACCAAAGTTGATTGAAAACGGCGATCGCGTAAGTGAACCGTTGGTTTATCGCGCATATGGTACAAAAAAACTAAAAGTATTTAGAGTATTGCTCAGAATCGCTCTGATTGTAAAGTTTTATAAAAAAGTATCATTATGTAACAACCGTTACAGAAATATATAGGATACTATTTGTTAGAGAGAAAGCCTAAAGTAAAAAATTAAGAGAGAGGAATTTGGTTATGTCTACCCAAGAAAAAGCTCGTGCATTGATGCAGCGTCACCATCACCTCGCTAAAAATCGCCAGCAATCCATGTTAGAACGTGCTGGGGAAGAGATTGGATTCTCTGGGGAAGTATCAGAATATTGGAATCCAGTTCAAGGTAAGATAGACCCCAACAAGCGGATGGCGTGCGATCGCATTTAAGTATTTAATTCAAATGTTGCGGTATTGCGATCGCTTAATTATCCATCGTAGAGACGTTCCGGTGGAACGTCTTATCTAACAAGCAAAAACAACAAACAAAAAAGCCACCCAATTTAATGAGTAGCTAATCTACATAGCGATCGAAAATACTGTAGGGGCAAACGGTTGTTTGCCCTGACTTGTATTGCATTCAAACGGTTGTTTGCCCTGCATCCAAACGAAAAGTACTATACTCACGTCTAAAAATTAAGTCAAATAATTAGGCAAAAGCCAAATCCCTAACAATCATAGTAGAGAGCGAACTCGTGGGGATGGGGACGCAAACGCATCGGATTAACCTCATTATCCAACTTATAAGCAATCCAGTTTTGGATAAAGTCTTCGCTGAATATTCCCCCAGCAGTCAAGAAAGAATGGTCTTTTTCCAAAGCTTCCAAAGCTGCATCCAAAGAACCAGGAGTCGAAGGAACCTTTGCCAGTTCTTCTGGGGAAAGTTCATAGATATTCTTATCCAAAGGTTCACCTGGATCGATTTTGTTCTTGATACCATCTAAACCAGCACAAAGCATTGCCGCAAATGCCAAGTATGGGTTAGAAGTAGCATCAGGACAACGGAATTCCAAGCGTTTTGCTTTGGGGTTAGTACCCGAAAGAGGAATCCGAATCGAAGCGGAACGATTACCTTGGGAATAAGCCAAGTTTACCGGAGCTTCATAACCCGGAACCAAGCGCTTATAGGAATTGGTAGTGGGGTTGGTAATTGCCAAAAGTGCAGGAGCATGTTTGAGAATACCACCGATGTAATGGAGAGCCATATCACTCAACCCAGCGTATTTATCCCCTGCAAACAAGGGTTGACCATCTTTCCAGATAGATTGGTGGCAGTGCATACCTGAACCGTTATCACCAAATACGGGTTTAGGCATAAAGGTGACAGTTCTGCCGTATTTCTTAGCTACGTTTTTGATGACATACTTGTAAATCATCAACCAATCCGCAGCTTCAATCAACTTACCAAATTTGAAACCGAGTTCGCATTGTCCCCCAGTTGCGACTTCGTGGTGGTGCTTTTCAATGGGTACACCCAATTTTGCCATTGTCAACAACATTTCTGTCCGCATGTCCTGGAAAGTATCCGTAGGTGGGACGGGGAAATATCCTTCCTTAAAGCGGGGCTTGTAGCCTAAGTTACCACCAGCTTCACTTCTACCAGAGTTCCACTTAGCTTCGATGGAATCAACGTAGTAGTAGCCAGAGCTAGCATTTTGGTCGAAACGAACATCGTCGAAAATAAAGAATTCTGCTTCGGGACCGAAAAAGACTGTATCGCCAACACCACTGGAAATTACGTAATCTACAGCCCGTTGAGCAATAGAACGGGGACAGCGATCGTAGGGTTCACCAGTACGAGGTTCGGCAATACTACAAACGATACTCAGTGTTGGCTCTGCCATGAAGGGGTCAATCCAAGCAGTGTTTGGATCGAGAACCATTGTCATATCCGAAGCTTCGATTCCTTTCCAACCCCGAATGCTGGAACCATCAAAAGGTACACCCTCGGTAAAGCTGCTTTCGTCGATTTGGTTCTGGAACATAGTTAAATGCTGCCAGGTTCCCAACATGTCAATGAATTTCAGATCGATCATCTGAATTTTTTGGTCTTGAATCAGCTTTAAGACTTCTTTGGGGGTTGTCATGGTTACTCCTTATTTCAATCTACAATTTCTCTGTATTGGAAATTGTTACTTCAATTCATATCGTTGAGCGTATTATTGCTCAATGCATTGTGAACCCTGTTGGTCAAACTAAATTCCGACATACCTGGAATATCGTATTCATAGGAAGTCGATATTTTTGTGCCTTTTAATACAGAACTTAGTTTTTAAAGGTTAGTGTAACCTTTACTCAGTTATAACTATACAAAACTACAAAGTAGATTTAACGGGTACAACTTTGGCTTAGAATCCTTTATTAGAAGAATGTTTTCTGTGTCACCTGAAATATAGTTTAAAAATATTCTAGAGGCACACAGGTAACATAGGAGGCTGTCTATGCATTTATTGCATAACAGGCAGCACAATCAATATCAAACCATAAACAAGGATTGATTGGGAGATAAAAGGAATGCGGGATGCTATTACAAGTTTAATTAAGAATTATGACGTTGCTGGACGTTATTTCGATCGCACTGCCATAGACAACCTCAAATCATATTTTGAAAGTGGTACTGCGAGGATACAGGCAGCAGCAGTAGTTAATGGGAATGCTGCGGCAATTGTCAAGCAAGCTAGTTTGGCTTTGTTTGACGAACTACCCGAATTGATTCGTCCAGGTGGTAATTCCTATACAACTCGTCGTTATGCGGCTTGTTTGCGCGATATGGATTACTATTTGCGTTATGCGAGCTATGCGCTGGTTGCTGGGAATATGGATGTTCTCAACGAGCGGGTATTGCAAGGGTTGCGCGAAACTTATAATTCGTTGAGCGTTCCTATTGGTCCTACGGTTCGTGGTATCCAAATTATGAAGGATATTGTCAAAGAACAAGCTGCGGCGGCTGGAATTGCCAATACTAGCTTTATTGATGAGCCTTTTGACCATTTGACTCGCGAGTTGAGCGAGACAGATATTTAGAATTTTAGTAGAGACGTTCCGGTGGAACGTCTTTATTTACAGTATTTTGGATTTTAGATTTCAAAATCTGGTTTCAAAATCTGGTTTCAAAATCTGGATATTGCGAAGACGTGAATCGTCTTTTGGTTTACGATAAGCGGAGCTTAACGGCAAGGGTTTATCCCACCTACTATTAAGCAGTTTTGATTTTTTGGGTATAGTTTGCTTCTGATGCCAATTCTTTGTGAAGCTCAATAGAAT
>NZ_NTFS01000740.1 GCF_002289455.1 Brunnivagina elsteri CCALA 953
TAACCACACTTCCGGGACACGATATGGTTTGTAATCCTCTATATCTGTGTAGCTAGTAACATCTATTTCAATTGCTAAATCTGGGGGAGGATCGACAGTCCAATTAATTCTTTTTTTTCCAGAAATAGCTTCCCAATTATCTATATAAAAACAATAGTCAGGTTCAATTCCTCTTAGTTCTGGTAAATCCATTATCATCGGAGTGAATGCATCATACTCTTCTCCTAAAAAATCAAGTAAAATTTTCACAACGTCAGAAATAACATTTACATTGCGTCCGTGTTCAGGTAACGGTGACATTAATGAAATTTCCCCTGGTCGATATTTTATGTGAGGAATAGAGCTATCTCCTCTTAATGTACTCAGAGTTATGTAATCTTGCCAAGTGCCAAGTAAACGAACTACCGTACCTGGAGGTAAATAGATTTTTTCCGGTGAGATAACTGCATACATAAAATTATTTAATTTTAGATTTGGGTTTGTGAAAATTATTTAGTTACTACACTTTACCGAGTAAAACTGTAAATTTTTTGTGTTTCCAAATTATGACAAATCGATGAAGGTTTTTGATTTAAATTAAAACTCAATCTGTCTAATTGCACTTGCAAAGTACTCAAAGGATCGGTTCCTGGTGAAACTAAAAATTCCAACTTTTCAATGTAGGGCAAATTAGCCAGATGATCGAGAATTTGACTAATAGCTTGGATGTAGGGATGACCATCTTGCTGATACCAGTCTACGCTTGCCATTCCTGCTTGATCGAAACCTAGATGCACAGTTAATGATGGCTTATCGAATAGTGCGATCGCAAGGGGACGTGCATCTTCTTGGAGCGATAAATCTTGACTTTTTGCTAAAAAGCGTAATTTCTCTAAACGGTCATAGCGATCGCTAACGGATTCCGGATTGTCTTGCCAATGGATTGCCACTGTTACTAAGTAGGTTTGCAACAGCATATGTCCTAATTTTGCAGCTTTGGTCGATAAATAATAGGAGTTGTAGTCGTTTGCCTCAATCAACAATGGAACCCGATCTACAATCTCCAAATCATATCCCTTTAATCCAGCAATTTTGCGAGGGTTATTAGTAATTAAACGTATCCGATGTAGCCCTAAATCAGTCAGTATTTGTGCCCCCATGCCATAGTCCCGCAGGTCGGCAGGAAAACCCAAACGTTCGTTTGCCTCCACCGTATCCAAGCCCATATCCTGCAATGAGTAAGCCTTAAGTTTATTAATTAAACCAATCCCACGACCTTCTTGACGCAGGTATACAACAACACCTTTTCCCGCTTCCTCAATCATCTTCAGGGCAGTTTGGAGTTGCATTCGACAGTCGCAACGCAGGGAACCTAATGCATCACCCGTTAAACATTCGGAATGCATTCGCACCATCACAGCTTCGTCCTGGAA
>NZ_NTFS01000741.1 GCF_002289455.1 Brunnivagina elsteri CCALA 953
GTGTGGTTATATAAAGGTAAGCAACTGAAGATTTATGCCTTAGAAAGTGATAATTATCAACTTCAAAATAATAGTCGTTATTTTCCCAATTTAAACATTGCCGAAATTGTTCAAGAGAGCTTGCAAATAGCACAAGAACGAAATTCAAGTGCAGCAATGCGAGAATTGCGAAGAAAATTTAATAGTGATTCATAAACTGGGAAACACCAAGAAATATCGGTTCTTGCGTTGGTTTTATGGTACGGCATTAAAATCACAGTTTTATAGAAAGTCTCAACAATTTAAAATCAATTCATAGCAAGGAATAAAGACTATAATTAAGTTTTATTTCTGATTCGATTCCATAAAAAAATACCGTAGGGGTAGGGTTTCCCTACCCTTACGAATAATACGATCGATTGATAAATCTATAGTTGGGATATTTTATTTTCTGCAAGTCTCTAAATTCTTCTAATATCAAATTAACCTTCTTCTTAAACCATAAGAATTATTAGGTATTCTAATTGTATATATTTACCCAAATTTAATATACCGCATGTTCGACTTTTGCGAAACACTAACTAGGGTGGGAAAACCCCACCCCTACGGATTTTCCGATGGGTTGGACATATCTCAATTTCCTGAAATCTGCTGTAATTCCTAATTCCTAACTATTCTTTACTCTAAAGGTACGAAGTATATTCAAGAACTTATCAAAATCAAAACTCACAGGGTCAATTCGCTGTCCCGAACGGTCTACAGAACGATGGGTGGTAATCCTATCATCAGGAACATCACTTTGGGCAATCAACCAAGCTAAGGCATAGTACTGCTCATCTGTGTATCCACTATGACTAGTGACATTTTTGCCCCAAGCATCAGGAGGAGTCTCCAAAGAAACATGATAAGCAAAATTGTTAACAGATGGGTTTAAAGTGGGATTAGTCTGCACCGTTTCCACACCATTATTACCCTCAAATACAGAATTACCAGCACCAAAAGCACGCTTATCTGGTGGAACTAAATACACTACCAAACCATTACGGGCAATTAACGTGTGATAACTAACTTGCTTATTTTCATCTCCGCTATTATTGCTCTTAAAAGTATTGACAGCGCTTTGTGCAGAATTTGTAGTCTCATGGAGAACAATAATCGGAGAATTAGCCAAAGGTGTACCATTAATATCGGTAGCAAATCTATCTCCGTAGTTACTTGAGTCAGCCCAAGCAATTGTATATTTGGGTTTATAGCTTCTAAAAGTTCCCGTAGTGGCAAATACTGGTTTGGGTAATGATTGGGGTTTGCTAACTGGATTAGTTGTTTGTATTGGTTTTGATTGTGGCTGTGGTTTTTGTGTTTCCAAATTATGACAAATCGATGAAGGTTTTTGATTTAAATTAAAACTCAATCTGTCTAATTGCACTT
>NZ_NTFS01000742.1 GCF_002289455.1 Brunnivagina elsteri CCALA 953
CTGAGTCCCAAGGGGACACGCTACGCGAACGTTCCTCAGCATGACAACACAGGATCATTTATTTTGTGGCTTACTCTTAAGCTCCGCTTATCGCTTTTTGGATTTGTTGGGAATTGCGTTAGCGAAGCTATCCGTAGGAATCGCTTTTTGGGATTTGATGAGGATGCGATCGCGTTTGGTTTTTGGGGAAGTGCGATCGTGTTTGGTTTGTGGGGATGTGCGATATGCCTTTGGCATTAAGCTCCGCTTATCGCGTTTGGGTTTTTTGGGGAGTGTGCGATCGCGATGTCATGAGGTAAGATTAAACGGCGATCGACACAACTGAAATCTCCGTAACCCGATGCATGGGCTTAGTTGTCTTTTCAGTCGTCACAAACTCGTTTGCGTTAATTGAGATAGCAGCTGCTATGTGTAAAGCATCCATTGCAGCCAATCCGTAAACTTTAGCTATGCGATCAGCTATCTTAACTATAGTATTTAAGCTTGTTGCCCAAATAGTTACAGCATCAAAAAAAGTTTCATAAAATTCAACCTCAGCAAGTTGTTTGTTGTAAGTTGCTTTCGGTTGGGTTTCAAGTTTTACAAATAAACTTGTGGCAAAGGTTCGAGTTGAATCATCTAAAACTTGCGTAGCTTTGAGGCTAATTTCACTAACTCCTCGAAAAGCGTTAATCAACACACCTGAATCAAGGTAAGAGTAATCCAAGAAATAAATGATCCAACTGTTGATCCTGAGTCGCTATGTAATAGACAGAGATGCTTCATTGCGCTTCGCTCCATTCAGCATGACAATTGGGCACTTTTTTACTTGGAACACTCTAAGCAACTCTAGAACTCATTATACCCGCCTCGACGTTCGGCTAATTCTTGCTCCAGTTCGGATTCAGTAAGTAGTTGCATCCCCGAAGCGATCGCACGTTGTCGAATGCTCCAAAGTTTTTGAGCGAGAGGAGTTTGGGGTGTAAATTCTTTTTCAGTACTTGGCGGCTTTAAAGATTTTGCTAACGCTAAAACCTGTTCTTTAGCTTCAGGAGGTAAATCGCGCCAATATTCAAGTAATTGCTCTTCTTTACCCATATTATCCGCTTTACCAGATAAAATTACAAAACAATACATCTGCTTTTATTCTATCATGCAGGAGGTATTAAGCTGCGCTTATCGCATTTGGTTTTTGTTGATGTGCGATATGCCTCCGGCATTAAGCTCCGCTTATCGCTTTTTGGGTTTGGTGAAAGTGCGATATGCCCTTGGCATTAAGCCCCGCTTATCGCAACCAAACTACTCGTTGATTGTTTGATAAACTTGTCTTAATTGTTCTACAGTATCAACAGTTGCGATCGTATCCAACACAGCAGACAATGTATCGACAGATGCGATCGCTTCAATCTCTGGTAAC
>NZ_NTFS01000743.1 GCF_002289455.1 Brunnivagina elsteri CCALA 953
CCAAATTCTCGGATGGGGATAAACCCTTGTTAGCGGAGATTCTTTCGATTTGGTTAACCCTTTCTCTTTACTTTGGCTGACTCTACGGGCAAAATTGCGTCCTCTTTTAAATGCGTTGGTGTTAGCTACTACCCTTAGGAGTATCGCACCAATTATCCCCAAACCCAATACCCAAAAACCACCCCCAGGAAGGGCACTAAACAACAATCCCAGAATATAACCAAGACATATAATTACACCACTCGCTTGAATCATGGGACTTCATTATATAAAAAATAATTAAGCCTGCACTAGCAAGCTTATCCTGTTACCCAGAACCTTCGTAGAGACGTAGAATTACATGTCTCTACGTCTTTTCCGGAAATATTTAATGATATAGATGATGCTATACGCCTTTAGCAATCAATCACCAAAATTAAATACTTGTACCCAGTTTAAACCCAAGTACCGCATGTACAATCAAAACTAAAAATGCTGTACTTCCCAAATAAGCGTGAAGATTTCGCAAACCAGGATATCCAACAAAAGCTTTGGAAATCGCACCATTAATTGCTAACAGTAGCAAAACACATGAACCAGTCCAAAAATGCTGACTTTCCATGATTGGCTGCTTCTGCATTACCAACGATAATAGACCACCAGTATAACCCAACGCCATAAAAGTGAACATCAACGGTGCAAGCTTGCGGTGGTCACTACGACTTTTAACAGCAACTTCCTTATCCTCAGCTAATCTTCCTTGCCAACCCGCATAAACAACATAGCTACCCAAAACAAAAATTACAACTCCCATCATTGCCGGATGTCCCCAATGCACAATCGGTTCGGGAACATTGAAACCACGAAACCAACCTGCGATCGGTTCCAACACTTCAGCTAATTTAGTACCCATTTTTCTCTCTCAAATCGGTGTAACAAAACTTAATACAGTCACACAGCATAAGTTCTATTACTTACATTCTGCAAGAGATCGACTTATTAATTATCCTTTGATAAATTGCGATCGCCTAAAAGCTGCCAAAAAGCCAAGGTTTAACGCCTGACACTTATACACTATATTTAGTATTTATTGTCAATACATAAGTCCCAAAAGCATGAGATTAAAAAATAAGGTATCTAAATCTTTTACCCTTTGCGTCTCTGCGACTTCCCGTGAGGTAAATTCTACGCAGTCCTATTTTTTAGCAAAGGATAACCTAACTTCTCCCGTTGTTCCACATACAACTGTGCAATCTTCCGGGCTAACTGACGAATCCTACCTATATATCGCGTCCGTTCCGTAACTGAAATGACACCTCTGGCATCCAGTAAATTGAACGTATGTGAACACTTAATCACATAATCCAAACTAGGCAAAACCAAACCTTTTTCAC
>NZ_NTFS01000744.1 GCF_002289455.1 Brunnivagina elsteri CCALA 953
CCTTCTCGATTACCCTCTACAGTACCAGTTAAGTTATTAATTGTACCTTTTTTAGTATTGACAACGGTGACATATTCATGATTTTTGTTGGCAGATTTTTTTTGATAAACTTGCACACCAGTTCCATCTAAAATTAGTTTGAAACTCTGAGGTATTGCAGATTTTGTCCTTGTGGTTGCGCCCATCACGACAAGAGCAATTGTACCAGTCGTAATGCCTAATAAATACCATTTTATCGGATTTACAAAATACACTTTTTTTGAACTCTTCATCTCCTCACTTCTTTTCCCTAAATGCCTGACCGAACTCTGAAAACAAGCGTAAAATCACATTACTCATACATATGTAGTCAGGGGTGCGATCGCCCATCGGTCTGTCACGAGCGATCGCACTCCCACATCTATCTATTCATTATCCCCCTTATCCTTATCTTTCTTCTTCAGCCCCAATATTAAAGGGGTTGCAGCCGTAATCAACACCGGAAGTAATGCTATGTAATCGTAAGGTGTTGGCGCTTGTCCGGCTTGGGGAATAGAAACATTGCCTGCTGCTGGAACACCAATATGGCTTCCAACCGATGGATTTTCTTGAATCTTCGGTATCATAGTCTTAGTAATGATTAAAAATCTGCTATCACCGACCGCAAATCAGTGATGGCGTGAACTAAAAGCCCAATGCTGACCGCAAATCAGTGTTGGGTTATTTGTTTAGAGTGGTTTGGCATCGAATCGGAATCGACATAATTATGATCATACTTGAACAAAATACGGCAAATTACACTTGTTTAGTACGGACAACCGTACTTTATATAGTTAATGAATTCTGTATTACCCAATAAGTACAAAAGAACTGTTTTGAAATTCGCAATTCCCAGATTAGTTTTTAGTTAAGCATTCAAGTTTTCTCCTCATATATATTTCCGTGTTCCGAATCCAACGTGCCCGACAGCCAAAACTGTGATTATTTTTGAGCTTCAGTCATTGGATAGCTTCTAATGATAAAGTGCCCGTCTGACTTGGATTCGTGACGAACAAACGGTTCATCATCCGTAAACCATAGATTTTGGTGATTTGGTATGGAAATCACATCAAAAATGCGATTATTCCCAAAGCCAGAAGCGTTTTTAGTTACGAGAAACCTACGTTTCGCACTTTGCGATACCACAAAGTGGTCGCCAAGGGCATCGCATGTTTATCGCATGACTTCTTGCGACCAATCACATTGCAACCATTCCCAGCTAATAATCTCAGATTGCTGAAATTCAAAAATCCACATTTCCACACTGAGATAATCCACCATCACCTAACACTTTATATCTAACATCAATTAATAACAATAACTCATTACAAATTAATTTTGCATCATCTATATT
>NZ_NTFS01000745.1 GCF_002289455.1 Brunnivagina elsteri CCALA 953
GGTTTGAGGCATAATGTTGCCGAAGTGAATTGGAAGCATAAGCACGTTTTTACGGCAATATTATGGGTTAACCGACATGTAGTAAGTGTTTCAGCCTTAGCGTAAGTTTCTGTACGATTGCTCATTTCACCCCGTTATAAACAGCAGCGTAACCCTTGATTTTTCTATTTTTACAGAAATCTCGAAGTTGACGCACACCCAAAGCTTTGAGGCTTTCACCTTCTCTATCAATATCAAACAACGCAGTTTTGCTTTGTTTCTCATCACTTGTTGCTGCCATATTAGCAAGCAATTTATCAATGTTTGATTCATGTGATTGATTGAGAATATCTTCATCAATCTGAGTTTTGACAACACCAGAGGTAAACTCTTCATGTACCATTGGTAAATTGTCATCAACTAAGAAAATCTCACACATCAACCAAAAGATGACCAGAAACAAAACAACCGGAAACAAGATATTGTTGAGCAATTGAGTGGTAGTAGAAATTTCAAAAGCCGAACAATCAAACAAAAATTCAAACATTGTAGTTCCTCCAGAGAATTATTGGGTGATTTGTAGATACCACCCAGTAGTGGGGAGATAGCTCCCCGTACTGAATGCATCAAAAAATCATCCCCATAACCCTGAAGTCAAGAGAGTCTCACTACCAAAAAAGTAGTAATAAAGCTACATCTCTGAGAATTTGTAGTGACTTCAAAGGAATAAATAAGTTAATAGAAATCCAAACCTCTGATACTCTATCCTTGGTATTTATAGAATTTGAAAGTTAGAATCTAAATTCATTACCTCACCCTAGCTGGATTAACTTTTAACCATATTATCCTGAGTTTGGATACTCTCACTTGAATTAAATACCACAGAATTAGTCTGGACTAGAAGTTACAGATTCTTCCTCCCCATCAACCGCATATGAAATCGAAGCAATACCAGCAGCAGCTACAATCGCAGATACAAACCCAACAGTACCGAGAAGAGTAGAACCTATTCCCAGTTGTAAAGTTTGCTTAATCTGTTTCTCTGGTATAGTTTTCACTCCACCTTTATTAAGTAAAAGTAAACCACCACTACCAAAGATTGTTAACATACCAATAGCGATCGCAGCTAAAGAAGAAACTCCCACTACTACATTGATTGTTCCAAATGCTTGACTACAAAATCTCTTTAACATGGTTTATCCCTCTCTAAATACAGGTAACGAAAGCAAAAATTACTCTTGCCCCGGCATCTTGGAAATTGGGACTTGAGGAAAACAATTAGCTTGAATCTTACTCTCTTAGATTTCAGAATTAAAATTATTCTGTACTAATTTTCAGTATCAATAATTATTTATCCCCAATGGTGATAGTAAGAGTTGAAC
>NZ_NTFS01000746.1 GCF_002289455.1 Brunnivagina elsteri CCALA 953
GTTTTCTGCCGATTTAAACTCGGATGGCAGTTGTTTGAATCGATTGATGGCATTGAATATTCTGACTTTTCCCGTTATCTTTCTATTACAGCGATGCGGAAGCCGCCACTATACGTGAACGCGATCAGGAGTGCTATCCTAAAATTCCTATTTTCCCGTTGTTATATTATCATTAAACGTCTTTTATTGATAATAAAACTATGGACTGAAACCCTTGCGATATCTATGTTTCCAGACTTAACGGGAAAAGTCAGAATATTCAATGCCATCAATCGATTCAAACAACTGCCATCCGAGTTTAAATCGGCAGAAAACACCGAATCTTCCCCCACAACCGCAGCATATATTTCTGGTTTGAGAAGCTGCTTTAAATCATCTGCACATTTTTTAAACATAGATTATAGTTTTAAAATATGATATCGTACTCCCCTGTCAAAAATCCTAGTGCCTCCTCCCTCTGCAATCGTTTGCCGTAATGCCTCTGGATTGGCAACAGCAACACCTGCTAAATAATCGATCCCCATATCTGCTAAATCTGACAACCAAGGTACAGTAGGTCCCATTAACACTAATTGGGCATTTTGCGATAATTCAACTAAACGCGGAAAGGTTTTATTAACAATAGAAGTTGCCGTTAAAAAGACCCAATCGGCTTCCGGTAGTAGATATTCACAGGCTGTATCAGGTAAATCTTGGTTACTTGGTTGACGTTCGAGTACAGTCATGTCTACTTCCTGTTCATATTCAGATAATCCAGGATAGCGTCCAATTGTAACTACTTTTTTTCCCCGAATCAATGGTAGAAAATGCTCAAACACAGCAAGATTTGCCGAGCCTTTAGGGTAAATTGGTTGTGCAGAAGCTAAAAGTGGTGAAGATGGGTTGATGACGGCATTAATTGCTGCCATTGCCACAGTGGCTTCATAGCTATCCCAGGATTTCAGCCAAGGTGCAATATTTGCGATCGCAGTATTTACTAGTGTTCCTGACCAAGGTAATGTCCGGTTTGCTTGTCCTGGACTCATGCATAATCCAATACCTTCTGCTTGACAATATGTCCAAGTTAGTCCAACAATAATTTCTTGGATTAGTACATTTGTCTGACTGGATTTTAGTAGGAGATTATAAATTTCCTGCGATCGTACTCTCATTGTTAACTTCCTGATTGTTTGTGGCTAGAATAGCAGGATTAATCTTAGGTTCCAGTCAAGAATGAACGAAGTTTAGCTTTTAAACGCAGAGGTACGCGGAGAGAAACGCAAAGTTGCGCGGAGAATATTAGACATCTCCGGAAAAGATGTAGAGACGTAGCATTGCGGAGGCACGACAAGGGTTCTGGGCAACGCATAATTAATTT
>NZ_NTFS01000747.1 GCF_002289455.1 Brunnivagina elsteri CCALA 953
TAAGCCTCTCCCCTTAGTAAGGGGAGAGGTTGGAGAGGGGTTCTATATTAGTCAAATTTTAAGCCGTTTGCAGTATACTATGCTTGAGATACTTGTCTAGAAAGTATTGGAGAGAATTTCAACAGTGATGTACGGTGTTTCGCATTGAGATTATTTGCAAAATAGCCACCAACAATAGCTTCACAGCATTTGCTTTCCCACCATTTTAACGATTCTTGGTGAAGTTCCTGCATGAGTTGGGGTTTCGCATATAGGTTTTCGATCACCTTTTCCAGTTCATCCCAGTCACGAATTTGAATGATTGGGGCACCATCTAAATACCAACGGGATGGTAATGCCTCAGTAATAACAATACAACCATATCGCATCGCTTCAAATAGTCTTGTCGTTTCAAAAGAGCTTCCACGAGGTACGAGGCATATTTTTGTATTCATCATTGCCTCTGAATAACTGCGTATTTCCGGTTGTTCTGCTTGGTTGGAAACCGCTTGAGCATTGAAACTAGAGAAAAAATTACCAGTGATTGCTAGTTCTATATTCAGTTGGGGATTATTTATTTTAATACTAGAAAGCTTTGACACCATTGTTTGTCTTGCCAGCATTTTCGGTGTGCTAATCAAACGTTTTATCGACCATTTGGGATAGTCTATGTGGGTAATACTGCCTGAGAAATAAGCATCAAAAGTACGTTTTTCGATTGGTTTAATTGATAATTCTTGTGAATTAGCATAACCCAGGGGAATATCGTAAATTGGTGCAATACTATTTTGCCCTGTAAATATATCTTTAATTTGATGCAAATAGTAATTCAAGAAACCAGGAATACCGACTAATAAAATTCGCAAATATTGGATTAATGTCAGTAAATTCAGATGAGATGGTTTGTAGATAGGATTACATCCTAAAATTGCACCTGTACCAATACATTTAAAAATAGCACCTACTTTATTTACATATTTCGGAATTCGATACCATTCGTCACCAAGTACAATAACGACAACATTATCACCATAAGTTGGTAACTCGTTAACGTCATCCCATGTAATATAAAATATTAAATTTTCTAATTGTAAACGCTTCTCCATTTCTTGCAACACTTTGCTAAGATATGCTGCTAAACCCAATTCACATGGAGGAGCTTCAAATATATTCCAGGGAAGGGGGGATTTGTGCCAGCGCATATAAATGTAATAGCGATTGCGCGGCAGAGGGTTTGAATCTGTATTTTTTTTAACATCAAGACGCTGCCACATATGCGTAAATACTTAGTTGAGATTTAAATTATTATCTATCATGTAAATTTATACAGGTATAGTCCATAAATCAATAGACATCTCCGGAAAAGACGTAGAGAC
>NZ_NTFS01000748.1 GCF_002289455.1 Brunnivagina elsteri CCALA 953
TATTCCAAGCTGATACAAGATTATAGTATTTAGAACCTCAAAATCCTTGCATCTCCGTGGAAATTTGTGGGGTGAATATCATCCCAGAATAAGTAGTCGTTGGGATTGCTGCAAATTGTCTTAGCTGCAAGGTTTAAACAAGGCTCTGTTGTGTTTGCAAAAACTTTTGTGGCAATTGCTTGAGAGAATAAATCATTGACATCTAACTGAATCATTTTTAATCCGAGTTGCTGACTCAATGTTGTCAAGCTTGAATTTAAGAGAGTGTTATGAAATGCAGTTAAAGTACTGAGTCCTGTAGAAAAATCCTTGTTAATAGTGCCTGGAAGTTTACCCAAGTCTGGTAAATTTGCAACAAGGAAGTTTTTAGCACCCAATTTTGCCAGTGATGTGACTGCATTTGTAATATTACCAACGGGTATGCCAGGATTTGTCTGTCCACCACCAAGATAATCGTTAGCACCAGCCCAGAGAATGTAAAGTGCATCTTCATCAACCTTTGGATTGGTGGCTGTGAATTCCTCAACTTGTTGGGCTAATCCCGGTAATTTGAGAGGATTTCCTGGAATTAGAGTATTTGTATCTCCGGTATTTGCGCCACCGATTGCATAGTTAGTTTGCTTCGCTCCAAAAGCTGGGGATAAATACTCTACCCATACTGGACCATTGGAAAAACGCCCATTAAAATATGGTGCTGGAGGTATTCCCTGACCTGTCAGAGCAAATGCCTTACCAATATCAGAAAGACTATCTCCGAATACGTAAGATCTAAAACTTGCCGCAGAGGCTTTTGAAGGTAAAGAGATTGAGAAAGCGATGATTCCTGCCGCTAATAGTTGCTTTTTCATGTGTTATTCCTATTTTTTAGATTTTTGATTACATGCTCTTGGGGAACCGTTGAAAGCTCGGTATTCACGGGAATCGCGAGCCAAGGTTAACACTCAAGATATAGGCGAGCGATCGCTTAGGAACGGAAATTTAATAACCTACAACTTTTGATGGTGCGCTACGCTAACAGCACCCTACATTTGCACTTTATTTAATCCATATTCCTTACTCAAAGGTACTAATACTTTGTTGTGTTAATCACAAAATTCAATATTAAAGCAATAGTTTATGGGTTGTGTTGCGTAATCTTACTAAGATAATGGCACTGAACTATTCAAAATACAATTACCTAGCCCTGAGTAAATACTTGTTTTCATTAATTCTTATCAAAACTACTGTGTTCATAAAGAAGCAGTTAAATTGAGTGAATATTTACCATTAATATTTAGGGTTTGCTGAAAAACTCCACAAAGCGAATCTAGATGCAACACTGCCCACTGTTAGGGTAGTTTTAGGCGTTAGT